>JBGCFS010000060.1:0-9575 GCA_045107035.1 Hyphomicrobiales bacterium
CGAGACCAAAAAACGCGTTTCCAGCTTTATCAAATCTGTCCAACGCTAATCATCTGCAAATTCAAACAAAAATTGCTTATTCGATCGGATTATACTTTGGGAATAATGGTGCACCGGGAAGGATTCGAACCCTCGGCCCCCAGATTCGTAGTCTGGTGCTCTATCCAGCTGAGCTACCGGTGCATTTGCTTGGCCAAACGGGCTGCAAGTTGCGTATCCCTAATGCCACAGCGAATGAAATGCAAGTAGTAATTCCAGACAAATATAACCTGACTGCAAACAAACTTTAGGCACTGTGATCTTGATGTGAATCAACTACACGCAAGGTCGCTTTTGACGCCAGAGTCGGCGCGGTTGAACTGCGTTTTGGTAGGTGAATTGTAAAACTTGCGCCCTGCGTTGTATCGTCCAGTGTCAAACTACCTTCATGAGCTCGCACCAATTCTGCTGCGATAGCAAGGCCAAGGCCGGTCCCCCCTGGCCCTGAAGAGGACTGGAATGCTTTGAAAAGAGAACCACGGAGCATTTCAGGAATGCCTGGGCCGGTGTCAGAAATCGTTATGCAGACATAGTCTTCCTTTTCACGATACCCAATGGTCAGGCAATTTACGACACTATCTGCCATTTCGGCGCTGTTTTTTGTCATTGCATGCAATGCGTTGCGGCATAAATTTAGCAGCACTCGAAAGAGCTGATCTGGGTCCGCAGCCACGGTCACTTGAGGGGCAATTAAATTCTCAAAGCGGACAGTTTGGTCTGCAGTATCAAGGCCCAACACCTCTGAGACCTCCAAAACAAGGGTATGAAGCTGAACCACCCTGATGCTTGGAGGTGCTTCGCGGGCTCGGCCATAGGACAAAGTGGATTGACAGTAGTCGATAGCCCTGTCTAATGCACGAACCAATTTGGGTGTGAACCGTTGGACAACAGGATCATCAATTGCCTGCAGGCGATCTGAAAATAGCACCGCAGAAGCCAAAATATTCCGCAAATCATGGTTGATTTTGGAAACGGCTAAACCAAGGTCTGCTAGCGTGCGTTTTTCCGCCAGCATTTTTTGCAACTCGCCCTGCATGTCTGACAATTGATTCTGTGCCACGCCGATCTCATCGCTACGACGGCTGCGCGGGATCACCCTTGCGGGATCCTCCGGGTCTTCAGAAAAGTGGACCATATTCTTTGTGACATGCCGAAATGGACGCACAAACAAGGCACGCAGAGACAGGAAAACCAGCGATGCCGTAATAATGGAAATCATGAGCGATAGTTTGAGAATATTTATTGAATGATCGAACAGCGCTATTTGCAAGCCGGTTTCTTGCAAAACAATTTCTACCTCAATGGGTTGTCCATCCGGGCCATTCATACCTCTTGCCAAACCAGTAACACGCGTGGTGCGTGAACTGCCGGAGAGCAATGACTGAATGGCTTCCATTATAGCGTTAGTAGGTTCCATTGACCTCGTGTCGAACTCTGAAGTGATCATGTCCGGCATATCAGACATGGCAACAAGTTGCCGCCGACCTTCACGACTAACCGCAATAGTCTTAACGCCAAGCTCTTCCAGAATTCCCGCTGCAGCACGATCAGACAACATGTCAAAATTGCCAGCTTCTTCAGCAACACGCAAAGCGATCGCAGCTCGTTCCACTCTGTCAGAAAGCCAAGTGTTGCGAAAATTTGCCAGCGAGGGAATGTAAATGAAAATCTCACTGAGCATCACGAAAAGGATCGTTAGCAAAAGAAGCTTTGTTGAAAGCCCGCGCAAAAGGCGTCGCTTGGGCATTTCTTTTCCTTTGTCCACTATGGCTTGCGCGTTGTGATCAGCACTGTTCGCCATAAAATAACTTCCTAAGGTTCGCGCATCCAGCAACTGGTTGCGATTTGGGTGTTTTATCGGGTTTGCCAGAACATATGCAAATAAACCACGTATGAAGTTTGCGTGATCAAACATTTAAACGAATGCAAAATACCACGGCAAAAAGCAAAAACCCTCCGGCCTGCGAGGGCCGAAGGGTAAATTTACTTGTCACAACGTGATATTCAAATGCGTTCAGCATCTGAATTCAGTCAGCGATGTCAGTCAGTTACTCAGCAGCCGGAGCTTCTCCAGCAGGTTTTTCCATGGCTGGGGCTTCTTCAGCAGGCATTTCTTCAGAAGCAGGTGCCGCCTCAGGCAAAGGAGCGGGATCGTTAGACAGTGTTCTCAAATAAGCTATCAAATTTGCACGATCTGCAGGCTTCTTAAGGCCAGCAAAACCCATTGTTGTACCCGAAACGTATTTCTTGGGGGCTTTCAAGAATGAATTCAAATTCTCATAGGCCCAAACATTGTTTCCGCCATACTCTTTCAATGCAGAAGAATACTTAAAGCCGTCATGTGCAGCTGGCGTGGCATTCACAACATTCCAAAGGTTAGGACCAACTTTGTTGGCTCCACCTTCTTCAAAGTTATGACATGAAGCGCATTTCTTCGCGACGGACTTGCCGTCATCAGCCGAAGCGCTAGCCAACAATATGGAAATTGGCTCTTCCTCAGGAACAGCAGCAACCTGAGTCGCTCCGCCATCGTCTGGCACTTCCACAGAATAGCCAGGCGTTTCCAACTCGTGATGGCTGAAAATGGAATCTGCTACGATACCAAGTCCCATCACCAGGAGCAGAGTGCCGAGAATAGCACCTGCGATTTTGTTAAACTCAAAGGAGTCCATCCGCTTCTCTCTCTTGCAAGCCGGTGTTGCATCAAATTTATCTGAGGCGATACGCCATCTGTGATTTGATCGCAAACTAAAAACTTTCCTATGCGCATGCAACACGTATAAGCATAGTTCTTTGTGACCAATTGCCTCAAACTTAGTTTTTTTGCACAAAACCTTAAATATCTGGGTAACAGAGATGAAAATTATGCCTTCTGCTGCACCACTTGTACTAATTCCGTCCCGACTCGCCGCAACGCGGCTTCCGAATAAACCATTGGCAAAGATTGCAGGTAAGCCAATGATTGTTCATGTTTGGCGTCGCGCGATCGAAGCTGATATCGGCGATGTCGTAGTCGCAACTGATTCTACACAAGTTGTAGATTTGATAAAACAGGTGGGGGGACAGGCTGTTCTCACTCGATCAGACCACCCCTCAGGATCAGATAGAATTTTTGAAGCCCTACAGATTGTCGACCCGGCCGGAGAATACGATACTATTTTGAACTTGCAGGGTGATTTGCCAACACTTGACCCGGCTTCCATTAAAGCCTGCTTGGCACCGCTGGCTGACCCCGATGTTGATTTGGCGACGCTGGTAGCGGTCATCCGCAAAGAAGAAGAAAAAACAAATCCTAGTGTCGTCAAAATTATCGGCAGCCCAATTTCAGACAACCGTCTCCGCGGACTCTACTTTACCCGAGCCACGGCGCCATACGGTGACGGGCCGCTCTATCATCACATTGGTATCTACGCCTATCGGCGCGCAGCGTTGGAACGCTTTGTTTCTCTCAAGCCGTCCTATCTTGAAACGCGTGAGAAGCTGGAACAATTGCGCGCCTTAGAAGCCGGCATGCGCATTGATGCAATGATCGTTGACACAGTGCCACTGGGTGTTGATACACCCCATGATCTTGAACTTGCTCGAAAAGCTCTATCTTGAGGAATTAAAATGGTTGCCGAAACTGCCGCCCTGCTCGCCAATAAGGTCAATCCAAAGAAGGTCGTTTTTCAAGGTGAGCCGGGTGCCAACTCTCATATTGCTTGCGTAGAGGTATTTCCAAATTCCGAAGCGGTGGCCATGGCAACCTTTGAAGATTGTTTTGCCGCACTGGAAGCAGGCGAAGCGGATCTTGGCATGATTCCAATTGAGAATTCGGTTGCAGGACGTGTCGCTGATATTCACCATTTGTTACCCACTTCGTCTTTGTATATCATTGGCGAGTTCTTCCTGCCAATCCATCACCAACTGGTTGGAACCACCGAATCTGAACTGGCTTCTATCAAAACGGTGCAAAGCCACGTTATGGCTCTTGGACAATGTCGAAAAATAATCCGCGAGTTAGGTCTTTCTGCTGTTATTGGCGCAGACACTGCAGGCTCCGCGCGTCAAATCTCGGAACGTGGAAACGCTTCAGATGCTGCAATTTCCTCAGCCCTTGCTGCAGAAATTTACGGGCTCAAAGTTCTTAAAAATGATATTGAGGATGAAGTTCATAACACAACCCGGTTCATAATTTTGGCACGCGAAGACCTGCAAGCGGCTCCCGATAGTGGCACCGTTATGACCAGCTTCATCTTCCGCGTCCGAAATGTACCTGCCGCTCTTTACAAAGCTATGGGCGGGTTTGCGACCAATGGTGTCAATATGACAAAACTGGAATCATACCAATTGGGTGGAAAGTTCTTTGCAACGCAATTTTACTCCGAAGTAGAAGGGCATCCAACAGATTCCAACGTTAAACTCGCGTTGGAAGAGCTCGGATTTTTCTGTGCCGAACTGAAGGTGTTAGGCGTGTATCCCGCAAGTCCGTTCCGGGCCAACATCAAAGAACCTGAATCAAACAAGGACCTTCGCCCCGCTCAGCCAGAAAATTCGTAAAACGCTTTTATCAACTGATGTGCAATTGCCATTGGTGGAGGCGTTTTTATCTCGTGCTCACGTGTGAGCATGTCGCCAACTTCGGCACGCGAAAACCAACGGCAGTCCTCTAGCTCAGTCTCGTCCATCGAGATCTCTATAGATGCCGCTTTAGCAAAGCAGCCAATCATAAGAGTATGAGGGAATGGCCAAGGTTGGGTGGCATGGTAGCGAACAGTGGATACATCTAAGCCAGCCTCTTCCATGATCTCACGACGTACAGCATTTTCCAAAGTTTCGCCTGGCTCTATAAATCCAGCGAGGCAAGAGTACATGCCTTGTGGAAACTGCGGCTGCCGTCCCATAAGGCAATTATCGCCATCCACCACTAGCATGATCGAAACCGGGTCAAGTCTTGGAAAATGCTCCCGCTCACACGAAGGACATTTACGCCTGTACCCTGCTTGGGTTTTCTCACTTTTGGTGCCGCAACTAGCACAATACTGGTTATTCTTATGCCAAGCGAGCATTGACCATCCATGCCCCAAAGCTGCGGTTTGGTGTGCTGGAAGATTCCCTGAGATGACCACAGATCGCATATCCAAAGTCGTATAAGGCTCATGGAGATCAATATCTAAACTTGTGAATGCGGCCAATGAGGGGATGCCATTTCGATCCCCCAAATAGATGCCGTTAGCCGTGTCTGTGGACAGGTTTGCAGCCTCCTCCAATGAAAGGATCGCAGTAGTATCATTCCCAAGGGTCTTGAGAACCGGATCACCGTTGTGAAACAAATAGACGTTTGCTCTTGGATGGTGCCAAGCAGCTGCAAGATCTGAAGCGCTCAATCGCTCGCTGTTACGTTCCAGTTCATTTGCCGAAAATGCATTCCATGAAGAAACATCTGGAAATGCTGTTCCGTTAAAAAAATCACTCACCAGCCTTGCCTCAAAGTCTTGATTTAAATTTCTTAAGAAATTCGTTTTTTGCTTCACCACTATATGGCTCTGCCGTGCCAACACCCCACACTGGGCCAGGCCAGGCAGCATCAGAAATTTCTCTTGCAACAACATGTATGTGCAACTGACGCACGATATTGCCTAACGCGCCAACGTTCAGTTTTTCGCAATTTGTGAACTCCAGCACCATACCTGATATTTTATCTATCTCGGCTGACAATTGGGCCTTCTGCGCTTCGTCCAAATGAAAAATTTCAACTGCTCCTTCAATGCGTGGCACTAGAATAAGCCAAACAAATCGTGTGTCGTTCATCAACAACACGTCGCAAAGCTCAAGTGACGCCACAAAATGCGTTGCAGCGGAAAGGCGCGGATCAAGTGGAAATTCTGAAGGTGAGGCTTGGTTCATAACAAACGCGTAATCCGGATTGCTGCCCATTGCAAGATTAACGTCATACGCCTATGGTCCGCCTCGATTTTCCAACCATGACACACACAAAATTTCGGAGCTCGAATGACTGACCTTGCTGCCTTGGAGACCATCATTGAAGCCGCTTTTGAAGACAGCGGTTCTGTTAACACCGACACTAAAGGTGAAGTGCGTGATGCTGTTGAAACCTCGCTGAACCTGCTCGACAAAGGTGAAGCTCGTGTGGCGGAGCGTCAACCAGATGGCAACTGGACTGTCAATCAATGGCTTAAAAAGGCAGTTCTTCTTTCTTTCCGCCTCAATTCGATGGAGATTATCAAAGGTGGTGCCGGCGGTGCTACTTGGTGGGACAAAGTTCCATCGAAATTTGATGGCTGGGGGGCTTCCGAATTTGAAACCGCTGGTTTCCGCGCCGTTCCTAACTGCACCGTACGTCGCTCCGCCTATGTTGCGCCGGGCGTTGTGCTGATGCCTTCTTTTGTCAATCTTGGCGCATATGTCGATGAAGGAACAATGGTTGACACGTGGGCCACTGTTGGCTCCTGCGCGCAAATTGGTAAAAATGTTCACCTGTCTGGAGGCGTCGGTATTGGTGGTGTTCTAGAGCCGCTTCAGGCTGGCCCAACCATCATCGAAGATAATTGCTTTATAGGTGCGCGCTCCGAAGTTGTGGAAGGCTGTATTGTTCGCGAAGGTGCTGTTCTTGGCATGGGCGTTTATATCGGTAAATCCACAAAGATCGTTGATCGTGCGACCGGTGAAATCCACATGGGCGAAGTTCCGCCATATTCGGTTGTGGTATCCGGCTCTCTTCCTGGCAAACCAGTGCCAGGACAAAATTGGGGTCCGAGTCTCTACTGTGCGGTCATCGTGAAAAAAGTGGATGCTCAGACACGCTCCAAAACATCCATCAACGATCTTCTTCGCGACTAAGGTCCCCATGCCAAATATAAAGCGCTGCCGGAGTGAATTCCGACAGCGCTTTTTCTACAACCATTGGAACAATCGCGCTCTTAAGCAGCAGCTTTTGACTTTAAAAGTCCACGATTGACCAACAACTCAGCAATCTGAACAGTATTAAGGGCAGCGCCCTTGCGCAAATTGTCGGACACGACCCAAAGATTCAGACCATTTTCAATAGTGCTGTCTTCGCGAATGCGGGAAATAAAAGTCGCGTCTTCCCCGGCAGACTCGTAGGGCGTAACATAGCCGCCATCTTCGCGTTTATCGATAACTAGACAACCAGGTGCCTCACGCAGAATATTGCGTGCTTCATCTGCTGTGATTTCGGTTTCGAATTCGATGTTCACTGCTTCAGCATGACCAATAAAGACCGGAACACGAACTGCTGTCGCAGTGAGTTTTATGGATTTATCGAGCATCTTTTTGGTTTCAGCCACCATCTTCCACTCTTCCTTCGTGGAACCATCGTCCAGAAACACGTCGATATGTGGAATGACATTGAAAGCAATACGCTTGGTAAATTTGGTGTTTTCAATAGGATCAGACACGAACACAGCACGGCTCTGGGTGAACAGCTCATCCGCGCCTTCTTTACCCGCGCCCGATACGGACTGGTAAGTGGACACAACAACGCGCTTGATCTTGGCTTTGTCATGCAATGGCTTTAGAGCCACAACTAATTGCGCGGTTGAGCAATTAGGGTTCGCTATGATATTTTTCTTAGAAAAGCCCTCTACAGCATCCGGATTTACTTCCGGTACTATGAGCGGCACATCAGCGTCATAACGCCACGCCGAAGAATTATCGATGACGACGCAGCCTTTTGCTGCGATCTGCGGGGCCAATTTCTTGGAAAGGTCACCGCCTGCCGACATGATCGCAATATCAGTGCCAGTAAAATCGTAATTGTCTAAAGCCTGGACCCGCAATGTTTTGTCGCCATACGAAACTTCGGTACCCTGACTACGCCTTGATGCGAGCGCCACTACCTCATCCGCTGGAAAGCCACGCTCATCCAGAATCGATAGTACTTCGCGACCCACATTACCGGTGGCGCCTACGACAGCAATTTTATAACCCATTGAAATGTCCTTTCATCAACCTCTCCCGCCTCAAGCGCCTGGTAACAAATGACCAAGCCCTCTTCTCCCCTACAAATACCGGCGAGAGAGAATGCGGCATCTGAGGGAAATCAGGTGGTTTTAGTTTTCTTGATAGTTGTGGTGGTCGTGAACGCGCCAATTGCCGACCCTTTGGAGGCCGCACGCTTTACAATTTTCACAAGTGGCATAAGTTCAGAATTCATTTGGGCTCGCCTAGTGGCTTTCCTTTAGGAATTTTCCGTTCTATGAGGGCAAATTACAAAAGAGTCAATGCAATGCGTTTACGCCACATTACAAGCATACTTGGCTGCTATCACACCACGACTTGGAACTGGCGAAAAAAAACGTCGGTTTGCCTGTTAAAATACCTGAAAGTACCAGAAATATGCTCGGACGCCTTACTAGCCTTTTAGGCGCACTTTTAGTCATTACAGGCGCTTCCGAAAATTGTTTTGCAAACGACAAAACAATCACGCTTTCAATGCCCCACACAGCAAGTGTTCTCCAACTGCCAAACGATGAAACTATGATTCGTCTGGGTGTACAGTCCGAGGCGATTTTGCCTGTTTCTTCAGACCAAACATTGATCATTCGGCGCACGGAAGGGCGCCTAATTGCAGAACTTGCTCAAAATGATGATCCAGAATCGATAGTTTTGATTGATCAGGAAGCAGTTGCTACATCTGACCGGTCTACCGAAGTCCGTTTGGTGGATGCCAATTTTGATGGCGTGCGCGACCTTATGGTAGAAACAAGGATTAGCTATGGCGGCGTCAACGTGTTCTTCAAATTGCTGTTGGGCACAGAGACAGGCTTTGATGCGAGGTCGGCACAATCTGACTTGTCAAACCCCGAAATCGATCCCGTTCTCAAACAGATTCGTACCAGCATGCGGAGCGGACCCACCTGGCATTTGAGCGTTTATGAAGTTGAAGATGAACGCCCGTATTTGCACATGACAGCCGTCGCGGCAGGCGAAGGTGTGGAGTATGTACAGTTTTTGAGCAGTGACGGTTCGATTGATCGTGAGATGATTACAGATGCATTAGCGGATGACCCCAACGATTGGAAACCTATAAGTCTCAAACTGCCAAAGGGCGCTTTATTTCCATTGAGAAACGAGCCAAATTTAGCAAGCTCCACAACAGATGCCTTGCCAGAAAACAGTACCGTCATGCTACGAAAATTGAGCAAAGATAAACTTTTCACCCTTGTTGAGCATTCAAAAACGGGTGTCATAGGTTGGCTTAAAACCGAATGGTTACCGATGCCGGAAGGCCTTCAGTTCTAGGTTACCGGATTTGCCACATCAATGAACACGCAAGGGCCACTTAAATTTTCAGGATTGTTCCGTGCTGTCACCTTCTAGTGACAGCACTATGCAAGAGTTTTTGATAATCTGAGCGACTTTTCAGCGATGCTACGTTGAGTAAAGCTGACGTACAACAACAGGAAAATTCTCATGCTAGCCGCACTTTTTAGCTGGTTTGAAAGTAGAATAAGCCCATTTCCTAAGGCTGAACCCGCTCGTCCGCCAAAGCAACTAATGCCATTTATTTGGCA
>JBGCFS010000061.1:0-38658 GCA_045107035.1 Hyphomicrobiales bacterium
CCCCACGATTAAAGGCTTTCAGGATTGATTGAGCGCCATGGGCTGGCGCATCCTCAGTAGCAAAGATTTTCAAGCAAGCATTCGTGCAGGCTTGCCCCCGTTCTCCCAACATCGTGTCCGGGATACTCTTCCCGAACTGGCCAGTGATCATTGCAGGAGATTGTAAAATTGCAAGACTTGGTCACAGAATATATGGCATTACGAGGGACTCACAACATTCCAGTCCTACGGGTCAGTCACTTCTGTACGACTAGTCGATCTGATGGCACTGTTGCACAAATGTGGCCCTTTTGCACTGAGGATGGCATCCGGCGCAATTAGAACCGAGCCACCCTTAAGCTTTTCCTTTCCAAGGCACCAACTTATTTTCAGCCATGCGCATCAACACATCAATACCAAAGCCAATCACGCCAATGATAATGATGCCGATAATTACGATTTCCGTCAGCTGAAACTTTGAAGCAGCGATGATCATTTTACCGGCACCCTTTTCCGCAGCTACCAGTTCAGCAGCAACAACGGTGCCCCAACAGACGCCCATTGCCACGCGTGCGGCTGTGAATATCTCAGGCAGCGAGTTGGGTAATATTACCCTTTTCAGCAGCTGAGTCTTGGTTGCACCGAGTGAATAAGCCGCATGAACTTTTGAAATGTTTACGCCAGACACACCCGCCCGGGCACCGATAATCATAATCCACAAAGCAGCCAGGAACAGCAGACTGATCTTACCTTGTTCCCCAATTCCAAACCAGATTATGACCAACGGGATCAGAGCCAAAGGCGGAACCGGACGCATGAATTCAACAATAGGATCAAACCATCCACGCACCCATGAATTAAGGCCCATTGCAAACCCCAAAGGAATGCCAAACAGACACCCTAGGAAAAAGCCAAGAATTACACGGATCAAGGACCACATGACGTTTTCCCAAAGTCCAACCCCCTGATAACCTTCTGCATTCAGTTCCAGAAAACGGATCCAGACCCGTTCAGGCGGAGGCAGATACAGCGACTCCATTGTTGGACCCGCATATGGCCGAACCTGCAAACTGCCCGCTTTGGTCATCAACACTGTGGCGTTTTCAATCTCAACGGTTTGGTCAAAATCTATCGGTTGTCCGTTAATCTCTGTCACCCGATATGGCTTTTCTTTGCCGCCCTCATCGTTGTTCTGTGCACGTAGCAATTTTGCGCGACGCTCCTGCACCATCACAACGTCATCCTTGGCAAATCCGTCAGAGGTTTCCGGCGCAACGAGTTGTTCCGCCGTGGTGTCACCAAAGCGGTTCACCCGGACTTTTACGGTGGCTGTATCAGTTTCACCGGCAGCGTTGGTTGCGGTATATTCAAATTGCGTGTCGCCAATAAACGGTGTTGGCAGCACTTGAAACGGCAGCAGGCTTGAACCGGTAGCAATCATCCATATTACAAAGACCGTTACCACACCGCCAACTGATGCAACACGGTTGGCTGTTACCGAGCTTTCATCCCCGAATGTAACTGTTTTTTGACTGGCATAGCCACGCATCTGATTTTTCTTGGAAGCAATAAAATTCGAGACGAAATAGACCAGTCCACTGACGGTCAAAACAATCGCGAAGATCCCGACAATGCCGATGATCATCCAAAATGTCGTCGCAAGGACATCCATAAGTTCTTGTGCCATCTGCTGTCCCCTATACCAATTCCGACCGGCCCATGATTTCCTCTTCCATGTCCCAGATCATGTTGAGGATTTCATCGCGTTTTGAACCAAAATCTTTATGCTGTTTGACTTCACGCAAATCAGCACCCACGCCCAGTTCAGCAAATGGCAGATTGTACTGCTTGTGAATACGACCAGGCCGTGGCGCCATCACAATCAGGCGCTCCCCAAGTAGTAACGCCTCCTCAACCGAGTGGGTGATTAAGATGATGGTTTTTCCTGTTTTCTTCCAGATATCAAGTACCAGGCTCTGCATTTTTTCGCGGGTAAGCGCATCAAGCGCACCCAAAGGTTCGTCCATCAGTATGACTTCAGGATCATTAGCCAGACAACGTGCCAAAGCAACACGTTGCTGCATGCCGCCAGACAATTCATAGATCATCTTTTGGCCGAATTCCTGCAATCCGACAATTCCCAGCAGTTCATTTACACGACTGTCAATTTCAGATTGCGGCGTCCCCTTCACTTCGGGGCCAAAGCCGATGTTCCTGGATACATTCAACCATTCAAACAAAGCGCCTTGCTGGAAGACCATGCCCCGTTCAGAACTAGGCTCGGTGACCTTGTGGTCACCCAGAGAAATTGTGCCACTCGTCGGCGCCAAAAATCCGGCCAGTATGTTGAGCAAAGTTGTTTTCCCGCAACCGGATGGTCCCAGTACGGAAACCAATTCCCCTTCTTTAATATCCAATTCGATGTTTTTGAGCGCTTCGACGTTACCGCCCCCAGGCAAATCAAAAGTCATCGAAACGTCATCAACCTTAAGACCTGACATTTAGAATTATCCCTTCGGGTTTTTGACAGATTTAAAAAAGGCGCAGCGAAAACTAGTTTCGCTGCGCCTGCGTTCAACGATTTTTAAAACCTACATTTTTGATGCGGCTTCCAGGTAGCTGGAGTTAACCACAGCGCTATAATCTGGCAAAGCCTTAATTTTACCGTCTGCTTCAAGGCTTCCAGCGCTATCGGTAAGATAGGCAGCAACGCCACCGCCCAGCCATTCAGCAGAAAGCTGCTCATCTACCGTTGGGAACGCAAAAGTCTTGATGACCGCTTTCGTACCTTCCAGATCCATACCGGCAGCTTTTTGAATGTCAGAAATCATGCCGTCTGATTCACCCAGATACTTGGCATTCATGTCGGCTGTAACCTTCAGGAATTTGGCAAGAAGCTCAGGGTTTTCTTCGCCGAAAGAGGTTGGAATGGAAGTCACGTCGAACACTTTACCGACGACAGCTTCTTTTTCTTTACCCTCAATGATTGGGCTTCCATGTTCTTTCATTTTGCGCAGCGAACCACCCCAACCACATACCATGGCCAAATCTGTGTTCGGCTGAGAGAAGGCAGCAGCGGAATCAGAAGGTGCCATATCCACGATGGTCAAATCTGACTCGGCAATGTTGAGATACTTGATTTGCTTCAGGAAACCAGAATGAGCAGCTGTACCCAACGGCACTGCAACTTTCTTGCCTTTAAGAACTTCAGCAGCATTTTCCTTATCGACTTCAAGCTCGGCACGCACAACGCAGTTGTCATTGTCCGAATAGGAAACAGCGATGTCAACAATTTGCAGGTCTTGGCCGGCAGCTGTGGCAACCAGGAATGGCGTTACACCCTGCGAAAATGAAATGTGAACGTCGCCAGATGCCATAGCAGCAGACATGGCTGTACCCGCGTCAAAGGACACCCAGTTAACTTTCACACCAAGAGCTTCTTCATACAACTCATTGGCCTGTGCGAATTGGTTAGGCGTTGGCCACTCCAAAAAATATGCTACTGTAATTTCGTCGGCAGCATTAGCTATCGGTGCTACGACTGCCATAAGCGCGGCAGCCATTGCAGTTGAAAGTAATTTCTTCATATTGTTTCCTCATTTACGGGATCAATCAGCTCTATCGCTCTCTGACACTAGGCCTGACTGAATTGGATTTTTGGTTTCGCGGGGACAGGACCGAAATTGACCCAACCCATTTGTGTGATTTCCACTCTAAGCAAGCGCCTTGAACAAGCTATGCAAAAATGTCGACCGTGAGTGCATCGTTATCGCTACAAAGGTTGATGTCAAATTTCTCTCCCAATTTTTGATCCGCACTACCCAACTAAGGCGCCTCAGGACACTGGCAATCGACGGACCAAGCCTCATATTGGCATCAAAAATTGACGTTGACGGACCCAAACTCCCTAGTTTCGAATAAGTATGATTTAAGTTTCGATTTTTTCTTTACCTCGGTAGGTCCAGCTGCTGTAATTGTTTGGTGGCAATGATTACCAAGATAAAATGCGAAAGGAACTCATTTGCTGAGATCTGACTTAAGTCTGAAGTGGCTGGAAGTTTTTCAGTTTACCGCAACCCTTGGCTCTATTCAGAAAGTGGCGCACGAAACCGGGCTGTCGATCAGCACTGTTTCGCATCATTTGCGCAGTCTGGAAAACCGATTGGGCGTTGATTTGCTTGATCATAGCCGACGTCCGATGGTTTTGACTCCCGCCGGAAGCATATTCCTCAAATACGTTGACGAGGCATTGACCATGATCCGTAAGGGACAGGCTGCCATCGTCTTCGGCAATATTCTTGAGGCACAGAGATTGCGATTGGGATTGATTGAAGACTTCGACAGCGATATTGCTCCTGAGCTTGCCGTTAACCTGGCATCTGGAATGCCCAATTGCGATTTCATACATCGGACTTGCGCCAGCCATGCGATATTGGAGTTGCTGCGTCAGCGCCAAATCGATCTAGGGGTGGCAAATCGTCCGAGCGAAAATACTCTGGATCTGCTGGAAACACCGTTTCTACGTGACCCATTTGTGTTGGCGGCTCCGTCGAATTCAAAGAACTCACCGGAAGAACTTTTGGCTGGGAACAGCACGCTTCCCTTTCTGCGTTACAGTACATCTCAACATATCAGCCAACAGATAGAGACGCACATGCGTCGGTTGCGGATTTCATTGCCGAACCGGTTCGAAGTCGAAAGCAACCAAACCATGATGGCAATGATTGCGGCCGGCAGCGGTTGGGCAATTACGACGCCCTTGAGTTTCATGCGGGCCCAGAGATTCCATTCCCAAGTGCAACTCCACCCGTTTCCCGGCAAAGGATTTGCACGCGAAATTTTCATACTGACAACGCCGGAATGCGCCGAAGCCACGCAATTGTTTGTTTCCAACACCCTTCGATCTCTGGTTCAAAAACGAGTCCTGCAACCAGCTCTGGAGGTAATGCCTTGGCTTGGCAGCACTTTCCGATTGAGCCTGGATGAACAGATCAAATAAAATAATTGGGTGAATTCCAAACTTACAGTTTCTGCTTGTCATGCTTACGGTGTGCTTGATGAAATGTATTTTTCTGCGCTTCTTGGCGGGCGAATGGGCAGCCAGCTTATATTCACAACCGCCGAATCTATGGATTTTTCTGCGGATCAAATGAAATTCTTTGCTTTGCGAAGTTTTCAGCTATTCAATTTCGTATTTTTAGAATTTAGACAAATCCCGTTGACGGGCCACAGCAATTTGCTCCCATTGAGATTCAAGATTTACGGGAGTTTCTAATGAAGTCGCGCACAAAAGTTGTGGTAATCGGTGGTGGAATTGCCGGATGTTCAACCCTTTATCATTTGACAAGAGAGGGCTGGTCAGACGTTGTTTTGGTCGAACGCAACGAGTTGACCAGTGGCACCACATGGCACTCGGCGGCTCAGGTGACGAATTTTGGTGCAAACCAGACAATGGTCGGGCTCAAAACACACTCAATCAACCTCTATAAGGAACTGGCTGAGGATCCCGATTATCCAATCAATTACCACCACGCGGATGGAGGAATCCGCTTGGCCAACACGGAAGCACAAATGGAAGGATACAGCCATTTCGCTTCCATGGCGCGTGGAATGGATGTTCACTTAGAAGTGATTGATGCCGAGGAATGCGCCCGTCGCCATCCGTTGATTTCGACGGATAATCTTCTTGGCGGGCTTTGGGACCCCCTGGATGGTGACATCGATCCGGCTCAATTGTGTCAGGCGCTGGCCCGAAGATCTCGTAAAGCAGGTGCTGAGATATATCGCAACACGCCAGTAACTGCATTAACTCAGCATAACGATGATACCTGGACTGTACACACCTTGCACGGCGATATCGATTGCGATGTCGTTGTAAACGCCGGTGGTTATCGGGTGAACGAAGTCGGCGCAATGATGGGAGTGCACCATCCTGTCGCATCCATGGAGCATCAGTATTTTCTAACGGATGAGATCCCGGCGATCAAGGAAGCAGACCATCGTATGCCGCTGCTGCGCTGCCCAATCTCGGACTATTACTGTCGTCAGGAAAAAAATGGATTGCTCGTCGGCTTCTATGAGCAAAATTGCAAAACTTGGGGTTTGGACGGGATCGATCCAAATTTTGTCAATGCGCTTTGTCCGGACGATCTGGATCGTGTGATGGATGTTCTTGAAGGAGCATTCGACCGAATGCCAGCGCTGATGGAGGCCGGTATTCACACCGTTGTCAATGGTCCAATAACCTATACCATTGATGGTGCGCCACTGGTTGGGCCAATTCCAGGCAAGCGCAACGCTTTTTGCATAATTGGCCTACGCGCTGGTCTGGGAGAAGGCGGAGGTCATGGATGGCTTTTGGCACAGCAAATCGTACACGGAGAAGCCTGCTATGATACCTGGTGCATCGATCCGCGCCGTTTCACGGGACACACTAATGTCGAACTAACGGCATTAAAGGCGATCGAAGACTATCAAAATGAGTTCCGGTTTCATTTCCCCCACGAACACCGCCCCGCCGGCCGACCGGCCAAGACAACCCCGCTCACACCGATACTTGCAGCAGAAGGCGCTGAATTCACCGTGGTAAATGGTTGGGAGCGTATGGAGTACGTCAAGCCATCAGCAGATTTCCATCCTTCAAAGACTTTCCGGTTTGACGAAACATTTGAGATTGTCGCTGGCGAAGTGTCCAATCTGCGTGACCATGTAGGCCTGTGCGAAGTCAATGGTTTCAACCGCTTTGAAATCACAGGCGAAGATAGGCATGTTTTCCTCAACCGTATGTTTTGTGGTCGTGTAACCAGCAAGCCTGGGAAAGTTGGGTTGGGCTATTTGTTGAATCATCTCGGAATGGTGAAAGGAGAAGCTACATTTGCAAACCTCCCCTCATCGGATCGCGGTGGTGACCGGATCTGGTATGGTTCGGCGGTAGCCTCCGAATTCCACGACATGGATTGGCTCAATGCACATGTGCACGCTGATGAAGATGTGCAGATAAAGAGTCTAACCAACGATCAGACGATTCTGGTTATGGCGGGTCCCAAGGCGCGTGATGTGCTTACGGCGTGTAGTCGCGGCAACTGGAGCAAGGAAAGCTTCCCCTGGCTGAGCGTGCGTGAATGTTTCATTGGCTTTTCGCCAGCCACAGTAATGTCGGTCAGTTTCTCAGGCGAACTTGCTTACGAAATCCATGTGCCTAATGCTTCCCTCTATGCGGTTTATCTTGCGCTACGCAAGGCTGGTGAACCGCACGGGATGAGACTTTTCGGTTCGCGCGCAGTGGATTCCATGCGAATGGAGAAAGGATTCCTGCATTGGAAAGCGGACTTACTGACTGAGTTTGATCCCTTTGAAACTGGCCTTAGCCGATTCGTAAAAATGGACAAGGGTGAATTCATCGGAAAAAAGGCTCTGCAAGAGCGCATGAGTGCCGGTCCCACACGAAAACTCGTAAGCCTAAGCATCGACTGCAATCATGCGCCAGCCCATGGCGGAGCTTCCTTGATGGAAGGTGACAAAGTGGTTGGCACCGTGACCTCGGGGGATTGGGGCCATCGGCTCGGAATGAACCTTGCCTATGCTTTTGTTGTCCCGGAAAAGGCCGAGATTGGCTCCACCATGAAGCTGGATCAACTCGGTGAGTTGGTTGCTGCAACGGTCATCGCCACAGGGCCGTATGATCCACTCTACGAGCGAATTCGATCATGATCGAAATGTAGCCGATCATTTCATCCGAGTTTGTGCTTGCGGGCGGTGCTCAGCGCGTTTCAGATCAACTTTCGGGCTGTGTTGGGGGCTGCGCGATGTCCAGTTCAGCCGGTACGATTCAGTTCAAGTGTGAGCAAACCGTACTTTGACCGCTGCGCTGCAATTGACTACACCACGTCGCTTCTCCGAAAATTTCGCCCAACAATCTGCGCTGCCAGAGGCCTTTATTCCGGGCAAATGATGTTTTGTCGACTGGACGACTGCTTCGCGAGAGTTCTGCCACTGGTAGATTTGGTAAAGTTGCGAAACTGAAAGAAGAATTTCGCAATTGGCAAGGCAGCGTCTATTGTCTTGCTGTCACCTCCGGTGGGCAGGCGTTGCAGATAGCTTTGCGTGCTAGCGGTTTTAACCTTGAGGATGTGGTACTGACGAATGCATTCATCCCGGCTCCATTGCCCGGAGCACTCGCAGCAGTTGGTGAGCGGCCAATATTGGTTGAGACAGCCGAGAGCCAGTGTATAGGCTTTGTAGATCTTATAAAAAGTAGAGTTCAGCAGGTGCAGATTTTTGCTCCTGTCCCATATGCGCGGCAATCTCTGCGATATGGAACAGTTGGTGCAAATCTGCCGGGAACGAAAGAACCTTGTGATCAAGGATTGCGCCCACATAATGGGGGCCCGCTGGAACGCGGTACGGTTGGGCAAATTGGGACACGCTGCCCGTTTCTCGACACAAACCTAAAAGCACATCAAAACTGGCGAAGGTAGTCTGTTCACAACGAACGATGCCGGTCTCATGGCGCGTGCGACAATCCTGTCTTGGAGCTACATGCACTTTAGGACTCATGGGGCGGGGCCTGAAACACTCGATTTTGCCGAAGCCCGTCTGAATGTGCCGAACATGTCTGCTCGGATGTATGCTCTCCGTGCAGCGATTCTACACCCGCAACTGCATTTTTCTGGACGCCAATGCTGCAGAGTGGGGCAGATGGTCGGCTCATCAATTTAGTTTAAGGCACTCAAATAAGCTCTGAGGCCCTTCAGATATTTCTCTATGCGGCGGCCGAACGCGGCGTAGAGTTGAAATGGTTTAGTGCGTGTGAATCTACCGACTTCACTTCGAACCATAATTTTTTTCGGATGTTTCAACACATCAGCCATCTTCTGGAAAAACCTGGAGATTGGATTGCGCTGCATCCTATTTGTTTCTGAAAATTGACCATCATCACAAGCTGCAGATGACACCTTTGACCAAAATATAGATTTTAAACCGGGTACCGACTGCTTTCTAGAAGAGCGATCAGCAAGGATCGGACGAACGCGTCGCTCGGGTAGCTATCTCGACCCGTAGTGCCCGGAAAATACGTTATGAGTTGATGGTCTACGATAATGGTAGCGATTTGAGCGCATCAAATCCTGACCCGCTCCTAAATGTTTCAACTGTTTTCAAGGTCGAACATGCCGATACACTTGAAACAACTCCAAACATCAAGCCGAAAAATTGGCGTCGTATTTTCATGTATCACCGGTTAGCCGTATTGATCCATGTCATTAGCCATAGATGCACATAGCTAGCCATTTTGAATGTCATCACTCGTCAGCCATGTGCCTTATTCAACTTGGTTGTTCGAAATAATTTGAATGGAGAAAGCATGCTACATTTTTCAACTAAAACAGTCTTATGCGCAACTGCCGCGCTCTTGATCAGCTCACCGCTTCTTGCAACTTCTGCATCTGCTGGGAAAATGGAACGGGTCGATATTGTCAAAGAGGGCATTGATACAAAGGCTGCCATCGTTAAGGCCACCGCTAGTGGCTATGCCGGTTTTGAAAATACAAGCCACCGTTACATGGTGCGCCTTTTTGCGAAAGCTAGGGGATCAAATTCCATTTATGCGACAAGTATTTCTCGCGATAGTCACGGAGCCAAGACTTACTTTAAACAATTAGCTCCAGTGGGGACAAAGGGATGGGGAGTCTATAAGAAAAGCGTCGTGTTTGATGCGAAGCTCACAAAGACCCATTGGTGGGGCACGCCGGGTGAGGCCTGCCGGGAAAACTTGAAAAATCAAATGGCAAAAGGTTTGCGCAAAGAAGCTGTCCTTAGCCGTGAGTGGCAAACGAAAGCAATCGCTGTTTTCTATTTTAGGGCCGCAGCTGCCAAACCCTCTAACATTAAGAAGGGCAAGTATAACGGTGCTGATAGTCTCAAAAAAGCCCTGAACTATCCAGTCAAAGTTATCTGCCGCGCAGCACGTTAAAATAGACGCTTCTCCGGACGGTTTTGCCTGTCTGGTTGCGATCAAGAGACTTATAATCACTGACTACCTCCAAAATCCCTCACGATGATACATATCATCGTGAGGGTTATTTTTTTCGAGTTAGAGGCTAAACAACAGATATACGCATTAGGCTCATCGATCCAGCGCGCGCTGGGTTATGTGTATCCTAACTTAAACACGCAACGTACCCGGGTAACATGGCACCTATGTTTGAAGTTCCACCGTCCATCCATGTGAAGCGCGACTGCCGCAACTTTGATGCAGCATTTGTACACTCGAACCGGTTTAGTTAGAACACCTGAAAATTCAAACGTTCTGATGTTGAGGGTGCTCTCATTGCACAGAATAGGCTGAGACTGAAGGTTTAGCAGCGGGTCAAAAAGCAGTTTACATACCCAGTCCTTGTTATTGTGAACAACAACGGTTTCCGCAGAATTTTTCGTTAATAGTGTGTGAAAAATGCTGAAATTCCGAGGCTCACAGAAAGAAAACCGCCGGCGGCGACAACTAGCCAGTGATGGTAGTTCTCTCGGTATCCTTTTGCGCGAACCAGCCCACGTATGAGCTGAACCAACGCAGCAGTTATCCAAAGGTTGAGCAGGAAGTGTAGGAGTGCTTTGTTGAACAGCAATGCAAGTTGATCTTGCTCCGCGTCGCGGAAAACAAGCTCGTACCGGCTTACGAATATAAGAACTCCGACGGCTGGCCAAACAATTAGGAAGGCGCGCCATATCGGCACAAGCGCTGGCAGTAGATAGAAGACTATAGGGATTGCAAAAAGAAGAAGATAGATAGACATGGGATGCGATCGATAGCTAATGAATGAATACCCCAGACTTGTGATTTTGAAGTCTAGCGTCTGAGTTTTGAGGAAAGGCGAGCGCTCGTAAGCTTCCGCGTTTCTTCGTGCCTAAAAGTGCAGAGATATTGATCATTTTCTCTGCGGTTTGCCGTTGGTCTTTCGCCTTTGCCATCAATATTTACCGTTAGGTTTAGCGTGATTTTATCTGTAATATTAGCAGGTTGCACCAAAGGTTTGTCTGTTCCGGCTGGTGTAATTGCAAAGTTATTTCTGCCGCCAATGGGGTCACAAGGAATCGCGATACTTTTGCTTTCGCCGAATGCTTGGCGGGTGGCATCTTCCACAACTGCATATAGATGGCTAGTTTTTTTATGTTCACCCATCTTTCTATATCTGCATGATTGCCTTTGTTGCCATCACAGGGCGAACTGGCATCAATTTATTCAGGCTTGTCCAGGCCGCCATCGAACCTAGTTTGCAATCGAAGTTTTTACTGAGCCAGGCTTTTGATTATTGCATGCATCAGATGCGCGCGCTTGCATTGTAGAACTGGTCCGACTGGATTCAATCTCAAGATTGCCCGGGATTTGGTTGTGCTATGTGGGGCCATAAACAACTGCCTGTTCCGCATCCACATTGAACACTTCGAAACCAATTAATGCTCAGAAATATGGGGCCGGTGTGTTTCGGCGGTATTTCCAAGCAGGTTTCATTTATTTTGATTTTTGGGAATCTTTCGCTTGACTGAAACAATTGATACAATTGATGACATCAAATCGAAATCTTGATCACTAAAATTCAATGCGCTTACAGATTTTTTGCAAGTGCATTTGGTGGCATTATCGAAGTGCTTCCATATCAATCGCAGCGCATGCGGAGATGACCTTCATTGAACAATTTAACAATCGAGCAAAAGGCGAATTTTGTACTTAGCGGCATTAGGGGCGAGCGGGATATTGATACTATTTGCGAAGCTGCAGGTATCACTCGCGCGCGATATGACGACTGGGTTGAAGCGTTTATTGCAGGCGGCAAGCAGCAGCTTGAATTGCGTGAAGTAGAAAACTCGTCGGTGATTCTCAATGATCGGAATTTTTTGCGTGATCTTGTTGAACGCTTTCCTAGCAACATTTTAATTTCAAGGTTTAATACCGGTGAGATCTTATTCACTTCTGCAGACCTTGCGCCACAACTTGATGTGCTCCGACATGCACTAAACCGCTGGGCGGATCAGGATGCGAGAACAGGTTTCCTTAAAGAGCTTAAGGAGCACGGACATGCGCAGAATGTGCCAATCGTTGCCACGCAGCACGACGGCACCGAACTGATCCTGCATTTTTCGTCTCGTCTTCTTGAGCACAATGGTGAAAGCATAGTTGTTTCCTGTCAGGTTAGGTCACCTGATGGAGAAACCAGTTATCAAGAACTGGAAAACGCAAACGCGCAATTTCATGAGGCATTGGAAGCCTTTGATGAAGGCTTTGTTCTTTGGGACTCAGATTTCAAACTCGTTCTTGAAAACGAGCGCATGTTCAAAATGCTTTACCCGGATGTCCTACCGCCGCGAATTGCGCAACCCGGCGATGATTTCAAGCTTGTTTTAACCGAGCAATTTGAAAACGGCGTTTATAAGAAGCCGTTTGGCGTTCCTGCAAAATTGATGATCGCCGGTTTTGAACGACTCATAAGAAACTACGCAAAAAACGTAAATGTGGAGCTGAAAGACGGCCGAACCATACGCGGTTCATCGCACCGGACGGGTCACGGCGGGTATCTACTCACTTTTAGTGAAGTGACCGAACAACGCCGGGCGCAACGAGCGGAAAAAGAAGCTGGAGATTTATTGCGCGAAGCTATCGAAGCGCTCGACGATGGCGTTATGCTTTACGATTCTGAGATGCGACTTGAGCTTTTCAACCAGAAAGCAAATGAAATCTTCTATGATGGCAAGGGCGTCTTCGAGCTTGGCCAAACATTCTACGGGCTGTGCGAATATTTTGCCATATCGGGTATATTGGTCATGCCTGAAGGTTTGACCAAAGAAGAGTGGGCATCTTTCGCAGAACAAGACGTACGAAATCATGCGCAAAATTCTGAACTGACGACCGTTGAGGGGCGTACAATTTTAGCTTCTTCCTACCGCACCAATTTGGGCGGATATCTGCTGACATTTAAAGATGTAACAGAACAGCGCACCACGCAGCAGGAGCTTGAAAAAGAGCGTCATCGAACCCACCAGAGCGAAAATTTATCAGCGCTTGGTGAATTGCTTGCCGGTGTAGCACACGAACTGAACAATCCGCTTTCAATTGTCGTTGGCTATTCACTTATGCTGCAAGAACATATTGACGACCCTGTTCAGGCCAAGCGCATTGTGCGGATTAGTCAAGCCGCTGAGCGTTGTGCAAAAATTGTCAAAATGTTCCTCGCCATGGCGCGGCAAAATCCACTGAACATCGAAAGCGGTTCTGTAAATGATGTTCTGAGGATGGTAATTGATACGACTCTGGCAGATATTGATACTGAAAAAATCCAGTTGGAGACTACATTGGATCCAAATCTGCCTGATGTCGATATAGACGCCGATCAAATGGCACAGGTTTTCACCAATCTTATTATGAATGCGTGCCAGGCCTTTCCAGACGACGAGAGAAATTGTGTTATCAAACTCAGTTCCCAATATGACCGCCGCTCCAATGAAGTGATCGTATCCGTTGCGGACAATGGAATTGGCATTTCAAGGGAGGTTCAGAAGCGTATTTTTGAACCTCTTTTCACAACGAAGGAAGCGGGACGCGGGACGGGTGTGGGCTTAGCGTTAAGCCATCGCATCATAAGTTCACATTATGGCGAGCTGTTGGTTGACTCTGATGTTGGCAAAGGTGCGACTTTTCATGTCAGACTCACAGCAGCGGATAAATCACAACAAAATGTTGATGAACCCGCTGAACGAAATGATCAGTCAGTGCCTCTAAAAATATGTGTGATTGATGATGATGAAGACGTCGCTGCAATGATAGAGGAACTTTTGAAACAGATCGGGCATTCTGTTGAGGTTTATAGCTCGCCCAAGAAAGTGCTTGAGCGAATGAACGCAGCCAAATTCGATATCATCTTATGTGATATGAAAATGCCAGAGATGGATGGTCAAGAATTTTACGAGGCATACACTAAACGCAAATTGTCCAAAAAAACGCAGATCGCGTTCATAACGGGTGATACCATGAGCTCCACCGTCTCCAAATTTTTCAAAACAAATGCGCTTCCATATCTGGAAAAACCGATCATACCGGATGATCTCGAAAAGCTGATCGGTAGGCTGGCAAAATGATACAGGACCCTAAAATGTTGGAAAGCAAAGGCCGGATAGTCGTTTGTGATGATGAGCCTCATTTGCGGGAAATGGTTGGAGAATATCTTGGCGAACGTGGCTACAGCATCACCCAAGCTGCGGATGCCCAAACCATGCATTTGCTCATGAAGAGCGACGTGGCTGATTTGATTATATTGGACGTCAACATGCCCGGCGAAGATGGTTTAAGTGCTTTAAGGACACTTCGTCAGACCTCAGATGTTCCTGTTATTATGCTAACGGCAACTGCGGAAGTTATCGATCGTGTTCTTGGCTTGGAATTCGGAGCTGATGACTATTTGGCAAAACCTGTTGACCTGCGAGAATTGGAAGCCCGAATTAAATCAACGTTGCGACGTCATTTGAAGCCCGGAGCTATAGCGCTTAATAATCGCGCGGCATCAGCAAATATATCGGAGAGCGCTGCGATACAATTTGGTCACTGTATCCTCAATATCGGTGGTGCAAAACTGTTTGGTTCAGATGAGAACGAGATTCAGTTGACAGCGATGGAGTTTAATCTGCTTCGGGTTTTCGCTGAAAACCGGGGCCGTGTACTTAGCCGTGATCAATTGCTTGAACAAGCTCATGACAAAGACTGGGAACCGTTTGATCGTTCGATTGATTTGCACATCTGTCGCCTCAGAAAGAAGATTGAACAGAATCCGACAAAGCCCACGACAATTCGCACTGTCCGGGGCATGGGATATATTTTCGACTAATTGAGATGTGCAAATATGCACAGTCGAATGCAAAGCGCGGTTAACCTTTTTTCTAAGGCATTGGTGCAATGGTCCCTTACGGCAGTTTTGCCCGCTCACCGAAGTTTTTGGGAAGACGTGGGGTTCAAATTCGATGTCATCTTCGAATGTGTGCGTTGCAACAGGCTGATATGGGAGCAAACGACAGGAATGGACCGACTTTGACGCTGGCCCATCAATTCTAAATTTCTACACTCTCCGAAATAGCGAGCGCGTCCTCAAGGTGTAGACCAAGGCACCTGTCGGTACTGTCCATTTTGGTATATCCAAGCCAAAGTTACACAGCACGGAGGTTGCCGGTTTTCTTGCATATCTGCGCGACCTTGGTGCGAAGCATCGAGTGGGTGCCGTAAGCGCTTGGTTCGAGACCACTTGAATTTACCCAATCCTTCAGCATTCGCGCATATTGCCTTGTCGAAATATGGGGGCGATCATGGAAACGACTGGGCCAGAGAAAGTCATGACCTGACATCAATGGGTGGCAGATCCAGTCCACAAAAGATTTGCGCGTCCCTTCCGTAATCTAGAACCGAACCGGAAATTGGGTCATGCCTTAAAGAATTGAGGCGCGCTTCTGAATGTCGCCTGAGGCGCAGACATCGGCCACCTTGAACTTGACCAGACCACTGCCTCGTAGCTTGCTGTCGATAGCGGTGTTAAGCAATGCAAGATCGTGGTCGGTATTTGCGAGTTCTAGCCGAACACGAATTGCCCAGACATGCTTGGGCAACAACGGACGTTTTTGGCTGGTAATACGACCATGGTTCCATGCGCTTTGACGGAATAATCATCGGAAGGTTCGAAGTGGGCATGACAAAGTCTACTCACCATTCCCTCCATCCGAAGCACTCAGACATTCAGCAATAAGATATTCGGTCGGAATTGGTTTCGAGGCAAATTCCGCTTTGAGTCCATCTTGCATCTCTTCCGCATATCAGCCAATGTCCGCTATCGATTGTCACTTAATGCCTCTGAACGGACGCAAAATTGAAATTCCAGAAGCTGTTTTCCGACGCTGAAGGTGAAAGCCATTGGCAAGATATCGAGGTTGAACTGGAAGAGCGCACCTTTGCGCCGCCTGCAAAGGCAATTGAGATTTCGCAGCCTGAAGCTGTTAAACGAACTATGTTTCTGAGATTGAAGTCAGGCTGGGATGAGCCGATTCACCCAACACCTGTAGCCCAAAAGCTCATATGCCTTTCTGGTACTATACGTGTGACTGCAAGCGATGGCGAATACAGGGATATTGAACCAGGCGATGTTTGGCACATGGAAGACAAGCACGGCAAGGGTCACCATACATTTGTAACAAGTGACGAAGACTTTCTATCGGTGATCATACAGTACGAGTAACAGAGACTGCACCGGTGTGCATGGCAAGGCTGGCGCTCAACATTGCCCTGAACAGATTGGCTTTGTCTGCCAAGCCGAAGTTCGTTTCGAGCCCATATCTACCCAGAGCTGTATGACCCATGGGCGTGTTCCATCAAGATGCTATGGTCGCCGCCAATTCAGCGGCGGCGACGCTCGAAGGCTCCAGCCTACAGCCTCCCTCACGACTCTAGAAAAAACGACAGCTGTTCAAGGAACCCGTATTTCCGCATCATGGCGTCACCTTCTGGCGTGCGGGTCGCCTTTCGCAAACCTTCGAGGTCGTGAACATCGACGACAACGGCGATTTGGTTCGGATCGTTGGGGTCATCCAAAATCTTTGCTGGTCCGGCGTAGTCGCCCAACATAGCGTTATGTTGGGCATGGAATGCCTCTAGCTCTGAAGCGTCTGGTTTGTGAGAGATGCGCGCAATTGAAACCATCAAAGTCATGATCCTATTTCCTTTTTCTGTGTTCTCTGCCGCTTGTTCGCGACTTCAGCGAGGATTGCGCAAAATCAACTGTCGGATAAGATAGATATTATCTGCTTTATAATTCGATTGGATCGAACAATGATCGACCAACTGCGCGCGATGGCAATTTTCCAGGCAGTGGCTGAGCTAGGCTCATTCCGTGGGGCCGCCCGCAAACTGAATTTGTCTGCGTCGGTGATTAGCCACCATATTACCCAGCTGGAGGAACAGCTTGGCTTGCCGCTTCTTTATCGTTCAACACGACGTATGTCGCTGACCGATGCAGGCACCGACTTGCTCGCCGCCAGTCAGCGAATGACCTCTGCGGCCCAAGAAGGTCTTGCCGCAATTAATCTGCGTGTGGAGCAACCTGTTGGTGCACTGAAAATCACAGCGAATGCCTCCAGCTCTGAACGCCCATATTCAGAGCTCTATGCCGGTTTCGCTCGCGCCTACCCCAAGGTGCAAATGACCCTTCACTTGTCAGACGAGAATGTCAGTCTGGAGGGATCTCACTATGACGTGGCCATACGCGGTCGTATGACAGACCTCGACGACAGCAGCTACAAAGCGCGTAAACTTGGCAGTCTGGAGTTCTGCATCTTTGCGTCTCCCGATTATGCCCGAGCGCGACCGCCACTTAAGACCATCGATGACCTTGCAGATTGGGACCGCATCGCTTGTCCCGCGATCCCATGGGCTAGTATCGCAACAACTTTTGATGGATCAGCTCCCACGCGCGAACCGCGATCGATTGCGACCTGCGATAGTTTTGCGATGGCCCGGACCTTTGTCGAGGATGGTATGGGTTTTATGATCGAAACATACCCATTGGTTGCCGATGCCTTCAGGACGGGAAAACTGATTGAATTGCTACCAAATGTAAGACTTAGACCCGTCGATGTCTACGCGGTTTATCCGGCTAACGCGCCACGTGACAGTCTTGCCAGACTTTTTGTTGATTATGCCCTTGCACAAAAATGGCTCTTCGAGGTGGAGGAAAACAAATGTGACGGACTGCAAAAAACCACCATGCAATAGAGCCTCACACAAGCAGAATGCAGCCATTGGCGTAACAGAAACGAAGGTCCGAAAGGTCCGCGTTGCGGTCGTCTGACCCAGTTATTGTTCGCAAATACGGCGAATGCCTGCAATCGGGAGAGCCGATCTTGCCCGACGAACAGCAGCTAATGGGCCGAGACAGGTTCAAACTGTCCATCTGGCTCAAAACCGACGTCTGAATACCAATGGCGTAAGCCCGACCTCGCGATAGAAGTATTTTGAAAAATTGGTTGCCTCACTGAATCCGAGAGCATAAACGATGGCCGAAATCCGCTGTTCTGAATTCGCCAATTGCCTCTTGGCTTCCAGTTTAATCCGCGCGGTCAGAACCTGATGGAGCGTCTGACGCGAAATCACAATCGTGAAGCTACCAAGGCTTTTCTTTGAGCATTCAGGCGCTTTTGCATAAGTACCAATGCGCGACCATTCACCAAATCGCAGCTCAACTAAACCCAAGAAGTCCAGTTGCCAGCGCCGATTGCCTCTCTAAGCACCTATCCATTTCGCAACCTCACCTATCCAATTCGCTTGTTGGTCGTGGAGACCGATTGGGCTGTTATAGTTGTGTGTGGTGAGGCTACTTTGCTCAGTAACTGGGCTACGGTCTACCCGAGCCACGTGAGCAAGAAGGAAAGACAGTGTCTGCGCTCCTGCAAAGAATTGGAAAAACAGGACGAACTGCACTCCTCGCCGCACCGGGGACGCTCTTTTTCCTTATATTTTTTGTGATCCCGCTCGCCAGCTTGTTTCTCTTGTCTTTGGACCGTCCTACGCTAGGCAATGCCAGCGTTCAGTGGATGTTTGATTTTCGCAACTTTGAGCGTTTTTTCGGCCGTGCACTCTACTACGAGGCCGCCATGCGATCTGCAGGGTTGGCCGCCCTTGTTTCCATCATCACCCTGATTTTGGGCTATCCATTGGCGTTCCTCATTGCCAAGACCACCGACGTGCACCGCAACACCACTCTGATGATCCTGGTGCTGTGCGCTATGCAGCTGGACATGGTGATCCGCCTGTTTGGCCTCATGGTACTGATGGGCGATGTGGGGCTGATCAATGAATTTTTCCGCTGGACAGGCCTGATCGACGAAAAGCCTTTGCCACTCATGTACAACTTCACTGGCGTGGTCGTGGGCCTCGTGCAGTTTTCTTTGCCGTTCATGATCCTATCGCTGGTTGGCGTGATCCAGGGCATCAACCCGGCGCTGGAAGAGTCGGCACGCAGCTTGGGCGCGCGGCGCTGGCAAACCTTTTGGAAGATAACAGTGCCCATGAGTATGCCAGGTATTCTGGCCGGCCTGCTCTTGGTGTTTGCCATCTCGTTTTCGTCTTATGTTGTTCCGACCCTTATGGGCGGTTGGAAGGTTGTTGTTCTGCCAATCCATATTTTCCAGCAAGTGGCTGAACTTGGAAAATGGCAGTTTGGCGCTGCTATTGCCGTCGTCATGTTCGCGATCAGCTTTTTGGTGATGTTGATCTATCAGCGTGCAGCCATTCAAGCCTCAGGAGGCAGAACTTAATGGCCACAGTTCAAACCAATCACCGTTCTCGCCACCGCGAACCCGCGGTGCCCTTCATCCTCAAATTCTTGGCTGTTATTGCGCTCATAGTTTTGCTTGCGCCAGTCGTGGTGGTGATGCTGGCAGGCCTGAATGCTGGTGATCATTTGACCTTCCCACCGCAGGGTCTGTCGCTGCGCTGGGTGATAGCGTTCTTCCAGTCTGATGCGTTTCTACCAGCTTACCTGTTCAGCTTAGTGCTAGCGATCGTCACCATGATCATTTCTACAACGCTGGGAACGACAATCGCGCTGGTCTTGGCGCGCACGCAGTTCCCCGGGAAGCAATTTGCCCGAGCGTTTTTTATGGCACCGCTCATGTTGCCTGGCATCGTATTGGGCTTGGCTCTGTACCTGTTTTACCTCTCCAGCGGCCTTGGTTTAGTGCGCACGATGCCCGGCTTGGTCATCGGCCATGTTCTGGTAACTTGCCCCTATGTGATTGGGACGGTCAATGCAGCGCTGGTCGGCTTTGACAAAAGCCTGGACGAGGCTGCACGCAGCCTGGGCGCAAGCCCTATGCGCACCTTCCGCTCCATTACCCTGCCGGTTATTTCCCCGGGTATTGTGGCCGGTTCGGTGTTTTCCTTCATCGTGTCGTTCGGACAGTTCGATGTGTCGCTGTTCCTCACCCCACCGGACTACAATCCGCTGCCAATCGCACTTTATTCCTCGCTTCGCTACACCTTTGAGCCAACGGCCGCCGCCGCAGGCATCTTCGCGATCTTCTTGGTTGTGGTGTCGATGCTGATCACCGCCAAGCTGACCAATTTGCGCAAGCTGGCCAATGTCAATTTCTCATGATGCACACGCAACTATCAACAAACAGGAGAGTGAAATGAACGATGAGAAGAAACTGATCACCCCGAAAAAATCGCTGATCGGCCTAAGCAGACGCAAACTGCTCAAAACCGGTGCGGCCGCCACAGTGATGGCCGGTTCGGTCAACATGTTCAATATCAATCATGCTTGGTCGCAAGATGTTGTGTGGGATGGCCAACCCTTTGATGGTGAAGGCACCACGATCCGCATCAATGAGTGGGGCGGGTTCTGGCAGGAATTCATGCAGGCCAATGTCATTGAAGAATTTGAGCGGACCTACAATTGCTCGGTTGCCTATGACAGCTCCTTCCCTTGGTTCCCTAAATATGTGGCTAGCGGAGCTAAGGATCCAGCCTTCCATATGGGCAACTGGAACCTCAATGAGATCATCAAGCTTGGCAAAGCTGGTGATTTCTTCATGTCAACAGACGAGATCAAAGCCAACGTACCCAACGCGGCGGACCTTTGGGACTTCGCTTTTGGCAGTGGCTTGGGTGCCACCTGGGGCTTTGGACAATATGCACACGTCTGGCGCACCGATCTGATTGATCCAGCCCCCGTGGGTTTCCGTTCTTTCTGGGAAGATCGCTTCGCTGACAAGCGTGCCACCTATATCACGTCGAATGGCCTGTTCATGACCTTCTTCATGACCGCAGCCGCCGAGTTCGGCTCTGGACCTGATGATATGGAAGCCGGCTTTGAAGCCATGCGCGCTGCCATGCCGATGAAGATAAGCGATTTTACCGGCAATATGCAGACGCAGGTTGAGCGCGGTGAAGTGGAGATTGGTGTTCAGTGGGAGGGTGAAATATTCCTACAAATGGATAAAGACATTCCCGTTGCCCCGCTGACATGGGAGCGCAAGCCTATCCTCACTCAAACCCACACGGTTTCGCGCTACTCTGACCCTATGGAGAAGAAGCTGTCGCTGGCGCTACTCAATGCCAAGCTTGATCCGGCATTCCAGACAAAAGCTGGTGAAGCGTTTTATCTGCGGCCAACCAACAGCAAGGCTGAGTTGCCGGAGCGCCTAACGAGTAAAGGTGTCAAAAACACTGCCGACGCACTGGATGGCTTATGGATTCCAGATTGGAACTGGTACCTCGACAACGAAGATGAAATCGTGGAAACCGTGAATGAAATTTTCGCAGGTTAAACAACAATGCCTGGCTCGACGAACACGCTTTGATGTTCGTCGAGCTTGCAAAATTTGGTAAAAATGTATGGCCACAGTCGTCCTTTCAAATCTGACCAAGACCTTCCGTGATTTCACCGCCGTGGACGACATTTCGGCCACCATCGAAGAAGGCGAGTTCTTCTCAATGCTGGGCCCTTCAGGCTGTGGTAAATCGACAACTCTGCGCATGATCGCAGGCTTTGAACAAACCAGCATCGGCAGAATTGATGTGGGTGGGGTGGATGTTGCCCAGTTGCCGCCTGAAGAGCGCGAAATTGGTTTTGTGTTTCAAAACTACGCAATCTTTCCGCACATGAATGTTTACAATAACATCGCTTTTGGCCTGAAGCTGCGAAAGCTGGCCAAGGCTGAGATCGATACCCGTGTGCGCGATGCGCTCGATCAAGTCGGCATGACTGGCTATGAGAACCGCTTCCAGACAGAACTATCTGGTGGCCAGCAACAGCGGGTCGCATTGGCACGTGTGCTGGTGACACAGCCGCGCATTCTGTTGCTTGATGAACCGCTTTCGGCGCTGGACAAAAACCTTCGCGAGGAGATGAAATTCTGGATCAAAGACCTGCAGAAATCGCTGGGTATTACTACAATTTATGTAACCCATGATCAGGGCGAAGCGCTGACCATGTCCGACCGCATAGCAGTTATGAACAAAGGCAAGATCGCGCAAATCGGAACACCAGAGGACATCTATGAACGCCCGGTAAACCGGTTTGTGACGGAGTTTATCGGTGAATCCAACCTCATCAGCGGAACCGTGTCGTCGGTTGATGGTGAAAGTAGCAAAGTTTCGGTGGGTGGGCACAGCGTTTCCGCGCCGATGCGCCAAGGTGCTGAAGTAGGCGATGAGGTGGTGCTGGCGATCCGGCCCGAGCGCGTCATAGTGGCGACGGATGCAAAACCTGATGAGGAAAACTGCTTCAAACTTCCGCTCAAAAGCGTAACTTATCAGGGTGCGTTCATTCGCGTGCTGGTTGATTTTGAAGGTCAGCATTTGGTCGCCGAAGTCCCCAATCGCTTCGACACGCCGGACTTTCAGCCTGGCAGCACAATAGATGTGGCCTGGCGCGCCCAGTGTGGCTGGATACTGGAGCCTTGAGTGTCCAAAAATGAAGCGACAGAACCACAACTCTCAATTGCAAAACCTGCATGGACCAGATGCTTGACCGGTTGAAAATAGAGCTGCGCTTGGCCTCGGCATTTTTTTATGACTATGCACGCTATCGGCGCTTTAGCTTTTTTTCCAGACAGACCTCGCGTGGCAATCGGCGGGCCATTATCCGCATTTTTATCCATTATCTAGAAGGGGGCATGGTGTTTCCCGATGTGCGGCTGGGATACGGACAGGACAAAGCCAAATCGGTGATCTCCAAGCTGCGCACCTACTATGGCGACTTTGGTGTCGATGAAACTATAGGCTGGGCAATAGCAACATTGGACGCCTATTTCAGCTATCACAGTGAGCGCGGTTTTGATCTCTCGGCTTTGGCCGCCGATTTTCAGAAACTCAAGGCGGTTGTCAGTTTGGATGCGCCAGCCTCAACCGGCGGGGCGGAGCCTGTAACGGTGGCGCAGATACAGGCAGCCAGCATGATCGACTTTGAGGCGTTCATGCAGCACCGCCACAGCGTGCGCCAATATGCTCCCGGGCCAGTGGATGATGAAACGATTACCCGCATCGTGCGCAACGCCCAACAATGCCCATCGGTTTGCAATCGGCAAACTTGCAAGGTTTACGCCATAAACGATGTAGAGCGGGTACAGCACGCGCTAACCTTCCAGGCAGGCAATGCTGGCTTTCGCCAAGAAATACAGACTGTCTTCGTTGTGACCTCAAATATGAGCGAAATGAACCTGATTGGCGAGCGCTACCAGGGCTGGATCGACGGTGGCATTTTTGCCATGACACTGGCTTTGGCAATCCATGCGCAGGGCCTTGGAGCGTGTTTTCTCAATTGGAGCGTTGAGCCGCAACAAGACCGTGCGCTACGCGAACATCTTGGTATTCCCGATGACGAGTTGGTCATCACCATGATGTCTGCAGGGCACCTAAAAGATGCGTTTTCGGTTCCCGTATCCCACCGCAAACCTATAGAGGACGTCCTTGTGCTTAATCCCGGCCTAGCTTGACAAGGCCCTATCAGCGTGACTTCTACTTGACCCTTGAGAGCGCCGCAGCCTGTCTTGGCAGTGCAAAACAGAGGGATCAGGTTTGAAACCCATAACACTTGAACGTCGGCGGTTGCTCGATGCTTTTCTTTTCGGTTCTGATCGGCGCCTTACCTTGGTGGAGGCGCCTGCCGGTTACGGCAAAACAACTCTCCTGCAATCATGGTATAGATACCTGAAAGCCGCCGGTGCCTCAGCCACCTGGATATCAACCGACCCGGCAATTGAAGATTTTGGTGATGCGTTGGAACCAGCCTTGCGGCAAGAACTGCATCTGCCGGACAAAAAGAATAGTTGGCCATCAACAACAAGCAAAACCCCGGGCCAGCGTGCCTTCCTGTTCATTGATGACTTTCATGACGCCAGCTCATTTGCCACGCAGATGATTAGTCAGCTGCTGCAAAGCAAAAAACAGAGCGTCCATATTGTAATCGGCACGCGCCAGTCGCCGCCTATTCCCTTGGTAAAGCTGCGCCTCGAAGATCAGGTGACCTTCCTTGGCTTCCCAGACTTGGCGTTCCATTTCAACGAAGCAAAATGCCTGTTTGGCAAATCCATGCCTGAAGAGGAGGTGCGCCGGTACCATGGTTATGCGGAAGGTTGGCCAGCGGCTCTGCAACTCATGCGGCTATCTTCTCTCAAAGGGCACCCGATTGATTTGGGAAATGGTAAGGCCCCCCCCTCCAGCCTTGATGTGGGAAGTTTCCTCAACGAGCAGTTTCTCAACAGCCTTAGTGATCAGCAAAACCAGTTTTTGCTCGAAACCGCCCATCTGGGCCCGATCAACGGTGATTTGGCCGATCATGTGCGACAGCGCGAGGATAGTTGGAGCATTCTGGCCTCGCTTGGGCAGTCACACTCTCTAGTGTTTGAGCAAACCGAAAACGGCACCAGTTGGTACCGGTATCACCAGCTGCTGCAGGACTATTTGCTACGCAGGCAGCAGTCTCTGGGGGAAGCACGTTGTAAGGCGTTGCGTGAGAGCGCCGCCCATTGGCTAAACGATCATGGTCGGTATTACAGCGCGGCAAAACTAGCCATGGACGCAGGTGCAACGGCACTGGCCGAACGGATCATTCTGGATGCCGGGGGCATTGAAATGGGCATTCGTCATGGCGCACAGCGGCTGGAACGGCTAATTGAACTTTTGCCGCTGGAATGGGTGAATGCGTCACCACGGCTCAGTCTGGCACGTGCCTACTTGTTGCTAAAATCAGGACGCACAGACGAGGCGCGTCTGTTGATCCATGAAGCGCGGGAGACAAGCGACGGGCTTGATCGTGAGCTTGAGCGAGAGATCGTGCTGCTAGAAGTGCATTTGCTCCTTTATGAGGATCGCAATATTTCGAAGGCACAGGTTGAAGCCCTTGAGTTTGCCGCTCTCAACACCCCGCTGAAAGACCATTTGAGGCGCGGTGTCTTGCACAATTTCCTGTGCCTGTTCTACATCCAACTTGGCGACCTCGAGAAAGCCCGCGCAGCTGGCCAAACTGCGATGAGCCTCTACTGCGACCTTGGTTGCCACCATCTGATGTTCTTTATGCATCTGAACTTGAGCATCATTGATATGGACTTCGGTGATTGTGCCGCTGCCATGGACCGAAGAAAACGAGCATGGCGGTTGCAGAGTGATCACTTTGCCCATGATGTAAACCTCAACGCTATCGCCACTATCATGTTTGCCGAAACGGCGCTTGAGGCTGATGAAGCCAACTCGCTTGAAACGCCTCTCAAAAACGCACTCCTGGATGCGGATAACCGCGAGGGGTGGAGCGAGGTTTTCCTGGCGGGCTATGAGACATGCCTTACAAAGACGCTGCAAAACGGCAATCACGAGGAAGCCTTGGGGCAAGTTGCGCAGGGTGAAGCCATGGTGTTGCGCCGCAGCTTGCCACGCTTTTCACGCCATCTGCGCATTCTGGAACTGGACGTTGCCATAAGCGCCCAACGCGAGCGCAAGGCACGCCGCCTTGCCCGCAGCGTACAGGCACTTCTTGATGCGGCAGAAAATGACGGGTTCCGCTGGCGGGGCCGATTGCTGGCACGACTGGTTCTGGCTCGATTTGAGTCTCGTTTTGGTGACGCTGAAAAAGCCTGCCGGCTATCAGAAGAGATCGCACAAGCGTGCGCACAAAGCGGCCTGCGCCGCTATCAATTACGCGCGCTGGTCCTGCAGATCATCGCCGCTGTTGATGCTGGAAACACGGCAGAGGCGGCTCCTGTTTTGCGCCATGCGCTGGACCTTGGCATGCGCCATAGAATGAAGGGCGCATTCCTACGAGAACCTGAGCAGTTTGCGGTAGCGGTCAAAGCTGTGGTGCGCGAGCGCGGCGTAGCGGGTTATGACCGCGAGCATTTGCAGTTCCTGTCGACGCTTCTATCACGGGTGAAAGGCCATTCTGGTTCCAGCCAAATCCTTGGTGATTTGCTGACAGAAAAAGAGTTAGCGGTTTTAACCAGCCTAACACAGGGCAACGCCAACAAGGTCATTGCTAGGGCGCTGAACCTGAGCGAACCAACAGTCAAATTTCACTTGCAAAATGTGTACCGCAAATTGGGTGTGAACTCGCGAAAGTTGGCTATTGAACTGGCCGTCCGTTACGGTATTCACGCCACACGCCCCGACGCGACCAAACCACCTGAAACCCTATCCGTTTAGCCTGGCACCCTAGCCGTTCTCCACCTTGCGCTGACATTGCTAACATTCGAGATTTGCTTTCACAACTATGTTTGAAAGGTGGCTTATGCATATTGGCGTTGACGTTGGCGGCACCAACACGGATGCGGTTTTGCTGGATGGAAGCCAGGTCGTGGCCTCCATCAAATCGCCGACGACCCACGATGTCGGCTCAGGCATAGTCAAAGCCATCAGCAGCATCTTGGAAAGCTCGCGCTGCGCTGTAAGCGAAGTTGGCAGCGTGATGATCGGCACCACCCAGTTCACAAATGCCTTCGTGGAGGGCAAAAAACTTGTGCCGGTCGCCGTTGTGCGCGCCGGTCTGCCAGCCACCCGAAGTATCATGCCGATGACTGAGTTTCCTGCGCATCTCATTTCCCAAATCGGGCGTCAGTGCTATTTGGTTGAGGGGGGGTACAATTTTGACGGGACGCAAATCAACACGCTCGATGAACAAGCGGTTGCAGAGGCAGCGCGTGACATAAAGAAACGCGCGATTAAGTCAGTTGTAGTCTCAGGTGTTTTCACACCGATCAACGATACGATGGAAATGCGCATGGCGCAGATCATCCGACAGGAAGTGCCTGATGTTGAAGTCACACTTTCCAGTGAGATCGGGCGCATTGGCCTGATTGAACGCGAAAACGCAGCCATCATGAATGCTTCGCTCGCGCAGCTGTCTTCAGCAGTGATCGAAGCGTTTCGCAGCGCACTTCGCCAGCTCAACATTCACTGCCCTTTCTTTGTCAGCCAGAACGACGGTACCCTGATGACATCAGAGTTTGCCGAGAAGTACCCAGTGCTGACCTTTGCCTCAGGACCAACGAATTCCATGCGCGGCGCTGCGTTTCTTTCCGGAGTTCAAAACGGCATCGTTGCCGATATTGGTGGCACCACGACCGATGTTGGGGTGCTCATTGGGGGCTTCCCGCGAGAGTCTGCTATCTCCGTGGATGTGGGTTCAGTGCGCACAAACTTCCGTATGCCTGATGTTTTGGCCGTTGGTCTGGGTGGGGGCAGCATCGTGCGGCAGACCGAGGCCGGCACCAAAATCGGACCGGATTCGGTTGCGCTGGATTTGCTCACCAAGGCCCGCATCTTTGGTGGGAATACGCTCACGACAACCGATGTTGCGGTCGCTGCTGGTTATGCCGACATTGGCGAAAAGAGCCATGTCAGTGATTTGAGCCATAACGCCGTGGAGGCCGCCGTTAGCGCCATTCACAACCTCTTGGAAACAACGGTTGACAGAGTCAAATCCAGCCGTGGTGATGTTCCAGTTATTCTGGTCGGTGGCGGCAGCGTGCTGATCAACCGCGAGATCAAGGGAGCCAGCGAAGTTATCCGCCCCGAACTGTCCGGCGTTGCCAATGCCATCGGTGCAGGTCTCGCCCAGGTCGGTGGTGAGATCGACCGCATCTATTCCTATAGCGATATTGGGCGCGACCAATCCATCTCTCAAGCCAAAGAAGAAGCGATCAACCGCGCCGTCGAGGCTGGAGCCTCGCGCGCCAGCACTGATATTGTGAGTATTGAAGAGATGCCGCTGGCCTACCTTCCTGCGGGGGCTGTGCGCATCAAGGTGAAGGCGATTGGCGATCTTGACCAGGCGGAGGCGCTGCAATGAACCGGATTACGATTGATAATCTCCACGACTTTATCCGTGGCACGGCCATTCTGGGTACCGGCGGCGGTGGAGATCCCTATGTTGGCCGCCTGATGTTGGAGCAAGAGTTGGCCAAGTGTGGCAGCATCGAGCTGATCGACCCTGACGACGTGCCTGACGACATGTTCGCCATCAGCGTTGCCTGCATGGGCGCGCCGACGGTGTTTGTCGAAAAACTGCCCAACGCTGCCGCTACCGTGACCGCCATGCGCAAGATCGAAAAAGAGCTGGGGCGACAATTCAACGCGATTATCCCGCTGGAAGCTGGCGGCGTGAACGCAACATTGCCGCTTGTCGTAGCCGCTCAGATGGGCCTGCCAGTTGTTGATGGCGATGGCATGGGCCGCGCTTTTCCAGAGTTCCAAATGACCACATTCAACATCTATGGGGTCAATTGCTCGCCGTTCGTGATGGCGGATGATTTTGAAAACACTATCGTTTTAGACACCGACAATGCACTACGCACAGAGCGATATGGGCGGGCGGTATGCGTGAAGATGGGCGGCATAGCGCAAGTTGCCAGCTACGCGATGACTGGTGAAGAGGTTCGCCGAACATGCGTTCCACGCACCGTCTCATTGGCTGTAGAAATCGGCAAGACGGTTCGCGAGCTTCGCGTGGAGGGCAAGGTCGACATTTGTGACGGGCTTGCCAGCTACTTCGCGAAATCAAACCCACCACGTTTTGCGCGTGTTCTCTTTGACGGCAAAGTTCAGGATGTCATACGCGGCACCGAGGACGGCTGGACCGTGGGCAATGTTACCTTATCTGCCGGTGATGGCAGCGACAATGAGATGTTCTTGTCGTTCCGCAACGAATATTCAATGGCCAAGCTCAACGGGAAAACCGTTGCGATCGTACCTGATTTGCTGTTCATACTGGATCGCGAAACCGGCGAAGCCATTACCACCGAAACACTGCGCTATGGTCAACGCGTCAAGGTGATCGGCGTTGCTGCGACTGAAGAGATGCGCACGCCGCAGGCGCTTGAAATTATTGGACCCAAAGCATCCAACATTGTCGAGCCATTTGTGCGCCTGGAAGATTTAGCCTGGGACAGCGCGCATTAGCCGACCAGTTTGCCGCGCGTTCGTTGGCATCAACATGGGGACCCCCTGCATGGGCACTATCTGTATCATTACGCCGATAACCACACAGGGCTTTCGTGATGTGTCGCAAGTAAGCGCTTTTGCGCCTGCAGGGACCACGCTCAGCTGTGTCACGTTGGAGCGCGGCCCGGCGTCTGTTGAATCGGCGTTGGACGAAGTTTTGGCGGGGCCAGGCGTGGTTGATGCGGCGCTGAAGGCGCAAGCCGGTGGCTGCGATGCAATAGTGATAGATTGCATGCTCGATCCAGCACTTGAAGCTGTGCGTGAGGCGGTGACCATTCCGGTTGTCGGGTGTGGTCAGGCGGGGCTGGAGACTGCTGCGCAGCTCGGCGCATTTTCGGTGGTTACCGTGCTGCAACGCCAGGAGCGCGCGTTTATCCGCTTGGCAAACAGCTATGGCCTTTCTGACCGTTTGGCATCGGTTCTCGGGATCGGCGTTAACGTACTTGATCTTGATAAGGCGCGGCAGACCGCTATTACCGCAACTGTTGCGGCCTGTGCCAAGGCACGCAAGCGAGATGAAGCCAGCGCCGTTGTTTTCGGGTGTACTGGCATGCTTGGCTATGGTGAAGAGGTTGCACAAGCTCTCGGCTGGAAGCCTGAGCGCGTCATCGACCCGCTGGTGAACGCCATCAGCGTTGCTGCGCGCGCAATCAGCGCAAATGCAGGGACCGACAAGAACGAGTATCCGTTCCCTGAGAAAAAGCAGGTTGTAGGGTTTGAGGACTGGCCGAACTTGGAGCAGTCGTTTGATTCCATTCGCAATAAGGGGTCCGATCAGTTCAAGTGATTGAGGACAAGCCATTGCACGCTTTGCCAAGTTCAAGGGCCAATTGACAGTCATTTTGGAGAATAGGCTGTTGACGGACATTGATGCAGTAACCGATGCACTGAAAGAGACTGGCTATAAAGTTAGGAAGGCACTTATAAGCAAGGAAGGAGTGATAGCTGTTTATCCGCTAATTGAAGGCGCCTCACCCGAAATTCCTCCTAAAGGTTGGCGCTATCCAAAGTAGTTCTCATGATCGCATGGCCATTCGGGTTAGGATTCATATCTCTATAAAAAAAGGCCCGCCGTAGCGAGCCTGCAGGGTGTAGGTTGGAATTTTCGGATAAAAATACCCGCTGTGACGTATTTGCCTATGTCATTGTTTTCATTTTGCAAACAATGCTTTGTAGGTCTAGACCTCGTAAATCGAACTCCACACTTATGTTGACTTCTATATTTTTGCTTACTAAATCCTAATCATGAACGCTCAAGAATTGAGAAAATGGCTCAAGAAACAAGGCTGCTCGTTTGAGACCCACAATGGTGGTAGCGGCCACTTGACCGTGCGACGCGAAAATTTAACATCTCAATTACCAATGCATGGATCCAGCAAAGAATTAGGAACCGGTCTAGTTAACAAGATCAAAAAAGACTTAGGACTAAAGTAACGGAGTTTTATATGTGGTACGAAATTAAAATCTGCCCGGATGATAATGATACATGGCTAGTCACATCCCCGGCGTTCCCGGAAGTCGTGACGTTTGGCGATAGCACCCCCGAAGCGTTAGAAAACTCACGAAATGCCATTGAAGAGGCAATTGCCGGACGGATAGCGCGCGGCGAAGATATTCCTTTTCCTATGCGCGAGACCTCAGGCAAAGGCCATTTCGTGCAGATGCCCGTTATGGTTATACTTAAAGCTGGCCTTCATATGCAGTTACGACAACAAGGCCTGACACGCGCTGATCTAATGCGCGCGCTCGGCTGTAAACGTGAACATGTAGATCGTCTTTTCAGGCTCGACCACAATTCTCAAATGCACTCTATTGAGGCGGCATTCAAAGCTCTTGGCGTAACCTTGCAAATCAATGTCCCTGCCTTGGTTGCGGCCTGATATCTAAACGCAATAAATACAATTTAAGGCCCCTTCTGGGGCCTTTTTGCTTTCTCGACAACCTTTTGTAACAGACGCCTATTGCGTGAGAGAGCCGCCCTTAGGCGACACTCAATTTGGTATGAAAAAGGCCCACCGCAACGAGCCAATTCATTGACCGATGTAAAAGTATGAGACCAACATGAAGCGCTCTACCAATCGAAAAATACTCAATTATTCATTGTTGCCAATCATTGTGCTTGTTTTGGTTTTGGTGGTCACTCCAGAAAGTGTCAAAGGTACCGAAGGATCAATCTACTATGACATAGTATCGTTTTTGTGGACACTTGGCTTTCCAGGGCCCTTCATATTTTGGACCTGGGGAGTGGGTCCCCATGTGGTCTCTATGATCATGGATCCCCTTGAGCGTGAGTTAAAGGCGGGACGAATACGACCGAATAGCAGTGATGCGAAACGGCTCAAAGTGTTCCGAAAATTTAAATATTTGAATATCTATATCAACACTGATTGAAGCAGTGAGATCCGCCAAACCCCCTTCAATGTTCTGTATAGCCTCCTAATTGGCGACTAGCTCCGACGAGTACGGTTGCACAATCTCTTGCTGAACCCGGCATGAACGGCAGGCTCAGAACATCTTCAAGCAACCACACATAATGATAAATGCGTCCACAAGATAAAGGACCCAATGCCCCCATACGCGGGACCATTTGGAAGATCAAACACGCATTTAAGGAGAAAAAATGTATACGTTTTTATTGAGCCGCCACTCACGCCGGAATTGGGCAACCACATCTTTAGTTGGTTTATTAGCAGCAGCTGGACTATCAACCAGCGTTCATGCACAAACTTTTCCGTTTGGGCTTTCCCTGCTACAAAATCCGTTGCCAATTTCGGAAGATTGCTACTTCGATCCAGCAAACCGAGTTTATATCTACAAAGGTATAGATTGCCTTACCGGTAAGCCTCTTGTTTCTTCCGATGACGAACAAAGAGAACCACAACAGAATTCGCCTACGCCTAGGACACCTGTCCAGAGGCAAGCACCTGAAACGGGAGGAACCATCAGCCAGTCTGAAGGCTAACCGGGAAGAAAGAGCAGGCCAGTGTCGTTTAAGGCTCCTTCGGGGGCCTTTTTCGTATCCGTTTTACAATGCATTGTAACAGCCGCTAAAGTTCTCCAACTTAATCCACTTAACAAAGACATCCCTTGCTTATTTTGATACTTGCGATTGCTCTTCTCTGGAAAGGCCCACAGCGACTACAAAAGTTTGGCTGGCCTTTGTTCGCAGTTGGGCTGGTGTATCTGTTCATTGAACAAGTAGGCTGATCAGCAGCTTTACGATTGAGAACCAGCTCAAAGACTGACCTGCATCGAGAAAGCTACCAGTTATCAGATGGATCAATAACCGAAATTGTTGCGTTGTTCTTGCCACAGCTCTCGCATCTAAACTTTGATGCGGATGCGGCAACGGTTATGCCATCAGGTAGCCGTTCAAACAGTATAAGTTTGTGAGGAATATCAATTGTTTTGGTGCACAAATTGCAATGTACACTCAGCCAAAGACGTTGATCAATAACGTCCTAAATGGTTATCACGTCTAGAAATTGCTTTCTTCACCTCACGAGAACATAATAGGAACAATTATTTTTTGAAAGCAATCAATTTGCCGACAGAACCGCCAAAATGGTCCAATAAATTTCCCAGCAAATTTTCCAATTTTATTGCGTTGTTACGGAATTTATGAAGGAGCCAAATTGTAGATATGCCGTTACTCGCGGCAAAAAGCTGTCTGGAAATGAGAACAATTAATGAATGGAGTGGCACCGAAAATTGATACCGTCAGAAAACAAGTGATACCGAATTTCTAGGAACATCTAAAAAACCCTTTTATTTCAGAGGGCTTATGGTGCCGGCACCAGGATTTGAACCCGGGACCTACTGATTACAAATCAGTTGCTCTACCAGCTGAGCTATACCGGCCGTACAAACGTTCAACGTTGTAACTTTGCGCTTCCTAAGGGAAAATTTCTGGTCTGTCTACCGGGTTTTTCAGGTTATTGGTCTTGTGAGCTGAAACACTTCATTTATCACCGCATAATCTCTGTATCCAAGGCGTGCAATTGGCATCACAGCAGTGATATCCAAAAACCCATCAGCGATAAAATCATCAGCAATATGAACGCCCAATACCTGACCCAAAACCATCGTATAAGCAGCTTCTTTACCGTTACGGTCAATGAGTGGTTTCACCTCAAGAGTTTGACATTCAAGAACAATTCCAGCCTCTGCTATCATTGGAGCATCGATGAGTTTACAGGAAACCGGCGTAAGACCAGCTCTTTCAAACTCGCTAACCCCATGGTCCAAATTTGCTGAAGAAGCGTTCATCGCATCCTTCAATGCATAGGTGGCAATATTGCAAGCAAACACACCGGAACTTTTCGCATTTTTTGCACTATCTTTCATTCCGTCTGACGAAAACATGACAATTGGTGGGGTATCACTAACTGCATTGAAAAAACTGTAGGGTGCCAAATTGTGACGGCCCTGCTCATCCTGACTAGAAATCCAACCAATTGGTCGCGGTGTAACAATTGCCTTAAATGGATCATGTGGCAGCCCATGGTCTTTTTTCTCTGCGTTATAAAACACGTGGAATTCCCTGCATGTTGCGGTTCAACTCAGCCAGACCAATTAGTTATCATGGTCGATAAATCAGGTCTGGCGCGCTCAACGGGTGCCGCCCGCGGTGTGCCAATATGGAAAAATCCAGCGATTTTTTCGTCTGCCTTAACACCAAGCTTCGTAGTGATATGCGAATCATAACTCATCCAGCCAGTCAGCCATTGGGCAGAGTAGCCAACGCTATTGCTCGCATGAACTAGGTTCATACCAACAGCGCCTACGGCCAGTTCCTGCTCCCAAACGGGAATTTTAGGATGCTGTTCTGCCGTGGAAATCAACACAACAACCAAAGGCGCGTGATTAAAAGTTGAAACAGTTTTGTCTCTTTCAGCTTCTGTAAGCACCCGTCCCTCGTCGTTAGCCAATTGAATTGCTCGGTTCAAACAAAGCTCCCCAAGCTGTTTGCGAGCGTCGCCTTCAATTTTAACAAAGCGCCACCTGGCAAGTTTTCCATGATCGGGCGCACGCGACGCCAATGTTAGAATTTCATGTAATTGACCATGATCTGGTCCAGGCGCCGAAAGATGCACAGATGGAATTGTCCTTCGAACGGAAAGATAAGCCTTCAAATCCATGATATTTTCCTCAAGACTTTCAAATTGCTAACGAAGCATGTATCTGCAGATATAGTAAGCAGTTGTGGCATGCTAGGCCATGAAACGGTCAATGTGTCCTGCCAGTCTATCGCAACTCAACAACGCACGCGGATGATCGAAACGCCCATGCACGCAAGGACAAAATTTTTCAAGGCTTTAGCGCAGATATCTTTCCAAAAGATATCTGTAGTCGCAACTAAATTTCTTCTGATAGCGATCCTATTTGGTTCATTTGGAATCACCGCTCATGCACAAACAGCACCAAAACCAAGATCGAAGCCTGGCACATCTGATTCTGGCGTAAACCCAGCTCAAAACTTGCTGAACGTTCTGCCGCAAATTTTAGGTGCAGCGCCTCCTGGAAGCGCACCGGATCAGCTCCCAGTTGATAGCAATGCTGGTCCTGCGGAAGCGAGACTTATTGCAAAACTGGTCGAAGACGGAGATCCGATCCCATTTGGCGTTGTCTGGCGCATTTATGATCAAAAGCCAGATCAAACCGGGGCTTATCCGCTGCTTGCATCGGGCAATGGTGGAACATGGACGCAATCACTTCAGGCAGGCAACTATCTGGTACACGCATCCTACGGAAAAGCCTCATCAACCGCACTTTTGCGTTTGGTGGGCAAGCCGGTGAGCGAAACAGTAATTCTCAGTGCGGGCGGCTTGCGTTTGCAAGCGCAGCTCACGGGTGACGTTTCAATTCCAGCAGACAAAGTCCGATTTCGCATTACAGAGCGAGATTCAGAGACCACGGACGAGAAGTTAATCGTAGAAGGTGCGCAGCCTGGTTTGATTTTACCCCTGAATGCAGGGACCTTCAGAGTGGAAAGCCTTTATGGAAGCGCAAACGCAAGTGTCAGCGCCGACATTACGGTCGAAGAGGGAAAATTGACTGATGCAACTCTCTACCACCGCGCCGCAGAGGTTACGCTGAAGTTAGTCAATGAAACCGGGGGAGAAGCGATTGCGAATACAAGCTGGACTGTGCTGTATCCAAACGGCGAAGTGATTGCGGAAACTGTAGGTGCTTTTCCAGAATACGTATTAGAAGAAGGCGACTATGCCGTTGTAGCAACCCATGAAGGGGTGCCTCACAACAGAAATTTTTCTGTCGAAGCAGGCAGACACCGAGATGTGGAAGTCTTGGTTACTTCTGAATAATTTTTGAATTGAATTCGACTGGTGAATTGAACGTGCATAATCTTCACAGCAACAATAGGGTTTTGCTTCGCTTGATGTGCGCATTGGGCTTGCTTCTTGCTGCCTTCGCACACCAGCCCACCAGTTTCGCGAACGAAAACATCGACCTTTCCGCGTATACTCTTCCAGATGGATCACTTCCAAGTTTTTGCCTAAACAACTCCGATGAAAATGGAAACAGAGTAGAAACTCCCTGTGAATTTTGCCGGATTTCCGGTGATATGCTCCCACCGACGGCTCCTGCATCGGCTTGGTTGCGCTGCGCGCGGCAAACGATCAGCTCCAAACCAAATCCATCATCCAAAGTCATCAAACCGGTTTTCCTACCGAGCGCGCCATTACGCGGGCCACCGCAAGCATAAGATCCTCCCCCTGCTTTCAAATTTCTGGATGACGATCGCCAAACAGCCGGCGCGTGTCCACGACCAAATTTCTGGAGAATCAAATGTATTACCTAAAATCAATCATACTAGCGTTTTGCGTCACAGTTTTTGTTACTGGAGCAGGTTCAGCGCATGAATATGAAATTGGCGACATTGTCATTGAGCATCCATTTTCCCGAGCTACACCGCCTAAAGCACGCGTCGCTGGTGGCTATATGACGATAACAAACAAGGGCGCTTTAGCAGACCGTCTCATCAGCGGTTCTGCAATAATTTCCAAACGTGTTGAAATACATGAAATGGCAATTGTGGACGACATTATGCGAATGCGCCCTCTACCGGATGGCATCGAAATTCCAGCGGGGGAAACGGTCACCTTCAAGCCTGGCAGCTATCACATCATGTTCATGGGAATTGCTGAACCTTTCAAAGAAGGATCCCACAACTCCGTTACGTTGATGTTTGAAAATGCTGGCGAAATTGAAGTGAAATTTAATATTGAAGCTATGAATGCCAGCGCTCCAGCTCACATGAAGAACGGTGAGCATAAGGCTCACTAATTGCTCAATAAAAAGCCCGCCAATTGGCGGGCTTTTTTACATCGCAAATCAGGCTAAAGCTTTACGTGCCAAATCTGGCGGAGTTGCTTCAAGCAGAAGGCTTTCAATTGCTTCATCTAGCGTCATAACAGTTGAGTGTTTTGAACCCAGCCTACGCACAGAAACTGTTCCTTCTTCCGCTTCACGCCCACCAACTGCAAGAATTGCAGGCACTTTGCCAAGGCTGTGCTCTCGAACTTTGTAGTTGATTTTCTCATTTCGCAAATCAGCATCAACCCGCAGGCCGGCAGCCCGCATTTTGTCACGAACCATCACGGCATAATCGTCTGCTTCAGATGTGATTGTTGCAATCATAATCTGCAAAGGAGACAACCAAAGTGGGAAGTGCCCTGCGTGGTGTTCAATGAGAATACCGGTAAAGCGCTCCAGAGAGCCAAAGATAGCGCGATGCAGCATAACCGGAATGTGTTTTTCACCATCAGAACCGATGTAAAAAGCACCCAGACGTTCCGGTAAGTTTAAATCTACCTGCAACGTTCCGCACTGCCAATCTCGACCAATGGCATCTCGCAATACATATTCCAGTTTAGGGCCATAGAACGCACCCTCACCCGGGTTGAGTGTGTAAGCATCTCCAGCAGCTTCCACCGCTGTCTTGAGCGCAGCTTCCGCTTCATCCCAAACTTCATCCGAACCAACCCGTTTTTCCGGGCGGTCAGAGAATTTGATGCGAATATCAGTGAAACCAAAATCTGCATAAATCGAGAGCAGTAGATTATGGATCGCCAGACATTCTTGCGTTACTTGATCGTCAGCAATGAACACATGCGCATCATCTTGCGTAAAGGAACGCACACGCATAAGCCCGTGCAACGCCCCCGATGGCTCGTAGCGATGCACCTTTCCAAATTCACTGATTTTCGCAGGCAAATCCCGATAGGATTTCAAACCATTCTTAAAGACCTGAACATGGCCGGGACAATTCATTGGCTTCAAGGCATATACACGCTCATCCGGAGTAGTAGTCGTGTACATGTTTTCACCGAATTTTTCCCAGTGGCCAGAAGCCTCCCAGAGCGACCGGTCCAGCATGTCGGGCGTATTTACTTCATCATAGTCGGCGCCATCATTACGGCGACGCATATAATTAATCAGGTTCTGGAAAAGTCCCCAGCCCTTCTCATGCCAAAACACAGAACCCGGGCCTTCATCCTGGAAATGGAAGAGATCCATTTCACGGCCAAGCTTCCTGTGGTCACGCTTTTCAGCTTCTTCGATACGAGTAAGGTAGGCTTTGAGGTCTTTCTCATTTGCCCAGGCAGTCCCGTAAATACGGGTTAACATTGCGTTGTCGCTATCTCCGCGCCAATAAGCACCAGCCACCTTCATCAGTTTAAAGGCTTGTCCAATCTGACCCGTTGAAACCATGTGCGGTCCGCGGCACATATCAAACCAATCACCTTGATGATAAATATTGACATTCTCACCGTCCGGAATCGCATCCAGCAACTCAACTTTATAACCTTCACCCAAATCTGTGAATGTTTTAGCGGTCTTTTCTCTCGACCAGACATCTTTGGAAAACGGCGCGTTGCGCTGAATGATTTCTTTCATTTTCGCTTCGATCTTTGGCAGATCATCCAGCGTGAAAGGTTCATTGCGTGCGAAATCGTAGAAGAATCCGTCTTCAATAACAGGACCAATGGTCACTTGCGTGCCTGGAAACAATTCCTGCACAGCTTCTGCCATTACGTGAGCCGTATCATGGCGGATAAGTTCCAACGCACGCTCATCATCGCGCACAACGATCTCTACCGTGGAGCCATCGCTCAGCGCATCGCTCAAATCAGTCAATGTGCCGTCAAGCACCATTGCCACAGACTTTTTTGCCAAAGATTTTGAAATGTTGAGGGCCAGATCCAATCCACTGGAACCATCTTCCAAAGACCGCTCAGAACCGTCGGGTAATTTAATGGAAATCATATCTTTTCTCCTGCTCACTCTCTGCCAACAAATGCAGGTAAGCTTTTGTGTTGATTACGGGCGCGGGTTTAACGTGTAGCGGTTGCAGTTGCAAGGCTTTGGATTGGTCACAATGCTTGTTTGAAGTAACAAAAAAGCCCCTCGCGAAGCGAGAGGCTTTTCTAGTATCTACTTAATGATCTTAAAGCTCTAAGGCCGAATAGCCTTTTATTCAAGTCAGCTTATTTGCTGTCTTTAGCCAGGCCAGTGTAACCAGGTGTCATGGCATCAGGTGAGCTGTCATTAGCTGGGTTGTATACGCCAGCAGAAGCTGCAGTTGCGCCAAGAGCGATGGAGCCGAGGATTAGGACAGGAGCTGCGATTTTACGAAAAGTCAT
>JBGCFS010000062.1:0-22927 GCA_045107035.1 Hyphomicrobiales bacterium
CCGCGTTCAATCGATGGATGGTCGAACGCGTGCATTCATCAACGACCAACCCGTAAGCGCAACTTTGTTACGCGAAATTGGCGAACATCTCATTGAAATTCATGGTCAACACGATAACCGTGCATTGGTAGACCCTGCGACCCATCGCATCTTACTGGATGCATTTGGTGGGCTGGGCGAACCTGCCAAAGTAGTATCTGCACACTACAAAATTTGGCGTAGTAAACTGGCTGAGTTGAAACAATTGAAAGCCAAGGCAGACGATGCAGAACGTGAGGCTGACTATCTGCGTGCCAGCGTAGAAGAACTTACAAAGCTCTCACCGCAAGAAGGTGAGGAAGAAGAACTGGCAGCGCAGCGTCAAACCATGATGCAAGCGGAAAAGGTTGCTGGCGATATTAACGAGGCACATGAAGCCGTCGCCGGCCCTCAATCGCCTGTGCCTGTCATCGCCGGCTTAATGCGTCGTTTGGAGCGTAAGGCAGAGCAAGCACCGGGTTTATTGGATGATGCGCTTTCAGCGTTGGATCGCGCGCTGTTGGCATTGGATGAGGGCGCAACTGCGCTTGCTCATGCAATGCGTGCCACAGAGTTTGATGCTAGTGTTCTGGAAGGCTCTGAAGAGCGATTGTTTGCACTGCGTGCAGCTGGACGCAAATTCAATGTGCCGGTAGAAAACCTCAATGCGTTGGCAGTTAAAATGGCTGATGAGTTGGATGCGCTGGATAGCAGTGCAGAACGCATGGTTCAGCTGGAGCAAGAGGCCCAAGCTGTTGAGGCTCTTTATATCAGTGCTGCCCGCGCATTGTCTGAGCAGCGGCATCATACCGCTGCCGCACTTGAACAAGTAGTTTGCGCAGAGTTGCCATCACTGAAGCTTGAACATGCGCGCTTTTTGGTGAATTTGGAAAGTGATGAAAGTTCGTGTTCTGAACATGGCATTGATCAAGTTGCTTTCTGGGTGCAAACCAATCCCGGCACGCGCCCCGGGCCTATGTTAAAAGTAGCATCTGGCGGTGAGCTGTCCCGCTTCTTGTTGGCGCTGAAGGTTGCGCTGGCCGATAAAGGGTCCGCGCCCTGCCTTATATTTGATGAGATTGATACTGGGGTTGGCGGTGCCGTTGCAGAGGCCATAGGCCGCCGTTTGGCACGCTTGGCAAATAGCGTGCAGGTTCTTTCGGTAACTCATGCGCCTCAAGTCGCTGCGCGTGCGCGCGGACATTTGTTGATTGAAAAAGCTGGTGTTGCCGGCGAAGATCGTGTGAAAACAGCTGTCCATCCAATCGGCGAAGACGCACGCAAAGAAGAAATTGCGCGTATGTTGGCCGGGGCCACCATTACGGCAGAAGCACGCGCTGCTGCTGAAAAACTCATCGCAGATACAAAAATTTAAGGGCAATGCCGAATGGCTGGTGATTTAAGCGCAATTGCTGTGGACGCACTTACTGTGGAACAGGCAACCGCAGAGCTTGCAAGGCTTGCTGTTGAGGTCAGCCATCATGACAAGAACTATCATGGCAATGACGCGCCTGAAATTACGGATGCAGATTACGACGGGTTGAAGCGTCGCAATCTTGAGATCGAAGCGCGATTTCCTGAACTAGTGCGCGCTGATTCTCCAAGTAAACGAGTGGGTTATGCACCCTCAGATAAGTTTACTAAATACACTCATTCCGTGCCAATGCTTTCGTTGGACAATGCTTTTTCTGAAGATGATGTCGCCGATTTTGTCGGACGTATCAGGCGTTTTCTTGGTCTTGCGGAAGCTGTCGTGGTTCCAATAACGGCAGAACCAAAGATTGATGGACTGTCTGCGAGCTTGCGGTATGAAAACGGTGTGCTTGTAAATGCTGCCACGCGCGGCGATGGGCAAGTTGGCGAGAACGTCACCGGCAATATTCTTACCATCGATACAATTCCCAAAAAACTTGGAGGAAGCGATTGGCCAGATATCGTTGAGGTGCGCGGAGAGGTCTATATGGCTCACGCCGACTTTGAAGCGCTGAATGCGCGCATATTAGATACGGGACGTCAGTTTGCTAATCCACGCAATGCCGCTGCTGGGTCGTTACGTCAATTGGATGCACGCATCACAGCAGAGCGTCCTTTAAAGTTTTTTGCCTATGCATGGGGTGAAGTCAGCGCGATGCCTGAAGTCACGCAAATGCAAATGGTGCAAAAGTTTGCCGACTGGGGTTTTGACGTTAATCCGCACATGGCGGTTTGTCAGAATGTAGAGCAGCTTGTCAAAGTTTACGCAGATATTGAAGCTCAACGAGCAACACTGGGCTACGATATTGATGGTGTGGTCTACAAAGTTGATGATCTTGCCCTGCAGGGGCGTCTTGGTTTCGCCTCACGCTTTCCTCGATGGGCTATTGCTCACAAGTTCCCAGCTGAGCAGGCAATCACCATTCTGGAAGACATCGAAATCCAAGTTGGCCGAACAGGCGCGCTGACACCAGTTGCCAAGCTGAACCCTGTGACTGTTGGTGGTGTGGTAGTCTCCAATGCGACCTTGCACAATGGAGATTATATTGCCGGAATTGGTGCCAGCGGTGAGGTCATTCGCGAAGGTCGTGATTTGCGGGTAGGTGACAGAGTAACTGTGCAACGCGCGGGCGATGTCATCCCGCAGATTGTCGATGTCGATTTGTCTGTCCGCAGTGATAATGCGAAGCCGTTTGAATTCCCAACCATCTGCCCGGCTTGCGGCAGTCATGCCGTTAGGGAAATCAATGCAAAAACTGGAAAAATTGATGTCGTTCGGCGTTGTACAGGTGGGCTCATCTGTCCCGCTCAAGCAGTGGAGAAACTCAAGCACTTCGTCTCTCGCAATGCCCTTGATATTGATGGTTTTGGGGACAAACAGGCAGAGGCATTCTACACCGATGGAATGGTGACACGGCACGCTGACATCTTCACTCTTGAAGCTCGTGACAAGCGTTCGCTTAAACGGTTGAAGGATCGTGAGGGTTTTGGTGAAACATCGGCCAAGAAACTCTTTGAGGCAATTAACGCTCGCCGCAATGTTGTGCTCAACCGGTTCATCTTTGCTCTTGGTATTCGACACATTGGCGAGGGAACCGCAAAACTGTTAGCGCGACAATATGAGAGCTTTGAGGCTCTACGCAATGCGGTGCTGTTGGCCAAAGACGAGGCGTCTGATGCCTGGACAGAATTGGTGAATATAGATGGAATTGGCGAGACTGTTGCGCACGCGCTTGTAGAGTTCTTCGCCGAACCTCACAATGAGCTGGCTTTGGATGATCTATTGGCGGAGGTCTCACCAACACCAATGGAAAAAGTCACCAGTGAGAGCCCAGTGGCCGGAAAGACCGTCGTCTTTACCGGTTCTTTGGAAAAGTTCTCCCGCGACGAAGCGAAAGCAATGGCCGAGCGATTAGGTGCAAAAGTCGCTGGATCAGTTTCAAAAAAGACAGATTTATTAGTAGCAGGGCCGGGTGCTGGTTCCAAGTTGAAGAAAGCGCAGGACCTGGAAATTGATGTGACCGATGAAGATGGCTGGCTTGCAATCGTTGAGCAGGCGTAACCATTCGAAACTCTCATGAGTGCAGTCAAAATTATGCGGGTGCGCGTGCCGGTTTTTCAAAGTATAAGACAGCGATGCTGACTTATGCCTAGGCGGTAAAGATGCTCCAAACGATTGAAAACTTAAATGAACGGGCGGAGTTTTCCGACGGTGTGAAGGCTGCTTTGCCAGTGATCGCTGCCGCAGCTCCTTTTGGTGCCGTATTCGGTGCTGCGGCAATCTCCAAAGGATTATCCCTTTTTGAGGCTCTTTTCATGAGTGCAACGGTTTTTGCCGGTGCCAGTCAAATGGTTGCTGTGGATTTGCTGGCGACTCCATTACCGTTTTGGACAATTGTTTTGTCGGTAATTGCAGTCAATTTTCGCCATATACTCTATAGCGCCTCACTTGGACGAAGAATGCAGCTCTTCAGTCCGCTTCAGAAAGCCTTGGCGTTTCTAGGTTTAATTGATCCTCAATGGGCCCTGAGCGAAAAACGTGCGTTGACGCAGCCTTTGACGCCAAAATTTTATTTTGGCCTTGCCTTGCCACTCTACATTGCCTGGATAGCCACAACTGCTGTTGGAGCGGGCTTCGGTAAACTTATTGTCGATCCTCAAGCCATTGCGCTTGATTTCGTTTTACCAATTTATTTCATCGCGATGCTTACCGGATTTCGTGATCGCTACAATTGGCTACCGGTCGTGATTATTTCCTGCGTTGCAGCACTTGTTGCCCATTGGTTTATCGGTGCCCCGTGGCATGTTGGATGTGGCGCCTTTGCTGGAATTCTTTACGCAGCATGGCGAGGGAAGCCTGTTGATCAGCTGGAACTAATTTCCGAGAACGGCAGCGCCCATGAGTGATATGATTTGGCTAATCCTAACCCTGGGTGCTGTGACGTACGCGACACGTTTTGGGGGACACGTGATCCTATCTCGCTTCAAACGTATTAATCCACGATTGGAAGCCGCTTTGGATGCTGTTCCTGCAGCGGTCATAACTGCACTGGTGGCGCCAGCCGCGTTCATGACAGGGCCATCAGAATTCATTGGCGCGGCAATCGCGATGATTTTGAGCTTCAGGTTTTCGATGCTGACGGTCGTTATTATTGCAACCTCCACCGTTGCTATTTTGCGCTACTTGATTTGATCAGCATCGCATAAGCGGCGCTGTTGCTCGTGACAGCCAGGCGATTTCTTCGGCAGACAATAAATTGGTTTTTGCGAGTTTCTCAAACACATCGTGGTGGTAGACATTAAGCCACTCCAATTCCCGGTCTGACATCAAATCTATCTTAATGGCCCTTGTATCTAGAGGGCAAAATGTGATGGTTTCAAAACCCATCGCTGGTGCATCACCGCCTTCTATATCGGATGCATCTTCGACAATGACCAAGTTTTCCAACCGTATGCCAAATGCGCCTGGTTTGTAGTAGCCGGGTTCATTGGACAAAATCATTCCAGGTTCCAGTGGAACATGGCCGCGCTTGGAAATACTTGCCGGACCTTCGTGAACACATAAATAGGCACCAACGCCATGACCGGTGCCATGGGCGAAATCGCACCCTGAATTCCAAAGGGGCATGCGTGCGAGCGTATCTAGTTGAGCTCCTGTTGTCCCATTCGGGAAGCGTGCCATTGCGACAGAGATATGACCTCGCAACACTTCTGTGAAGCGCCGTTTGCTCTCATCATCAACTGCGCCAACGACAATGGTGCGTGTAATGTCTGTTGTGCCGTCACGGTACTGGCCGCCGGAATCCACCAAGTAAAGAGAATTGTCTTCAATGGTCGCGTTGTGATGCTCCATAACTCTGTAGTGAGGCAGGGCTGCATTTCCACCGGCTGCTGAAATAGTATCAAATGATATTTCCATCAGTTCAGAATTATCAGAAATTGCAGTTTCTGCACGGATGGTTTCCAGCTGCTTTGCCGCATCAATTTCTGTCAGACTTCCGCCTGGCTGCTCATCTAACCAACAAAGAAATTTCACCATTGCCGCACCATCCCGCAAGTGCGCTCGGCGCATACCCGCCAACTCTGCGGAATTCTTTCGGGCCTTCATGGCCACAACCGGGTCGTTGCCTTCCAACAAATTTGCACCGCCGCGTTCTATAGCTATGCGTACGGAATCCAGGCATGTGCTTGGATCCAATAAAATGGTTGGATTGCTTTGGGCATATGTCTCAAGAGCCTTATCGAATTCGGCTCTCTCTTGAATATCAACAAACTGAGACAAGTGATCGCGTACGGAATTAGAGAGCTTCTCGCCTTCAATCCACAAAATTGGCTTGTCGTCTTTACGCACAAGCGCAAACGCCAAAGTAACAGGGTTATGAGCGACCTCATTCCCGCGGATATTAAGTGTCCATGCAATAGAGTCGGTGAGCGTGAGCAGAAGTGAATCAGCACCCTTATTCTCCAAAATACCGGCTATGCGTTCCAACTTGGCTGGTGCGGATTCACCTGCGATTGCGTCGTCATGGAGCCAGACTTCGCCGAGCTGACGTGCTGGTTTGCCATCATCCATCCAAGCAAGGTCCACCAAATCTTCAGGTAGTGTGGTCATTTCTGCGCCGGCCTTTTCGCAGGCTGCATTGAATTGGCGTCGCTGAGCCATTGTGAGATAGGCGGAGTGATAGCCAATGCGCATTCCGGCTTTCAAATTATCAGCAAGCCAGGTAGATGGCGCGACGCTGGTAACATCGACCATAGGAAATGAGTCTTGGTCAGTTTGATTGACAGCCTGTTCAAAGTAGCGCCCGTCCACGAACAGCGCGCCATTTCCTTTCAACACCAATGCCCAGCCAGCAGAACCTGTAAAACCGGTCAAATATGCCAATCGTTCCTGATCCTTCGGCATGTATTCGCTTTGATGGGCGTCTGCATGCGGGATGATGTAGCCGTCTAGTGCGTTCTCTTTCAACATATCTACGAATGTAGAAAATCGCTTCTTTAGTGTCGCTTTGTCAGTTGGCAATTGTGAGAAAGATTGAAACACCGGCGGGGCTCCTGAAACTTTACGGATTGGGTGGGCTAGCATTGAGTTTCGCTAGCACAGCGTGTGTTTGGATATGACGGTCGATTGATGTCTTGTCAAAGCAGGAATTATGGTGCAGTGCAAAATCGATTCTTCGCGTATGCAAAAAATGCATTGCTGTCATGCAGCATTAGCTCTTTAAATTAGTGCTCCAATGGCTAAATTATAAAACATCAGAGCGGCGCACTTAAGTTCCTCCCAGATTGGTAAAACGACCCTCCCACGATTTTACCGCAAGTGCGCCGCTCTAATCTAATTCAGATAAGGACCATAAAAATGGCTACAACAGCTTCTTTCGCAAATGTGCCTGCTCGCGCAGCTGGTTCAACTTCAATGTTCCGTCGCGCAATGAGCCGAATGGTTTCAGCCCGTGAAAAACAGGTAAACCGTTATGTAAACGGCTACCTGCTGACACTCGACGATGCAACTTTGACTGCTAACGGTTTCAACCGTAAAACGCTGGAAAAAGCAGAATCAGCAATCTACCCGTTCTAAGCGGACGCGACAGACCAATAGAAAACCCCGTTGGCAGTGGCCAGCGGGGTTTTTTGTTGCAAATTTTACGTTAGTTCGAACGATCACTGCTGGCCATCTTAGTGGCTAGTGACTAGCCGGGCGCGCAAAAAGTCAGCGTTGACCATCCATCGCGGAGTGCTTTTCGTTCAAGCTGAAGACCATGGGCGACATAGGCAGAAACAACACGATTTGTCTGTTGCTCCAAAATTCCGGATAAAACGAGTGATCCGCCTGGCATCAAATTGCCCGCAATATCTCCTGCCATCATGATAAGGGGTCCGGCGAGAATGTTGGCAACCATCAAATCAAAAGGGCCATTATTGCGAATTGTGGCGTGATGCATACCTGTTGCTTCGATGACGTGCAGCCAAGAGCCAACACAGTTTAGCACAGCATTTTCCTTCGCAACTTCAACAGATATTGGGTCGATATCACTGGCAAGAACCGGCTGACGTAATGCTTTTGCAAGGCCAATGGCCAAAAGTCCGGTCCCAGTCCCAACGTCAAAGATCCGTCCAAAGGTTTTTTGGCGCAGCAATAATTCCAATGCTTCCAGGCATCCAGCTGTTGTTCCGTGGTGCCCAGTTCCAAATGCCTGACCAGCTTCAATTTCAATGTTAACTGCGCCAGCGGGAACTCTATCGGCATCATGTGCCCCGTGCACAAAAAACCGTCCCGCGCTAACTGGCTTTAAACCTTCAAGACTCATTGCGATCCAGTCTTGATCGCCAAGCGTTTCCAATGTGAGACCAATACCAAGTGCGTCTGACCCTAAAGTGTCTGTAGCTCGGTTCAGTGCGGATTCAGCTTCTTCATTTGGAACATAAATATCGATGGTCCAGTCGGTTGTGTCAGGGTTATCCTGGTCAACCTCAAAATAGGAAATAGCATAGCCGTCCTCCTCAAAGAGAACTTCAAGCATGTCATACACGCGGCTGGCCTCTGGTGCTGCAAGGCTTATGCAAATACGAGACTGAGACATAAATCAGTGTGTTTCCAAAAAACTGTCGACCACTTTTTTGCGGCCTGCCTTATCGAAATCCACGGTCAGTTTGTTGCCGTCGATTTGGGCCACCTGGCCATATCCGAACTTCATATGGAACACACGCTCGCCCAAAGCAAATGCGGAAGTTCCGGGCGTAGAGCTTTTTGCAACAAGTTCGCCTTCAATAGTACGGGGACCCGCATTGTTTCGTTTATAGTTTTCGCTGTTGCGATGCTTTTGGGCGCGCTGCCATCCCGGTGTAGAGTAACTACCAGTTTGAAATGTATCAGCTGTATCAAATCGGCTAGCACCGTAACCAGAATTTGAAGAACCATACCCACCGTAATTCGTGCCGCCATCATTCACTTCGGCATGCTCTTCGGGCAATTCATCCAAAAAGCGTGACGGGATTGATGATTGCCAAGTGCCATGAATGCGCCGGTTGGAAACAAACCAGATTTTTGCTGTTTTCTTGGCGCGGGTCAGGCCCACATAAGCAAGGCGACGTTCTTCTTCCAATCCACTTTTACCAGATTCATCCAGTGCGCGTTGATGTGGAAAAAGGCCTTCTTCCCAGCCGGGCAAGAAAACGGTATCGAATTCTAGGCCTTTGGAAGAGTGAAGCGTCATAATGCTGACCGCGTCATAGCCTTGCTCTGTGTCCACATCCATAACAAGCGAGATATGTTCCAGAAAACCACCAAGGCTTTCGAACTCTTCCATGGAGCGGATAAGCTCTTTCAAGTTTTCCAAACGTCCCGGCGCATCTGCAGACCGGTCATTCTGCCACATCTCGGTATAGCCACTTTCATCCAAAATGATTTCAGCAATTTCCGTGTGTGGAAGGTGGTCCACTTGTTCACGCCAGCGATTGAAATTCGCAACCAAGTTGCTCAGCGCTTTGCGAGGCTTAGGCTTCAATTCTTCTGTTTGGCATAATTCCTGGGCGGCTTGCAGCAGGGGCATTTCGCGGCTACGGGCATAGGCGTGCAAAAGGTTCAGGGTTGCGTCACCCAAACCACGCCGTGGTGTATTTGCAATACGCTCGAACGCGAGATCGTCGGCTGGCTGCAATGTTACGCGGAAGTAGGCTAGGGCATCGCGAATTTCCATGCGTTCGTAAAAACGAGGGCCTCCGATGACCCGATAGTTCAACCCCAGTGTTACAAAGCGATCTTCAAATGAACGCATCTGGAACGAGGCTCGAACAAGGATCGCAATGTTGTTGAGGGGGTGTCCGTCACGTTGTAATTGCTCGATATCTTCGCCAATGGCCCGAGCTTCTTCCTCTGAGTCCCAAACATTAGACACGACAACTGGTGTTCCCATGTCGCCGGTTTCAGTAAAAAGTGTTTTGCCGAGACGGTCTTCATTGTTTTCGATCAGGCCAGCTGCCGCTCCAAGGATATGGCCGGTTGAGCGATAGTTTCTTTCTAATCGAACAACCTTTGCGCCCGGAAAATCCTTTTCGAAGCGCAAGATGTTATCCACCTCTGCACCGCGCCAGCCATAGATAGATTGATCATCATCGCCCACACAACAGATGTTGCGGTTGCCTTGCGCCAACAGACGCAGCCACAAATATTGCGCAACATTGGTATCTTGATACTCGTCTACCAAGATGAATTTGAAACGGCGGTGATATTCTTTCAAGACATCCGGATGGTCTCGAAACAGATTGAGGCATTCCAGTAGAAGATCACCGAAATCAACGGCATTTAGAGATTTCAATCGGTCTTGATAGGCAGTGTACAACTCGCCAGAGCGGCCATTTGCAAAACTTCCTACATCCCCCTGAGGGATTTGAGCAGGGCTCCAACCTCGGTTTTTCCAACTATCGATGACATTTGCTAGTTGCCGCGCCGGCCAACGTTTCTCATCAATATTTTCGGCTTTGATGATTTGCTTCATCAGACGTATTTGGTCGTCTGTATCCAAAATCGTGAAGTTGGATTTTAACCCAACAAGCTCCGCATGGCGACGTAAGAGTTTAACGCCAATGGAGTGAAAGGTGCCAAGCCACGGCATACCTTCAACCGTACCACCCACAACGCTGCCAATACGCTCTTTCATTTCGCGCGCGGCTTTGTTGGTGAAGGTTACAGCCAGGATTTCGTAAGGTTGCGCTTGTGCTGTTGCAAGAATGTGGCCGATGCGAGTTGTGAGCACGCGCGTTTTGCCTGTACCTGCGCCCGCAAGTACCAGTAGCGGGCCATCAATACTTTCAACTGCGTCACGCTGTTCTGGGTTCAGGCCGTTCAAATATGGCGCAACCGTTCGTCCAGCTGCAGCGCGAGCTGCCAAGCCTCCTGCTTTAGGAGAGTGCGCCGTAACGGGAGAGTTGGATTTTTCGGCCATGAATGGAGAAACGATTCGTTGAGTGACTATCCTATCAAGATAGGACAGCTAGCGATGCTCTTCCACATGTGCATCTATCAAAGCATCGTTAAAGTAGGCAAGAGCCTTAACTTCCAGCGCCCAACCAGCAAAAGTACCATTGTCTCCGCTCCATAATACTGGAATACGCCCTTGGCCTGTCTCGTCAAAGGTGCGTAATGCGGTTTCAAGCGTATCTGTCATCAAAAGGGTACGCCTGTCTTCATCAAAGGCGTATCCTTCCGCCAGGAATTCAGCATCATTTTCGGGGTCGGGAGGCTGCAAAAATTCTGCAACGCGAACCTTTTGCACCAGATATTTGTGAGGGCCGACATTTACAAACAATCCTCGCATTTCCAATTGCCAGTGAAAATAAGAGCGCCCATGAATGGCAATTGTAAGTCCAACAGCCACTGAAACGGTCAACAAAAGAGCGATTGTTAGCCCATAGCCGCCAGTAAGTTCGAACACAATCATGGTGGTAGAGATAGGCGCGCCGATGACAGCTGCCGCCACTGCACCCATTCCCAAAATTGCATAGAGCCCTTGGCTGGAGGCCATTTCTGGAAAAACACTTGCGGCAATAATACCAAAGGCACCGCCCGTCATCGCTCCAATGTAAAGCGCGGGTGAAAATATCCCGCCACCAAATCGTGAGGCAAGTGTTATGGAGGTTGCCGCAGTTTTTGCAACAATGAGCGCCAGCATCAAAGTAAGGGGCAATTGTTGTTTCAGAGCCTGATCCGTTGCTTCGTAGCCTACCCCCAAAACTTGCGGAAAGGAGAGGGCAATACCGCCTACCAGAAAGCCACCAATGACTGGACGTAAAAAAAATGGGATGGTTAGCCGACGGGCCAAATAGTCGGTCCCAATAAGTGAAAACTGGAACGCGACCGCAGCGATTGCACATACAATGCCGAGGAGGAAAAACGCCGGAAACTCCAAGTAAGACGTAATTTGATAGATTGGAATTTCAAAGGCAGCAACGTCTCCAAACCAAACGCGAGATAAAATTGTGCCGCATACCGAGGCAATCACAATGGGAACAAAAGCAGTCGTAGCGTAGTGCCCAAGAATAACTTCATGCGCGAAAAGCACGCCAGCGATTGGCGCGTTAAAACTTGAAGAGACTGCGCTTGCAACGCCACATGCCAAGAGAATTCGGCAATTTGTTTCTGACATTCCCAGATTGCATGTCACAGCAGAAGCAAGGGTGGCCCCCAAATGCACAATGGGACCTTCGCGGCCAGCGCTCGCACCTGACCCAAGGGAAATTGCAGTAATAACTGCGCTGCGCATTCCAGACATGAACCCGAGGCCTTCAGATCCAGCGACGCGGGCTTCAATGACATCTGCAACACCGCCAGCTCGCCGGCCGGGGTGAAAAAATTGAAGGATGACCCCCACAATTAGGCCGCCTGCGGCTGGTGCCAACAAGACAACCCACCAAGGTAGTGAGGACGCTGTTGTTGCAATGCGTTCGGACATTTGGCCGAGCCACACCCATTGAACTGCGCCAATCGCGACACGAAATAAAATTGCAAATACGGAAACAGCAAACCCAATGAATACGGCCAGAATCCAAAGCTGGGGTTGTTTTGTGCCGGCAAAGGCGCGCCAGTTTGGACTGATCCATCCATGGACGATGTCAAAAATACGGTGCAGCGAAGCCATTATGCACCAGTACTTTCGCAACCTGATCGTGCGGCGCTGGGCTGTACCTCAAAGTGATACAAAAAATAGGTCTGGGCGAACACGGCATTGCTTCCGAAAATGAGGTGGCCAAGTTGATGTTGTAAACCTGTTCGCCATTCAGAAACCATGCAGAGTTGCGGCGCGTCAAGCGGCAAACAGTGTTTTTGACACAAGAATGGCTTGGTCTGCCGCTATTGCTTTGCTAACCAGTGGCATTAGTGAATCTTTCGGAGAAAGAAAATGGCGGCTGACTTTGTTGAACAATTTCCAGAGCGTGGCGATATTGAAACTGTCAACGGCATTCTAAAACAGCGCTTTGGCGAGCGCTTTTCGACATCTCAAGCCGTCCGCGAGCAACACGGTCACACAACTACGTGGATTGAAAACCAACCACCAGAATGCGTTGTGTTTGTGGAAAGCACCGAGGAAGTTTCGGAAATTGTGAAGGTCTGTTCCGAACACAATATACCCATCATTCCATTCGGAACTGGAACTTCGCTTGAAGGACATGTTAATGCACCGCAAGGAGGTGTATCCATTGATCTTACACGCATGAACCGAGTGTTGACGGTCAATACAGAAGATTTGGACTGTGTGGTTGAGCCGGGCGTAACACGAAAGCAACTCAACGAATATTTGCGCGATACAGGGCTGTTTTTCCCTATTGATCCCGGTGCGGATGCGAGCCTTGGTGGTATGGCTGCAACCAGAGCTTCAGGCACAAACGCTGTACGCTATGGCACAATGCGAGACAATGTTATTAATCTGACGGCCGTGATGCCAGATGGACGAATATTGAAAACAGGCAATCGTGCGCGCAAAAGCTCCGCTGGCTATGACCTTACCAGGCTGCTTGTTGGCTCAGAAGGTACGATTGGGATTATCACCGAGCTTACTTTAAAACTACAGGGTATTCCGCAAGCGATTTCAGGAGGTGTGTGTCCGTTTCCAACTGTAGAAGATGCGTGCAATGCTGTAATCATGACCATTCAATATGGTGTCCCGGTAGCCCGAATTGAACTGTTAGATGCAATGCAAGTGAGGGCTTGCAATGCATACTCCAATTTGGACCTTGCGGAGCAGCCAACCTTATTCCTCGAGTTTCATGGAACAGATGCTGGCGTTAAGGAACAGGCAGAGCTGTTTGGCGAAATAGCAAGTGACAACAATGGTGGCGAATTCATTTGGACATCGAACGCAGAAGAGCGCACCAAGCTGTGGCAAGCTCGTCATGATGTTTATTGGGCTGCCCTCGGGTTGCGGCCCGGTTGCACTGTAATCTCAACTGATGTTTGCGTTCCGATTTCCCGGCTTGCCGAATGCGTAACGGCCACTGAGAGTGATGTTGCCGAGATGGGATTTATTGCTCCTATCGTTGGACATGTCGGTGATGGCAATTTCCATTTATCGATATTGCTGGATATGGATGACAGTGAAGAGGTTGAGCGCGCGCGGCAGTTTGTTTCAAAACTCAACAAACGCGCAATTGATATGGATGGTACGTGCACTGGTGAGCACGGTATCGGCCAGGGTAAAATGCGTTATCTCGAAGCTGAAATTGGCCATGGTGTAGAACTTATCGAGCAAATAAAGGCCGTTTTTGATCCGAAGAACATTATGAATCCCGGGAAAATTGTTGCGAGTTGAACTCGATTTTGAATTGTCGGTCGATAACTACAAAAACCAGTTGTATTCAGGCCGTTGGCCCTTAACCTGTAAGGGAAGTCAATTTGGGTTCTTGTAGGAGTGTTTTTAAAACTCCAACTAGCCTTTGCCTACGTGCAGGAGACCTATTCTGAACAAGCTGTATATATTTGTTGGCACTTTGATAATTGCCGTTTTGGTTGGCGGACTGATAGGCCCATTCTTTATTGATTGGACGGCATATCGCGAAGTTTTTGAGGAAGAGGCTTCTAAAGCGCTAGGGCATCCTGTGCGCGTGGCTGGCGATGCAGATGCGCGCTTCCTACCTGCTCCCGCATTTACGTTTACCGATGTGCGTGTGGGTGAAAGTGAAGGCAAGGCACTTGCACAAATAGATAAAATTAGCATTCGGATGGAACTGATGCCGCTGCTGCGTGGCGAGTTTCAAGTGACAGAGCTCACGGCGGAGAAACCCGTCGTATCTGCAGCCATCGATGATGCGGGCCGCTTGGACTGGTTTTTAACAACGGACAATCGCACTCCTATTGATCCCGATAAGGTTTTCTTTGATCAAGTGCGCGTAAACAATGGCACTCTTCGTTTGATTGATGGCCGCCGCGATAATATCTGGGCACTAGATGATGTAAATTTTGAAGGCAATGCACGCTCACTATTTGGCCCTTTCCGAGCGGAAGGTGAATTCACCTATGAAGAACAACCAACCTCTTTCCGCATAGCAACCGGGCGAACCGATGATCTCGGTAATCTGCGGGTCACTATGCTGGTCAGCCCCCAAAATGCGCCAGTTTCCTTGTCGACGGATGGTAAGCTATCGAATTCTGAAGGTGGACCGGTGTATGAGGGGGAATATACCTTCAAAGCCTATGCTGAACTGCAAGATGGCCAAAAGACTGAAGAGCCCCCAATTCGCTCTCAGGGCCTTTTCTCACTGACATCCGCCGATCTGGAAATGCCGGAATTCCTTATCGCATTGGGCCCTGCCAGCGTCGCGTCGACGCTTCAAGGACAGACCCGTATTCTGTTCGGAGATACACCACGATTTGATGTGAGATTGCGTACCGATCAAATTGATCTGGATAGATCTATCGGTAATGGCCCCGCCCAACCCGCACGTCCGTCGCAAGTATCTGCTCTGTTGGCGCAATTGGCTTTGGCTACACCTACGGAATTGGGTGTTGAAGGGCGCATGCGTTTGGACGTCGGGTCAATCGTTCTTGGCGGCAGTATCGTTGAACGCCTTTCATTTGATGCCAGCAATGACCGTGATGGCTGGCGAGTTGATAATTTCGGAGCCCGGTTTCCTGGGCGAACAGCGCTTGTGGCTTCTGGCCGGGTTGCAAAAGACCCTGCGGGACCAACACCGGAGTTCAAGGGACGCATTAGCCTGGCCTCCTTGCAGCCGGGCAGATTTGCTGTATGGGCACGGCCCAACCAGCCCGTTCCTGGCTCGCCCCCCCCAGCCGTAAAATTGGAAGCGCGAACTGTGTTTGGTGTTGAGCATCTATTGCTTGAGGAGATTACCGGCAGTTTGGGCGATGATTCATTAACGGGGAAAATCGATCTGAAGACCCCATTGGGAGCACGTAGTCAGCTGGAAATGACTATAGATGCTGACCGACTCGATATGGACGCAATCAATGATTTAACGCGTCTGTTGTCTGGGCGCGATGCGATGGCCGCAGCCGCTGTAACAGACAATGTATCTGTAAATTTAACAGCTACGCGTCTCGTCAGCGAAGGTGTGAATGCACGAGACGTGATCATTGATGCATCGCTGGCCGATGGGCTGCTGGATATGCGCCGAATTCAAATGGACGATGTAGCAGGCGCAAACATTGCTGCATCTGGGCGATTGGAAAACATATTCACCAAACCAACAGGCGATTTGTCAGCTGACCTCGATGCTCAGGATTTGACCGGCGTAGTAACGTTGCTGGCGCCTTATATTGACGGTTTACCGATTTATGAAGCCGTTACCTTGGCTGCTCCCGCATTGGCTCCAGCTAATCTTAAAACACGATTTGTTTCTGAAGAGGCGCCAGAGGGTATCAAGGCAGATTTGCAAGTTACCGGCACTGCTGGTGGCTCGCCTCTTTCTCTTTCCAGCCAATATGTAGGCAGTACCGATGCGCTGGATAACGGTGAAGTTACATTCACGCTAGCTGCAGATGCGGAAGATTCTTCTCGCTTATTGCGTCAATTTTCGATTCCAACGGAACCGGCTGTGACCGCTCATCCTGGCGCTTTGAGCCTTTCAGGACAAGGTTCGTTGGAAGCGGGTATTTTCTCCAGCTTGGTGGCAGATTTAGCGGGCACCCGCATGAATGCCGAAGGGTTCATTCGTCCCGGACGCGGAACGGCACTTGGCTTTGACGGTTCGATGACGCTCACGACGCAGGCCATTAATCCGCTGCTTGCGATGGCTGGCATCAGCTTTTCCGGTGCACTTCAGGACGAATTGGGATTGAGTGAAGGCTTTGCTGTCGATCTTGCTGGGCAGGTGAGCCTTGATGGTGGCAGAATGGATGCTGAAATTGCCAGTGCAAGCATTGACGGTGAAGAGTTTCGCGGGAGTGGCACACTGGACCTGACCGGGGACGTACCAAGCGTGGTTGGGGACTTTGTTCTGGATCGCATGAGCTTGCCTTGGGCCTTATCGCTTGGAATGGGCGAAGATCCGTTTGCATTTGTCATTGATGAAACTATTTGGTCCGACAATCCATTCCAGGTGACTGCGTTTGGAGATTTGGAGCTTGCCATTGGTCTGCGTGCAACAGTACTGGAAATTTCAGATAATCTTGTCGCGGACAATGCAGGCGTGACCATCATTGCCAGTGCGGGAAACCTTGGTGTTGAGCTGACAGATGCAGGCTTTGCGGGCGGATTGCTTTCCGGAATTGTAAATATTCGAAATACGCTTGGTTCTGTAGTGATGAACGGCAATCTATCGCTGTCCGAAGCTGCATTGGAAGAAGTTGTCTGGCGACCAGAAGGTCGCGCTGCAGCCCTTGGAGCACTGAATGTAACTGCCGACTTTGAGGGTAGTGGTGACACCATGATTGATCTTGTTTCCAGCCTGACGGGTGGCGGCACGTTGTTGGTTGAAAATGGCGAGTTCCGCAGTCTCAATCCTATTGCCTTCCGCCGGGCCATGCGTGCGACAGATGCCGGTCTGGAATTGGAAGAAGAGAAAATAAACGAAGTCTTTATGGCGCATGTCGATGATGGAGAGCTGCCCTTTACATCAGTACAAGGTGCGTTTTCCATTGTTTCAGGTGCCATTCGTGCAAGGTCTATTTCTGTTGAAGCCGAGAACGCTACGGCCCTTGGTGGTGGAAATATTGACCTGATCAATTTCGTTTTGGATAGCGAATGGAATTTGCGAGTTGATGCTGGAGAAAACGCCGTGGTGGGCGCAGATCAGCAAATTGGCCTTTTGTTTGAAGGTCCTTTGGAAAACCCGGAAAGAGAGATAGATGTTTCTGCTTTGACTGGTTTTTTGACACTGCGAGCGTTTGAAACTGAAGTTCAAAGGATTGAAAATCAGGAAGCTGACTTTCTGGAGAAAGAGCGTTTCGGGCGTGAACTGCGGATGTTGCGTGAGAGACGAGAGAGACGTGAGCGCAAAGAATCCTTTAACAACAACGAAGCAGATGTGGCACCAACACCTGATCCAGCTGCAAACGACAATGTTCCGGTGGAAGAAAATTTGGAAGACCGGGTTCGCAACATTCTGCAAAACGCCAACTAGCGCCAATCAGCATTGTTCACTGACCGATTTGAATTCTCCGGACACTTATCAGAGCGGTTTTAGCCCGAAGAGATCCTTTGGTAATGACGCAGAACCATTACACGCACGGCACTTGAAAGGTTTTCAGATGGCAGATCTGTTAGCCCTGCCGTTCGGGCCACATCAACCTCTCGAATAAGCGCTTGAAGAGAAATGTTCCGTTCCTCGGCTATGTCATTGAGACTTTGCCAAAACGCATCTTCCAGTGAAATGCTGGTGCGATGGCCTTCAATGGAAACGGAACGCTTCTTCAATTGTTTGCTTCAGCCCCGTAAATTATCCAGGTGAAATCATTTTTGATGGAACAACAATTTCATCATATTCGGCTTCGGTGACAAGGCCAGTGGCAAGAGATTCTTCTTTTAAAGTAGTGCCGTTTTTGTGTGCCGTCTTCGCAATTTTCGCCGCAGCATCATAACCGATCTTAGGGGCAAGAGCCGTCACCAACATCAATGAACGTTCCAAACCATCTTTAATGTTGTCGAGACGGGGTTCGATGCCAACAACACAATTATCCGCGAATGACACTGCTGCATCGGACATCAAACGAACTGATTGCAGGAAGTTATAGGCCATGACTGGGTTGAACACGTTCAGTTCAAAGTGACCTTGGCTACCTGCGAAAGTAAGCGCAGAGTTGTTGCCAAATATTTGAACGCAAACTTGAGTCAGCGCTTCGCACTGTGTCGGGTTTACCTTGCCTGGCATAATAGATGAGCCGGGTTCATTTTCCGGCAATGATAGTTCACCCAGTCCAGCGCGGGGGCCTGATCCGAGGAAACGAATATCGTTTGCCATTTTGAAAAGGGACGCACCAACGGTGTTAATGGCTCCATGAGAGAAGACCATCGCGTCATGCGCGGCCAGCGCCTCAAACTTATTCGGCGCGGTAGTGAAATTCATGGATGTGACGCTGGCAATTTCATCTGCAACTTTTTCTGCAAAGCCAATTGGCGCATTCAAGCCCGTACCAACTGCCGTACCACCTTGTGCAAGCTCCATGAGCTTTGGCATTGAGCTGACAATACGCTCGATTCCATTGTCCAACTGCTGAACATACGCAGAAAACTCTTGTCCAAGTGTCAGTGGCGTCGCGTCTTGGGTGTGCGTACGACCAATTTTTATGATGTCCGACCATGCTTGTGCTTTGTCGTTCAGCGCATTTCGCAAATGTTGAAGTGCTGGCAGCAACCGATGTTCGATTTCCTCTGCGCAAGCAACATGCATCGCTGTTGGAAATGTGTCGTTTGAAGACTGCGACATATTGCAGTGATCATTTGGATGCACAGGATCTTTGGAACCCATCTCTCCGCCAAGAATTTCAATGGCACGGTTGGAGATGACTTCATTGGAATTCATGTTGGACTGTGTGCCGGATCCAGTCTGCCAGACAACAAGCGGAAAATGTTCGTTGAGTTTACCGTCAATCACTTCTTGTGCAGCAGTAACAATCGCATCACCCAATTTAGGGTCAAGCCGACCGAGTGTCATATTCGCTCGTGCGGCTGCCTGTTTCACAATGCCAAGTGCGCGGACTATTGGTTCTGGCTGATTCTCCCAACCAATCTTGAAATTTCCTAGGGAGCGCTGGGCTTGTGCGCCCCAATAGCGATCAGCCTGTACCTCGATTGGACCAAAAGTATCGGTCTCCGTGCGCATTTTTGTCATGGCGCAGCTCCTTCAATTTGACGGCGAGTTGAAAAATCAGTTCTTTTTGCGGAAAGCATCCAACGAAACAACTTCAGCGCCTTTGCCGTCTTCAGGCTCTGTGTTTTTCGGCTCAAAGTCGTCGTCACTTGGTGCGTCAGCTTCAAGTTCCTCGCCAAAGTCACCATCAGAATCATTATCTGCTTCGGCTGAAAGTTTGGCAGCTTCTTCAGTGTCGCGTTTTGCAGTTTCTTGGGCCAATCGTTTGGCTTCTTCACGCTGCTTTTCACGTTCGCTTGGCAAAAGTGGGCGTGTCGCGTGTAGAGGTTCAACTGTTGCAGTGCGCGTCTCGTCCTCGACCGCGGCAATATTATCGTCATTTGTTTCCGGTTCTTTATCTGATGCTTTAGCCGCTTCAGGATCAAACTGAAGGCCAAATTGAACAGATGGATCGTAGAATGCCTTTATTGCCATGAACGGCACATGGAGGCGTTCAGGAATGGCATTAAAGGACAGGCCAATTTCAAATGCATGTTCATTGACCATCAGATCCCAAAACTGGTGCTGAAGCACAATTGTCATTTCTTCTGGGTATTGTGCTTTCAGTCTGTTGGAAATCCGAACCCCTGGGGAGGTGGTGCTGAAGGTAACGAAGAAATGATGCTCTCCGGGCAGGCCGGTTTGCGTAACTTCACCTAATAGCTTGCGAAGCATTCCGCGCAATGCGTCCTGCGCCAATACATCGTAACGTATCATGTCTTTCGCCATGGGAATCGCAGCTCCGGTTCGTCAATTGTTGTTATGGTGATAAAGCCTGACGACAGGGTAGGGCAAGGGCCTAATGAAACTATTGACACCTTGTGGATACGACTTGGGCTTGAAAGCGAGGTAAAGTGAAGGCTTCTGTTGCCAGGTGCCTCCGGACCCCGCCAGATCATGCGAATGAGCTGGGCTTTAAGTGAAGTTGTCGAACCGCATTACGCAGCCAGACGAACCTCCGCATAGTTGTCATTTGCAACTACTAAAATGGTCCGATATCGGTGGTACCATGCCGAGCGAAAACACAATCTTTACACCCTTGTCGAAGCTGTTTCGCCCCCGCCAAAGCGCACAATTATTTCTATTTGTGCGCTTTGGTGGAGGCGCCGGGTACCGCCCCCGGGTCCAAGAAGCTTATTACAGAGGCCATTTATCGCCATAGTCGGATTACTCCGACCCCCTTTATATAGGTGGTCCAGACAGGTCTGAAAAGGCATGATTTGAAATGCTTTTGTGTGACTGACGCGCTTTTCACAAAAGTGTGCAGTGCAAGTGAGCGTCAATCTACCTAATTTGACTCCATTAAAGACAGAGCAAATACAGGAGCCATTCATGAGCCAAGTCAATCGTCGTCAATTCTTAAACATCGCAGCTGGCGTCTCCACCCTCGGAGCCGTTGTTGGTTTTTCAGGCGGAGTAGCGTTTGCTGCAAAACCTGAAATATTCACCGGTCTTGTTGACGGGGTGGCAGTAGGTGGATTCGACCCTGTTGCGTACTTCACAGTGAATAAGGCAGTTGAAGGTAGCAAGGAGTACACATTGTCGCACAATGGCGCTGAATGGCGTTTTTCAAGTGCTGAAAACAAAGCGCTGTTTATGGCCAATCCAGACCGTTATGCCCCCCAATTTGGCGGTTATTGTGCTTACGCAGTGTCTTATGGAGGCACAGCAAAAGGCGAGCCGGAAGTTTGGCGAATTGTGGATGACAAATTGTATTTGAACTTTAGCAAAGGCGTTCAAAAGCGTTGGGCTAAAGACATTCCAGGTAATATCAAAAAAGGCAATGAAAATTGGCCTAATGTTTTGACAAATTAGGCTTTAATCCGTTCGTAGACGTAAAAAGTTGCGTCAGCAGTGTCATTGGGCCCGCGTGGAAGTTTTTCTGCACGGGTCTTTTGCCACGTATCCTCAGTGAGCGCCGGGAACCATGTATCGCCGTCTGGATTGGCGTGAATACGCGTAAAATAAATGCGGTCCGCAAGCGGTAACGCTTGCGCATACATTTCGCCGCCGCCAATTATCATGATTTCCGGTTCGCTCTCGGCTAGTTCTATAGCAGCGGATAGGTTTGCAGCCGTCTCAACGCCAGTTGCACTCCATTGCGCATTACGTGTGACAACGATGTTGCGCCGGTTGGGCAATGGCCGGCCGATGGAATCAAATGTCTTGCGACCCATAATAATCGGTTTGCCAGATGTGACCGCTTTAAAGTTCTTTAAATCCGCTGATACCTTCCAGGGCATATCACCCTTATTTCCGATGATATTGTTTTCGGCAGCACCGACTACAAGCGCAATAAGGGAGGGGGATAATGTCATATGGCAATGGGCGCTTTGATGTTGGGGTGTGCGTCATAGTCAGAAATTTCGAAATCTTCGAAAGAAAAATCAAAAATCGATCGACGGTCTTTGTTTAAGGACAGTTTCGGAAGATCACGAGGCGCTCGGCTTAGCTGCTCTTTTGTCTGGTCCAGGTGGTTCAGATATAAATGTGCATCACCAAGCGTGTGGACAAAATCTCCGACTTCCAAATCACAGACCTGCGCGACCATATGCGTAAGCAGGGCGTAGGAAGCTATGTTGAACGGCACACCCAGAAAGATATCTGCTGACCGTTGATAGAGCTGACAAGAGAGCTTTTCATTGGCGACATAGAATTGAAACAAGCAATGACAGGGCGGTAGCGCCATTTCGGGCACGTCAGACGGGTTCCAGGCACTCACAATCAACCGGCGGCTATCTGGATTGTTTTTGATCATTTCAATTAGTTGCGAAATCTGATCGATTGTTTCCCCATTTTTACCAGGCCAAGAACGCCATTGATGGCCATATACAGGGCCCAGGTCTCCATCCGCATCAGCCCATTCGTCCCAGATAGAGACCTTGTTCTTTTTTAAATACTCGATATTCGTGTCGCCATCGAGGAACCAAAGCAATTCATGAATAATGGATCTCAAGTGCAATTTTTTCGTCGTTGTCAGTGGAAATCCCTTTGACAGGTCAAAGCGCATCTGGTGACCAAACACCGATATAGTGCCTGTACCAGTTCGGTCTTCTTTCCGTGTTCCTTCGTCCAAAACACGCTGCATAAGGTCGAGATATTGTTTCACCGAATTTCAGCTTTCACGAATCTGTTTGTCAGATGCACAGCATACTTTAATGGAATGCATTTACGAGATGTCAAAACCACTCTTAAAAATCGACCAGATATCCTAGCGTCTAGTAAAATAGTTTTGAGGACTGGTCACTGCCGCGTTCAGGCACTAAAACCCATGAACGAAATACATTTACCAGCGACACTAATCAAAAACTGGAACAATTCTATGATTCAACGGGTCACGAGCCACGAACTGCAAATTGATGAGCAGCTTTACAATTTTATCGAACAACAGGCTCTGCCAGGCTCCGGTGTGGATAGCGCAAACTTCTGGCAAGGTCTCAGCGCTCTGATCCATAATCTTGGTCCAAAGAACAAAGCACTGCTTGCGAAACGCGAAGACATTCAGTCTGAAATTGATAATTGGCACATCGCGCATAAAGGCCAGCCAATTGATATGGAAGCCTATAAGGCATTCCTTTCAGATATTGGTTATTTGGTGCCAGAGGGGCCGGACTTCTCAGTTGAGACCAGCAATGTAGAT
>JBGCFS010000063.1:0-4036 GCA_045107035.1 Hyphomicrobiales bacterium
GGGCGGATGCAGGTCGTCGCCGTCAATAAATTCAGCGCCCATCCGGGCCGCAAGCGCCGTACCAATCGACGTCTTGCCGCAGCCGGACACGCCCATGACAATGAACCGCTGTGTCACAGGGATGCCGTGATCCCACCGTCCACATAGACGGTCGTGCCATTCACAAACGACGAAGCCGCGGACGACAAAAAGATACAAGCGCCTACGAGTTCTTCGGTATTACCCCACCGGCCAGCAGGTGTGCGATTGGCGAGCCATGCGCTAAAGTCCGGGTCCGCAACCAATGCCGCGTTCAGCGGTGTGTCAAAGTACCCGGGCGCGAGGCCGTTACACTGTAGCCCATGCCGCGCCCAATCTGTCGCCATGCCTTTGGTAAGATTTGCGACCGCGCCTTTCGTGGCCGTGTAGGGCGCAATGCCGGGCCGGGCGAGGGCGGTTTGCACAGAGCAGATGTTGACGATCTTGCCCGCGCCGCGCTTGATCATATGCCGCGCGCAGGCTTGGCCAACGTGGAAGACAGAGGCGATATTTGTTTGCAGAAGCTGCTCGAACGCATCAGCTGGGAAGTCCTCCAGCGTCGTACGATGCTGCATCCCCGCGTTGTTCACGAGGATATCGATGGCACCTGATGTTGCCTCATATCCATCAATGGCCGTCCGAACCGCAGCATGATCCGTGACATCAAAGGGAAGCACGTCAACCTGCCGGCCATCCTTGCGCAATTGAGCGGCGGTACGTTCAAGCTTCGCCTTGTCGCGCCCATTGAGCACGAGTGCGGCGCCAGCCTCTCCGAGCCCCCTCGCAAGCGCCAGCCCGATCCCCTGTGACGATCCGGTCACCAACGCACGTTTGCCTGTTAGTTCAAATAGTTTGGCGCTCATGCCGCGGCCCCTTTGTGCACCCTACCGGTTGGTCGCCGAATTTATGTTATCGGTAACAGGTGGTGTCAATGTCAGCACGTCATCTAGCGCAGGCACATAGATATTTTCTGTCAGAGATCAGCTAATTGAGGTTGCGCAACGCAAGGCGGCGTAAATGATCTGGCAAGTGTCGCTGATTTCCAGAGGTTGGCGATGGAGTTACCGCTTCGTGCAAGCCTATTCGACAGGGCGATTGGCCGGCAAAAACGCCCGCGAGTAAAGCCGCAGGCAAAAGTACCCGGGCGCAACCGTGTTCAGGAAAATTGACTAATTAGCAGGAGGATAAATAGTAGCGAGCACCGGAATCGAACCGGTATGCGCGGTTTAGTAATCCCAAGGTTTCCGCTGTATGCACTATTGGATGTCATAAAATAACCTGCAAAAAATCCCGTGAATTGGCAGTGAGATAGTGCTTGAGACGAAACGCAAAAAATTCCGACACAGCCTTTGTTTCCAAGAAATACAGATCGAATAAGTGTGGTCGTTCAATGCGACTTGAGCGAGATTGAAAGGCAGGTATGGTTAACTGAAAGACGAAAGGATTGTCGAGTTGTTAGCTGACCAATTATCCCGCCTCGCTAAAGATTATTCATTTGAACGCGGAAAGCCATTTGTGGGTCCTCCGATCCACTATTCCCTCCCATAGCGACAACCAGACGTTGACAGCGCTTTATCTCACAAGATCTGCAAAAGCAGCGAAGGTCAGGTTCGAGCCCATATCGCGTTAAGCCGCATGGTGCCTGACGGGCAGCGACGCGCAGATAGCGGACTTTGCATAATTGCAAAGTTCGGATGGCTTCCGAGGGCATTTCGGCCCAAAGCAGACCTTGAGCGCGACCTTCAGACTCTGCGTTCGCAGCCCGCATTACAGACTTTCGCCGCGAGCGCAAAAGCGCAAGAGCGAGCGAACTCACAGTCTGCTTACAAGAAATCTGTCCGCCGCAGCTTCACTAATGGCAATCATCGGTTCATTCAGGTTGCAACCAGGACAATTTGGAAGCAGTCGATTGTAAGAAAATCGAACGGAAGAAGTTGGTCGGATGAGGCAGAAATAGCGAGCCTAAGCCTTACCGATGACATTGCAGCAACCAATGAAGAGGAGATTGATTTAACTTAGTAATCTATTAACCAAGCACTTGTATCCGTTGAAGTTAGAAAAATTCAGACTTCGAAAGTACCATCCGCTTGACGCGTATTCCTGCAACATTCGACCGGCAAATAGCAATAAGGCCACTCTCGGGGTCAAAATCAAACGAGGAATGGTCATTGATCATGACTCCGTTTTCAATGTCCGACATTTTGCAAGCATTTGATGGGGCTGACGCATGGCGGTGGTATGCAGTTCCGCCGTCAATCTACATGGAATTTGATACGGCGAACCGCTACGGTTTCTACGGTTGCTGGGATGTCGTGAAACTCAATTTTCTCTCAAACTTTGGTATGTTCGTGAAGCCTAATCAACTGTTATTTGTCGATCAGGTCATAGACGAGCTTGCAAAGGTCACAGATGAAGGTTCGAGAGCATTTGAAGCCATTAATGACAGGACATTGTCATTTTCTTTAGCGGAAGTTCTGGGAGATACCACGGATAGTTACATAGACGCAGAGACCCAATTATTCATCGATACTGCCACGAACTTGATCCCTATCTGTGTCGAGACATTTCAGGTCCTCGATAGTATGATGAGATCCAAGAGCCTCGATGACGAGCGTCGCTGCCGAAGTAATTTGAGTGTACCTCAGTTTCCGCATTTCAGTGATCAAAAGGACCAGCAATCTAGCTCCGTTTGATCAACTTAACCTGGTATTTACAGGTCTTTGAAGCCGATCAAACAACTGGGCCGCCTTCAATTGGCTCCCAGTAGCACGTCGCTTTCCACTGCTACTCTGCGCCCATAAGCGGATTTTTGTTTTGTTATTGCTTTTCCCTACGCATTCACCTTTCGTTAACCATTCTGAACTGATGATGAGTTGATTTCGCCAAGGAGCTTTAAACCAATGTCTTGTAGTTCAATGACCGTTGACTTGATGACGGCAGTTTATCTCAATAAGCAACGTCGAGCGGCGGAAGCCAAAGCCGATGGCGACATTGATTCACTTATGGAGCTATCATTGCAATGCTTGGAAATCGCTTCGAGCATTTATATACTCTCACAACGATCCGCCGAGCTGAACGCGTCTGTTACCCCCACGACTACTGACCTACCACAAGAAATCGATCATGAAATGATGGTTGCTTGCGGCGTTCCGAACGAACAGGTTTCAAACGTTATTCGGATGCTAACCGATGAACCGCAAATCGATGAGCGGTTGCTCAGTCGCAACCCAAAATATGCCGTCAACTAGCAAGCTTTAAGCCTCAGTTTACCAAGACGACGTAAAAAGTAGAAGAGCAGTCACTAAATCGAAGGGGCCGCCGCGAAAAACTAACGCGACCGTTGTATTTGCCCGACAAATAGAAAAATCAAAAACATATCGACGTGGGCTTGCGCCCGCGTCGCTTTCATTCTGGCAGGTTAGGAATGTTAAATTACGAGTCGGGACGTCGGTAGAGTAATACCGTTCCATGTGGCTACCACCTTGGCAGCTAGCCAATAATTTCGCCCACTTTTTTCAAGCTGCTGATTGTTTGCAGGCTTTCCTCAAGATTGCGGTAGGCGGCCTGGCAATCGGCTGAAAATTCCAAGTTTTTGCGGGTCATGGCGCGTAGCATCGCCCGCGTAAAAAGGGCTTGAGGGCATCTAATGGTAAGCATTGAATGGATCGGAAACGTGTATCTATTTCTTTCAAAAGAACTCAATGGCGCACGCGACAACATGATGATTGCCGTAAATTTTGCATAATGGGTAGCCTGCTCCGGAGAGAGGATCGCCTCTGGCGTTTCATGCACAAGAAATAAGATATCTGGTGGCTGTTTGAATGAACCTTCATTTCGCAATACCATTCTGACAGCGGTCTGATCCGCAGCTGCGTGCAGGTTAGAACGAATAATAGAATAGTATCGTGCGTCGTACGGGATCAGTTGACATTCGATCATTGCAAATTGCCGTTCCATGGTTGGTCACTCCGACCGTGTCCTAAGACGGTAAACAAAGCGTTACTTAGGTGACTGGCAA
>JBGCFS010000064.1:0-7121 GCA_045107035.1 Hyphomicrobiales bacterium
GAGCCCTCAATGAAGATTAATGCCGTCATGATACCGGCCAGCTTTGCAGTAATTCCAAACGGTCAAAGCGTACGGGAGAGATCACTCCTGATTCAGAAACAATCATTATTTTAAATTAACATTGTTTCGCCACGGTGCGAACACAAGATTTACCTAACGTTAACTATCTTGTTCGAGGCACGCTCATAGGAATGAGCCGTCTTAATCAATCTTGTCCAATTTAACGACCCACAGCAGCATACTGATGGGCAACTGAGGCTATAATAATGACACGAGCTACTTCAAATTCCAGCAACTCGAACTTCCTTCAGCTTAAGACGACAGGCTTGGCTGCAACCGCTATGACATTACGTTCGACAGCTCCTCTTAAGGCTGCAATGAAAGCACTGGTTGTTTGCGTTTCCGCAACGGCCTTCGTTACGCCTGCCGTCGCGGGGTCACTCCTGTTTGATGGCTTTGGCAATGATGGCGAGACTGGCGCGCCTGCAGAAAATATTGTTCTATTTTCGATCCTTGGTATAACTCCCGGTCCTGTCACGGCCACAACCGATTTTAGTTCACTTTCGACATCCAACGAGTTCTTTGGAACAGAGCGTATTACGACTTTGGATTTCGGCGCTACCGACCCTGATAACTCTGTGACCATCGCACGTGTCCAAAACGGCGCGCTCGGAGGGGATTCCCCCCTATCTGTTCCAATCCTCTTGGACCTTGAGTATGATTGGGAACTTGCCTCCGGCAGCATCTTCGGTGGAGCGTCAAATTACACCGGGCTATCCCTCGTGGGCGCGACCTCAATCGAAGGTGGCAATCAGGCATCGAGCTTTGATCTGGTCGTCGACATCATCAGCGCCTCTGGTTCGAGCAACTATAGCGGAAGTTTTACACCCGTTGGGCCAACTGATATCGACATAGCTTTTGCAGATTTCTCCGGGAATGCAGATTTTGCCAATGCCCTTGAGATCAACTTCGGCTTTACCCTTGGGAGCACCGGCAACGCCAATGATTTCGTTTTACAGGGAATTAACGTGCTGACTGAAGATGCATCCATTTCTCCGGTTCCTTTGCCGGCGGCTTTACCAATGTTGTTGCTGGGTATCGGAACGCTTGGTGCGTTTAGGACTTTCCGTGAGTCTTGAATTAAAATCGATTTCATGTAGGAGACCGCTCGGGGAAACCTGAGCGGCCCTTTCGTTTTATCAATCTGTCGTACGAATTTCCTGGAAAAAATACGAACTGAAATTTCAAAGTCGGCTTTGTCCGCATCACGTCGATTTACCGGTCAGCGCGGTGCCAAAGGATTTCATGCCGACAACCTCTGACCAACCCAAAATGCTGCGCTTTGCACGAAGGTCCGCAATGCGAAACGCCGCATCGCGGCGTCGGGCATGTTGCGAATGTCGTCTGTGGGTTTTGGGATCACACCAGGATGAACAACCACCAAACTATGGCCGCTGGGGTTTCCTGAGAGCGACCTTGAAACCGAATGGGTGAACCAGACCGTGAGTTTCGCACTGCAGCGAAAGTCCGGAAAGCGGGCTGCTACTGCGGTATCCAGACGGCGCGCTGGATGGCAGTTGTGGGCCAGAACTAACTGCTAGCAGATGTCGCAATATCCGGAACCAGAATAGTATGGGCCGTTTCTTCCGGTATTAGGTCAAAACGTCTAACCAGTCTTTAATGCGTCTAGCTTTTGTATCCAACGAACGGACTTGGGGTCAGTTCCGGTGTCTTTCAAGAACCGTTCAATTCGCCCCCTATTGGTATTGCCGTGCCTGAGGCCAAACAATGTAGCAGCATTGCCTCCCATTACCTTGCTCCGCAAACCGGGCTTGTCGGGGATCGCGCCTTCGATCAAATCCAGATATGCATCGCTTTCGGAGACAGTCGCAACAGCGTTCATGTGAAGATCGCTTCCGTAAACTAATCTGTCATGTAGTACGGAAGTCTTATCGACAAAGTTGCTGAATTTGTCCGCAAAATTACTTTTATCTGAATATTTCCGCTTCATAACTCGCTTTTCATCTTCGCGTGCCTTTGCAATTGCGCCGCGGCTGGTTTGCCGAATGCCCGGAGCTATTTTCCAAACTGCGTCTTGCCCTTGTTCTTTAGAAATTCTGTTTTCTCGGAATGCCTGTGAATAAGCCAACTCGTCCATTACCGAAGTATCAATATACATATCCGACGAAGAGCTGCTCGAGATATGATCAATTGCGGTTTTCAGCCAATCCGAGGGTATTAGATTCTCTGAAGAATCATATTCATACGGGTTTGGTACAAACCATTTGTCCTTTTTCGATCGTCCCTCTGGGGTTTTTTCACTTGGCCCAAATAAGTCGCCAAACCCGCCGGCTAAATGGGCCAGTGAAACACGCGCTTTCGGAGCTTTTGGGCGCGCTTCGACTAACGCTTTAGCCCAATGAAGGGTCGAATTGGTCCAATTGTTTGGGTCACTTGCGCCGTACATGCAATGAGAAACCGATGCGATTGTGGTGCCCGAATGAGTGAGAATTGGAACATCTAGCTCGCTACATAACTCGAACAGCGATGACATACCCTTATCCATCATCTCGTACCGTTCGGCGTTCCGGTTCTTTTGCTCATCGTTCGAGCGATTGTGACACTTATCACGCTGGCGGCCTTCGCCCAATTGCGCGTAGTCAACGTTTCTGTAGGGATCGAACCCGGACGAAGGATGAACTTTGACACCGATAGCTCCGCCGAATTCAATAGCCTTGCGAACAAGATCGAGATTGTCGAACGCATGCCGGTCTCGTTTTTCTTCGTAATACCGCTCTGGGTTGAACGAGACCATTGGCAAAAAACGGCCCTCACTGACGATAGCAAGAGCGGTATAATATTGCATTTGACGCACAGGGTCGGAATACCCTTCCGGATCGCCCTCGTAGAAATCGACAACAGACGGAACAAACAAATCTACTTTAGGAAATTGCGCCATCATGATCGCCGCATTCCGGGTCCGGCTCGTGACAAAACCCGTTGTTCGACCATTTCCTAAGCGCTGATTGGTATCTGGCCCGGTCCCTTCCTTCGCTACAACTAAATCCAGCCCCGACGGACGCCCGAGCTTACAAAGATGTTCGATTCTAGCAGCTGAATTTCCCCACTCTGTCTTTCCATTTGAGCCGTCTCTCCTTGTCGTTTTTAGCAGATCATTGGCTTCTTTGCGTGCGGTGCGGTAATCGCGGTCGACCAACTGGACAATGTTATCCAAAAACCGGTTGAAGCGACGCTCGTTTATACCGCGCGCAAACCTGCGAGGCGCAACCTTTCGGGCAATGAATGCGGCTTGATCGCTATCTCGAGACGTCATCAAATGGCAATGGCTATCAATGTACAATCTTTTTGGCGAGCCATCCGCCTTATAAATGTCGCCTCCCGTAGCTTCACAATTCGCCGTGAAACTCTTTCGTTGCGCAGGTGACAAGCCACAACCCGACATCGCGCCTGTCGCTGCAAGAATGGCACTACTAATCAAGGACCGTCTTGTTATCATTTTAATTTCCTAGAACGTGAATATCTTCAAAAAAAACTCTGTCCCAATTATGAGAAGCGGGCTTTTGATCTGTCAAATTAGAAGTCCGCAAATCCCTTCGCCCTCGCTCAAATTTTAAAACCTGTTGCCCCGATGACAATACTGAGAGATCGTTGTCAGTATTGACGAAAGATTTCTTGGATTAACTTATGCGCTTTTTCTTATTGCTGCTTTTGTTTCTGACGAGTGGCTGTTCCCAGTCCTTCAAGGGTTTCATGGATGACATCGACATCCTGCGGCGGCCTAGCCCGTCGGAGCTCCAAGTTACCTTTCTTGGAACGAGCAGTTTCCTGATCACGACACCCAAGTCGAGCGTCCTAATCGACGGTTATATTTCTCGTGAATCTCACAATCTTTGGCGCAGAATAGAACCTAGCCCCTACCGAATTTCGAACGTGCTTGAAGAGATCGGAATCGCGTCACGTCATCTCTCTTCGCGTGAAAATCGTCGTTTTGAGCAAAATGACCGTAGGCAATTGGACGCGATAATACCCCTTCATGGTCACTATGATCACGCGATGGACGTAGGCGTGATTGCCGGTTTGACCGGGGCAACTTTGTACGGGGACAGCTCCGTTCGGCTGATATTAGATAGATCTAAAGAGAGGTTCCATTGGCTACCATCGCTCTTGTCGCAAGACCAATTTGTTCCAATCATGGTTTCAGCCACCAAGAGCCAAAAGATTAAGATTGGTGATATCAAGATCACTTTGTTTGATACGCCTCACTCAGAAAACCTTCTATCCAAATCCATCGAGTTTTTCGGTGATGCGAAGGATTGGAAATTCCCGGCACGCGTGGCCAATATGAAGCAAGGTGCCTCCATGGCCGCTTATGTAGAAGTGAACAACAGGGCGTTTTTGATTTTTCCAACCGCAGGACAACTAGACGGGCAAGTGGGCAATCTCAAGCTAACTGCTGATACAGTGTTTCTTGGTATTGGAGGCTTAGGGTGGCAAAAAAAAGCGACCATAAAAAAATACATTGCCGAGACCGTTGGAATATCCGGCGCTAAGACCGTTTACCCAATTCACTGGGATGATCATCAAAAACCCTTGAATGAAAGTCTGAAAGTACCATTCTTCGAAGCCCTTGATCGGGTTTTTTCCAACATCAAAGAAGTCTCTCCTGCAAGGGTTCGCCCGATCAAAGCGATGCAAGCCTTCAATCCATTTGACTAGAGCATTCGACAATCAAAGTCCTTGAGACATGATCATCAAATGCTGCGCGTTGACCGGCGATCGGCTTTCAAGATCAGATCCAAGCGAGCCCATTCTACTAAAACGTCATCCATCCCAACTTATTTCCCCGCCTTCTTTAGAAACGCAAAGCCATAAAGCGCAGAACAGCGGTATAGATACTAAGGATGAGGAGATGTCCGGGTGTCGACACATTGAACCATGCGTTCCAAAGCCAACCGTCCGTGGTCCAAGCTGGCGGATCAATTGATGCAATGGAACTTGTCGTAGCCCACAAGCTGATGACGCCCAGACCAATTACTATGGTTGCAATACACGCAACAATCGCTGGTGAAATATACCCGATGATGCGCCATAGTAGTGGTTGGTTTGTTTTGAAATTCGGATTGTCCATGACGGGAATTTCATCTCCGTACACAAAGAACTCAGCAATTTCGTTCCAGAGAGTCTCAGCCCTTCCCGCGCTGTGTCCGCCATCAACATAATCCCGTTCGCCAGACGAAGACGCAGGGTGATCCATTTGATATAGTGCGCCTGGGACTGACTTTTCGAAGCCGACATGTCCTGCACCACCCAAATCGAAAAAGGACTGCAAAAACCTAAGGCCATTGGGGAAAATCGCAACTACCCAGTCCGCGGTTGCAACGACATTGAAGATTTTTTCGACACGTCCGGACGCCACTAGTTTGTCCCATTCATAATCAGTACGAACAACGCTGCCCGCAAAAAAAATGCGCTTGAACGAGACGATGGGATAGTCCTGCAACGCCCGCGCTGCGAGATACGTTCCATTCGAATGGCCAAGAAAGTGCATGTCCGCGTCGTAGTACACAGCCGCAGCTTCTACATAGTGGTCCATAAACCACTCGACTTTTTGACGTCTGTACCAAGGCAGTAGAAACGGCAGTATTGGAAAATAGCCGTAGCTTGGTGTGCGTGATATAAGTGAAATACTGGCATCATCGGCTTTTTCCCGAACACGCGCGGCGATCTTCTTTGTCCAGAAACCCCGGTCCCGAATACCATGCAAAACGAAGACAACATTTTTGACTGTCGAGTCGGGTGGCGGCGGCAATTCGTCAGAGAACCACTGGCGTTTCACAACATATTTCTCATAGGCTTCAAACTGGCCCTGTAGTACTGCCTTCACAATTCTAAGGCGTGTCTTCATGTGGCTGGAGTTGGACGGATTGGTACTTGTCTTGGGATAAAACTGCAAAAGGCTCGAATGGCTGGAGTGCGGCAGCTCCACCTGGATAAAGCGATCTGTTTCTTGTGACGTCGCAAAATCAACCGAGTCGTTTGGCGGGGCCACATCATCTTTAGTTCCCAGAAACTGAATGACTTGAGGCCGATCTTGAACGTGCCGGCAATAGTCAAGCCAACGCAATCTTGTTTGCACTATGAACGGGCTGCCTTGGCGAAAATCGAACAGTGTCGGACGCCTATTTTGAGGCAGAAGATGGCCGATCATTCCACCCAAATTCCACTGAAAACTTTGCAAAGGTGATTTTGTGTGTTGTGCACTCCAACCACGGCTAATGCTGGCCAACATGACGAAGCGCTCAACCTTTGCGGCCCATTTTCGCTCTTTTATTCCTGCTAGATCTTTTTCCAATTTGGACGAGTGCGGGCAGCTTTCGACCCAATCGCTTGGAACGCCGCTGGCCTCGATTAGTGCACGCCTTGCGAGAACCGCTCCCATGCTATGCCCAACTAGGACCACACGATCGAAGTTACCCATACTATATGCATCATCAATGAGGCTTATGATGTGCTGAACGAGCTGAGGCGCACGTTTTGTCGAAAGGAGGGAGGCGTAAGAAAATTCTGGCAACTTCAGATTACAACCGGGATAGGCCTCTTCTAGAAGTCTTTTGAGATCTCCGAGTTTTTCTTTGTTTCCACGCAGCCCGTGAACGACGAATACAAGTGTTTGAGATGCAATTTGATCTGTCATAAGCCTAATTCCAGCAATCAAAATCGATTTTTAGTATGAGCTAATACTAACGACATATAATGTTGGGGGTAGTCAAAAATGGAACGATGTGGATATGCAACCCACTCTCCACTTATGCTTATGTTTGATTGTAGCGGCCGCCCTATTGGAGCTAGGCAATCACTTCAGCGGCCTTTTAGAAATTTCATTCTGCTCAAACTCTGGCGCTAGGCCAAGGTTTCACAGCTCTCTGGTTCCGCGAATGGCAGCAAATTTGCCCCATGCCAATGTCGTCTGTGGGTGGCTCCTGCAATGCAAGAGTTTTTTAGCGATTTTCGCGGTCGTTTCGTCAGTACTGTCGTCTGTCCGGCCTGTTTATGTTTTGGCATTGCCTCCACTGGCCCTCCCTCTCGGGACATTGCTTTGC
>JBGCFS010000065.1:0-7148 GCA_045107035.1 Hyphomicrobiales bacterium
AAGGTTACCAACAGCCAAACGCAATGGCGTAGACTGCGCGCGCGGCAAACGTTTTGCGACAGCCATAATGCCGGTCGCAACCAGGCGTAAGAGAACAAAAGCCGCTGCGCAGGCGCCCACAAAAATACTGGCAATGAACGGGTCGTAAGATAGAAAAATCGCGGAGCTTGCGAGTGCAACAACAGCCACCAGAAACGCAATCAAGTAAGGCAGTTTCGGCAACCCAGATGAAGCTGAGCCGCCATCACGGAACAGCGCCGTTGGCGAGATTTCCTGCACCTTTCCAAGCGGCCAAAGCGCAAACACCAAAGTGGTCAGTATTCCATACAAGACAGCAAGCGCAAGCTCCTGCGGATAGACCCCAACCGCACTGTCGACCGGCAAGATGTTGCGTAAAAACCCGCCAGCAAAAAACGGAATAGCCGCGCCGGCAACTAGACCAATAGAGATACCAATGACGGCCAACACCATGATTTGCGTCAGATAGACCCGAAACACAAAACCGCCAGAAGCCCCGACAGATTTGAAGGTTGCAATAACTTTTTGCTTCGTATCGAGATACGCACGCACTGCATTGGCCACACCAACACCGCCAACAATCAGTGCTGTGAGACCAACCAGCGTCAAGAATTGCGCAAATCGCTCTATATTGCGACGAAGTCCGGGCGATGCATTGTTGCGGGTATCAATATCCCAACCCGCAAGCGGAAACTGCGCTTCAGCGGTTTTTTCGATGCGCTCCAGATCCCCGTCCAAGTTTTGTCCAGCAGGCAGTTTAACCCGATAGACCCAATCCATGAGGCTTCCAGGTTGAATCAGGCCACTTTCCTCCAATGCACTGTCAGAAATCATCAAACGTGGGCCAAACCCGAAACCAGTTGAAAGTCGATCAGGCTCTACCATCAGCGTATCGGTGATCTGCAGCAACAGCGTGCCAATCTGAACGTTGTCTCCAACAGATAAATTCAAACGCGCCAGCAACTCAGGAGCAACAATCGCGCCCCATTGTTCATCCCTATCCGTTTGGCGGCCCAAAAGCCCGGATAATTCAGCACCAGATGTCGTTTTCAGCGTTCCAGCCAGCGGATAAAGACCATCAACAGCCTTCAACTCCACCAGCGTCTGATCAGAGCCATCGCTGCGACGGGCCATGGCACGGGTTGTGTTGATTTTCGAAACGATGCCAAGCGTTTCGATAAAAGTGAGCTCTTCCGGAGTTGCCTCGCGGTGAACCAATTCAAAGGAGATGTCACCACCAAGAATGGTAGCGCCACCCTGCGAAATACCTTCACTCAAGGATCGAGAAACCGAGCCCACACCGGCAATGGCTGTAACGCCCAGAGCCAAGCACGCCAAAAATATATAGAAACCGCTTAAGCCGCCTCTTAATTCGCGCAACGCAAATCGGATGGAAAGGCCAAACGGTGTGGAAACGGGAGCATTCGCTGCTGCGTTTGACATATCTTGGCTCACGCGCTCTGCAACATTGTCTCGCCGGCCGTTCGGTCTTCAAATATTTCTCCCGACCGAATAGCGACCACTCGTTCACAGGAGTTTGCCAACCCACCATCATGTGTCACGAGAACCAGCGTCATGCCGCGCTCTTTTTGAATGCGAAACATCAGATCGGAGATGTCCTTTCCGGTTTCGGCATCCAAATTGCCTGTTGGCTCATCGGCGATCAGTATTTTTGGCCGAGGCGCCAAGGCGCGCGCTATCGCAACACGTTGCTGCTCACCGCCAGATAGTTCAGTGGGGTAGTGATCTGCTCGATTACCCAGTCCAACGCTTTCCAGCTCCGCCCGCGCGCGCTCGAAAGCATCTTTAACGCCAGCAAGCTCCAACGGTACTGCCACATTTTCCAGCGCAGTCATATTGCTAATCAGATGGAAGGACTGAAACACAATACCAATATTCGCGCCACGAAAGGTCGCCAGTTGATCTTCGGACAAAGATTCGAAAGATTGTCCAGCAATTTCCACAATGCCACTATCCGCCCGTTCCAGACCGCCAATGACCATCAACAATGTCGATTTGCCAGAACCACTGGGACCAATGAGGCCCAGAGACGTGCCTTGGGCGACGTCAAAGCTGAAACCCTTCAAGATATGAACCCGTGCAGCGCCGGAGCCCAGACTCAGTTGAACATCTTTCAAACGAATAGCAAAGGGAGTTGCAATGGTCGGAGGTGTTTCGCTCACGGGATAAAGACCTATATAAGATTGAATTGGCGGATCAGCAGTGCAAGTCCCATTGAATGGTCCAAGCGGTAAATTTTCATATGGGAACGTTTTGATGCATTACAAAGTTTTACCTGTCATATTGCTTGTTACGTGGTTGAGCGCAGTTTGGACCGCTCCGGTAACAGCACAAGACAAATTAATTATCGCGGCCTTTGGCGATAGCCTCTCGGCAGGTTACCAACTGCCGCCAGAAGCAGCATTTCCAAATCAACTGCAAAAGGCCCTCAGTGATAAGGGAATTGAGGTTGAAGTACAAAATGCTGCAGTTTCGGGCGATACAGCAAGTGGCGGTTTGTCCCGATTAGATTGGTCGATTGGGCCAGATGTTAAAGGGGTCATTCTGGAACTTGGCGCAAATGATGCATTGCGCGGTATCGATCCCAAGATTACACGTGAGGCAATGGATGCGATGATCGCACGGTTCAAAGAGCGAGGCATTGAAGTCCTTCTGGCTGGCATGGTAGCCCCGCCAAATCTAGGCCCCGACTTTGAAACCGCCTTCAACAGTATCTACCCCGATCTTGCCGCAAAACATGAGGTGGATCTCTACCCATTCTTCTTGGACGGTGTGGCCACAATCCCAGCCCTTAATCTGCCCGATAGATTACACCCGACTGAAGAAGGGGTTGGGATTATCGTTGAACGTATTTTGCCAAATGTAGAGGCGATGCTAGACAGGATTAACAAGGCCTCTTAAACTTTCAACTGACAACGATCCCATCCGCTAGATTCAAAATTACAATTCAGGACGCACCTTATGGACATGCGCAGGCTTGGCCGCACAGACATTTTAGTTTCTTCAATCTGCCTTGGCACCATGACATTTGGCGAGCAAAACACCAAAGCTGAAGGTTTTGCACAAATGGATCGTTCACTGGAAAAAGGTGTCAATTTTTTTGACACGGCAGAGCTTTATGCAATTCCACCCAAAGCCGCCACAATGGGACGTACAGAAGAAATCATAGGTGATTGGTTTGAGGAACGCCGCAATCGCGACCAGGTCATTCTGGCAACAAAAGTTGTTGGCCGCAGCGATGGTATGAACTGGTTCCGCTCTGATGGGTCTTTGCCCAAATTGGACAAACGCAACATTCTTGAAGCTGTTGAAGGCAGCCTCAAACGTTTAAAAACAGACTATATCGACCTCTACCAAATCCATTGGCCAGACCGAAACGTATCCGGGTTCGGCAGCAACCCAATGCGTTACAAGCATCCAGACCAACTTGAGGATGAAGTCGCCATCGAAAAAACCTTAGAGGCTATGGACAGCCTCGTTAAGGCGGGCAAAGTGCGCGCAATTGGATTGTCCAATGAAAGTTCATGGGGCGCGATGCGTTATCTTGAAGCTCACAGACATCAAGGGCTTGCCAGGGTTCACTCCATCCAAAACACCTACAATCTTGTAAACCGAACATTTGAAGTCAATCTGGCAGAGCTTGCCATGCGGGAAGATCTAGGTTTGTTGGCATATTCCGCATTGGCGCAAGGGTTCCATAGCGGCAAGTACCAGAACGGCGCACAGCCACCGCGCGCACGGCGCACCCTGTTTAATCGCCTTGCTCGATATGAAGGCCCGGGCGCTGACGAAGCCTTCACAGCCTATGTGGATCTAGCGATTGAGTTTGGCATGGACCCATCTCAAATGGCATTGGCTTTCGCCACGACACGGCCATTTACCACATCCACCATAATTGGTGCGACGACAATGGAGCAGCTCGATATTGCAATTGAAGCAGGCAATATTGGCATCAGTCATGAGTTGGAAGACCGGATCAACGCGCTTCACCAGATTCATGGAAATCCTTGCCCATAAACTGCGGTAAAGAACTAGTCCCTGAACTTTTCTGCAAATTCGTCAAATGATCCACCGCTGCCTCTGCGGTGGAAATAAAGCCTTTGCGCAAGGGCGCGCAAGGGCGGCGTTCCAATCATCATTTCGTACATCCAGTTTGGCGGACCAAAATTCAGGGCACTGCGCAACCGTGATTTGATGTGGAAGCGCGGTAGGTCTTTGTCGATGACCTGCTCTGGGGTTGGCCCAGCGTTCAACAAGTGATCAGCAACCGCGTGTGCCGCCCGGCGACCAAACTCAAATGACAGCTTTATGCCACCTGCTGTCAGTGGTGAAACCAGCCCGGCAGAATCGCCCATAAGCATCACACCATCAGTCGCATAAGGCCGGACAAGCCCACCGCAGGGTATGACACCTGAGCGCCGTTCAACGACTTCTGCTTTGGAATAGCCAAATTGCGCTTCTGTATTGTCTATGAACTTTTGCAGCGCAGGTTTGGCATCGCCTTTGGTAGCCAAACCTATCTGGGTCACAGAAGGCCCGGGCGCTGCCCAAGCAATATATCCGGGTGCAATATAGGAATCCAAAAAGCAGTGCAAGAAACGCGGATCAACAGCGTCCAATCCCTTATATTCAGCTTCCAGCCCAATCAGCAGTTTTTTGTTTTTGCCGAGCCCGAACGCTTCTGCCACTTGCGATTTAGCACCATCACAACCCAACAAATAACGCGCCGTGATTGCCGGCCTATCCAAATGCACAAGACCTTGCTCGTAACGCGCGGAAGTAAACCTTGTATCACACATGATCTGCACACCAACGCGCGTGGCTTCATCAGCCAGCCAGCGCATTAGGGCTGCCGTATCAGTAGTCAGGAAAGCATAACCGGGCGCAAATAAATCCATATGGCGGCCAGATGGTGCATACAGTCGAATGCCACGAATACGTTTGGTAACATGGTGCGGAATATCAACCGCTTCAGCCGCTTCACGCACCACGATACCGGTGGTGTGTATACGCGCGCCAGGATCATTCTTGGCCTCGATCACCAGCACTTTCAATCCGCGCAAAGCAGCAGAACGAGCGGCAACCAAGCCAGCAAAACTCGCACCTACAATGGCAAGATCATAGTCAGCAGCTCCGGTCATACAGCAGGTGTCGCCTTGCCAACGTCTTTGGACAAAGGCGAAATTTTCAAGGACGTTATGCGGTTTCTCTGACGGCGCAATATGCGGAAACGGAACCCGTAAAATGTAAAGCTCTGGCCGGGCTCTGGTATTGTCTGCACAGCATGAATGACCAGGCCTGCAATTGTCGTTGCCTCCTCATCCGGCAAGGACCAATCCAAAGCCCGATTGAGATCCCGAACGGGAACCGTACCTTCGACATTCACCGAGCCGTCTGGCTGCGGCATGACGCCTTGAATTTCTACATCGTGCTCATCGGCAATTTCGCCGACAATTTCTTCCAGAATATCTTCCAGCGTCACCAGACCTTGCACTTCACCATATTCATCGACCACAAGTGCGAAATGGATTTTGCGCTTCAAAAAGGCATTGAGTTGGGCTTTCAGGCTGGTTGTATCTGGCACAAACCATGGTGTTGAAGCAATTTCATTGATGTCTAGTTTATCAACGTCACCATTTACAGCCCGCAGGGAACGCAGCAAATCTTTGGCATGCAGAACACCAACGATGTTGTCAGGATCTTCTCGCCACATAGGAATACGAGTATATGGGCTTTCCAGCACCATATCCACCAAATCTGAAGGCGACTCATCTGCGTTCAGAGCCAACATGCCGGTTCGGTGAACCATAATATCGGAGACTTCCAGCTCATTCAAATCAAGCACACCGCCAAGCCGGTCACGATCATCTTTGAAGAGTGAACCTTCATGGTGCTGCAAATTCACAGCGCCTCGCAGCTCGTCATGTGCAGACAAAATATCGCCATCACCCACATTGGCGCCAAAACGGTTGAGCAGAATTTTAACAAACAACTCAATTGTAATAACAATCGGACTGAAAACAGCGACCAGAACCCGAACTACAGGAGAGACGACAAGGGCGAACTTATCAGGGTTGGTAATTGCCAAGGTTTTCGGAAGCACTTCGGCAAACACCAAAACCAGAACCGTCATAACCAAGGTGGCATAAATTACACCAGATTCGCCAAGCAACGTTATGAACAGGCTGGTCGCAAGGGCTGAAGCAAGAATATTGACCAGATTGTTGCCAAGTAACAACGCGCCAATAAGACGCTCACGGTTTTGAATAAGCCGCTGAACAATGCTTGCGCGGCTGCTTCCGGCTTTCTCCAATGCATGCATGCGTGCCTTGGACGCGGCCGTTAGCGCTGTTTCCGATCCAGAAAAGAATGCGGACAAAACAATAAGTGTCAAAACGGCAATGACTGTGAACCAAAGTGCGCCGGTCATCGGGCTAAATATCTCCAAAAGGTATAGGTAAACTGGTCACTATATAAACGCTCTTCAAGTTAGGGCCAACTGTGACGTTTTCAGCCAAAAATCATTTGAGCGATTGCTGCAGAAAATCCTGCACGGCGGAAGGCGGCACTTCATTGGAAACAAACGCTTCACCAATCCCTTTGGTCAAAATAAACGTCAATGCTCCGCGCTGAACTTTTTTGTCCTGCCCAATAAACTTCAATAGCTCATCAGCATTTAGCCGATCACCGGCTATATCGCTCACTTGCGTTGGCAATCCAACCGCTTTGAGATGGGCACGAACCCGCGCGCCGTCATCTCTGGAACACAAATTCATATGAGCAGAAAAATCATGCGCCATCACCATGCCAATCGCAACACCCTCACCGTGAACCAAACGATCCGAATAACCAGTCACGCCCTCCAGAGCATGGCCAAATGTATGGCCCAGATTAAGCAGCGCCCGTTTGCCGTGTTCTTGCTCATCTTCGCTTACAATACGGGCCTTTGAGCGGCAAGACATGGCAATAGCGTGAATACGTGCCGCTGGATCAGCATCAACTAGCAAGGCCTCATGGTTGTTTTCCAGCCATACAAAAAATTCGGGATCATCAATCAGGCCATATTTGGCAACTTCCGCATAGCCAGCCCGCAATTCTCGCCCCGACAA
>JBGCFS010000066.1:0-32520 GCA_045107035.1 Hyphomicrobiales bacterium
TGTCCTTCACAATGCGGTCTGCTGCATCAGTGTGGCGTTCGGGTGTATGTCTCATTCTTCACTCCTAGAAGGTGAAGATGAGCCAAAAACTCTCCCTTAAGCAATCAACCTATTTGATCCCATGGGCCCTGACGGGAAACATTCAGGGATAGGCATTGCTGACAGGCCATGGAGCCTAGGGGACAACATGGACATTATCCTAACTGCCATCGATATTTTCGGTCCAAACAGGGTAATGTTTGCGTCGAATTTTCCCGTCGATGGACTGCGTGAATCATCCAATACAATTTTCTCTGAATTTGATGAAGCCATTCAGTACTTCGGCACTGGTGAAGGAGGCTTTCTCTTTTGGAGAACCCCGGCGAAGACTTATAGGCTTCCCGTTCCATGATTTCGTCATTTATTAATTAAATTTATCTATTATTTCAATAGTTTAATAAATTTTTGAGCAAATTTATTCCGCTACCATTTTCCAATCAAAATTCCAGCAGAATCTTCGCTTTTTCGGATGTTTGCTACGCCTTCATCCGTCATGCCAACACGGTTCTTTCGCGATAGGAGTCGGTTCAAAAGACGGTTATGCATGTCCTTACGAATCTCCTCATAATCTTCATGCCTTCCCAGATCTGTAAACTCATCCGGATCATTTTTGAGATCGAAGAGCTGAGGTGGAAAATTCTGAAAATGCACGTACTTCCAATGATCAGTTCGTACCATGTAACCGCGCGCATCAGACAATCCCGCACCAAGTGTTTCCCGGGCTGTATAAAAAGCATAATCAATTTCGGAGAACACGGCTTCCCGCCAATGTTTAGTTTCCTCACCGTTCAAAAGCGGCTGAAGAGATTTACCTTCAAGCCTATGATTAGCAGACGGAGCACCAGTTGCCTCTAGAAACGTTGGAACCAAATCAATTGCTTCGACTAACTTTTCTGAGGCAGTCCCTCGAGTTTTGTCAGCTTGGCTTCGCGGGTCATATATTATGAGCGGTACGCGCACAGACACTTCATGAAAGAGCTCTTTCTCTCCCATCCAATGATCACCAAGATAATCTCCGTGATCTGACGTGAAAACGATCATCGTCTCCTTGTCTTTTCCGGTCTGTTCAAGATAAGCAAACAGGCGCCCTAGATGATCATCAATCTGCTTTATCAATCCCATATAGGCTGGCATTACGGTTTCCCGCGTGCCTTGTTTAGAAAATGTCTCGCTGACTTCCATCCCCATGAATGCGCCGTAAACGGGGTTGGGATCTACCCGTTCGTTATCGCTGCGAGAAATTTCGGTAAACGTCTCGGGGCCAAACAGATCGTGGTAAGGTGCTGGAGCCATATAAGGCCAATGCGGCTTGATAAAACTCAAATGACATAGCCAAGGCTGATCACCCATTTCCTCAATGAATTGACGGGCCCGCATTGTCATATAAGCGGTTTCGGAGTGTTCCTCTTTAACTCGCGCCGGCAAGTTTGAGTTCTTCAAATGCCAACCGGATAAAATTTCTCCATTCTCGCCATCTGCGGAATTCGCATAGTCGTTCCAAGGGTTTTCGCCCTGGTAGCCTTGTTCACGAAGCCAGTCATTATACCGAAGCTTTCCGCCCTTTGCTTTTAACATGGGCGTTGGGTGCAACCCGTCGTCACGCTCATACGGGTCAAACCCAGGTTGACTTACGAGGCACCCGATTTCCGTTTGATCATTGAGACCAAGTCGAGCCATACCTTCTCTGTCCGGGATCATATGCGTCTTTCCAACCACGGCTGTTCGCACACCAATTGGACGCAGATAATCGCCTAACGTTAGCTCACCGATAGGCAAAGGCACGCGGTTCCAAGTAGCACCGTGACTAAAGACCGTGCGGCCCGTATAGCATGAGGCCCGACTTGGACCGCACACAGGCGATTGGACATAGGCGCGGTCGAAACGAACGCCCCGATCTGCCAATTTGTCAATATTTGGCGTATGAAGATGCGGATGACCGTAGCAAGAGAGATGATCCCACCGCAATTGGTCAGCCATTATGAAAAGTATGTTCTTAATCTTCGTCATAGCTATCTCATCAAACTTGGAAGGAGTGTGGCTATCTGCGGAACAAAGAACACCAGAAGAAGCCCCACAGACAAGGCAGCGATATAGGGCAAAACCCCTTTAAATATATCGATCAGTTTCACATCTGGCAGTACAGACTTAACAACGAAGACGTTCATCCCAATTGGCGGTGTTATAAGCCCAATTTCTGAAACGAGAACAACGATTATTCCGAACCAAATCATATCTACGCCGGAGAGCGATAGTGCGGGCAAGAATACAGGAACGAGCAACACCAAAATTCCGATCGCTTCAAATACCATGCCCATTAAAATCGCAATAAATATTATGAATGCAACCAATTGCAGGGTTGAGAGTTCATGATCCTCGATAAAATCTAAAAGATCATATGGCATGCCCGAAAGGTTGATGAATTGCGAGAATACAATCGCACCGAGTAACACCATAAAGATGGTAGCTGTTGTCACAGTTGCATCTGTAAGGCACTGCTTCCACTCAGAAAATGTTATTAGGTGACCTCTGAACACCGCAATAATTGCCGCTCCAAAAGCGCCAATCCCAGATGCTTCGGTTGCAGTAAATACTCCGCCATATATTCCACCGAGCACCAGCAGGAAAAGAAATAAAACTGGTAATGTTCCGCGCACTGCTTCCCTTTGCCGAGCCTCGCTTAGTGGCTCTGCTTCAGGAGCATAGGAAGGATTGCGACGCACTGTGATAGCAACCGATAGCATGAACAACATTATAAGAAGCAGCCCCGGCAATATTCCTGCAATGAACAACAGGCCGATGTCTTGCTCCGCAATTATCCCATAGATTACCAACGGAACTGATGGCGGGATCATAATACCCAACGTCCCACCTGCAGCGATTGTACCTGACGCTAAACTGTCAGCGTATTTGTATTTCTTCATCGGTGGCATTGCCACTTTCGACATAGTAGCTGCTGTTGCAAGGGTGCTGCCGCACACTGCCGAAAACCCACCTGCGGCAAGAACAGTTGCCAAGGCCAAACCACCTTTAAACCGTCCAAGAGCGGCAAAAGCTGCATCGTACAAATCTCGACTGATTTTCGCATGGACTATAAAAACGCCCATCAATATGAACAATGGTATGACACTGAGATTGTAGTTCATTGCATCGTGGGAAATTTGTTGTCCCACCATTGCCAATGACGCGCCAAATCCGCGTTCATAAGCGAAGCCAAAAAAGCCGACAATGAGTGTAGCAAACCCTACTCTGAACCCGAAAAAACAAAGCATTAGAAGAAATGCAAAACCTACAAGCGCAAGGATCATTGGTCACTTCCCATCTGGATGGTTACAGAATTAGAGTTTTTAACTATGAGGCCCAAAACTTGGCTGACTACACTCACAATGGCCAAAAAAGAAATCGCACCAGTGACATAAAACAAAGGCCATTCGAGCACGAAAGTTCGCGCTCCTTGCTGATAGGATTCCAGTGCTATTTCAAAAAGCACAAAAGCAATTAGGCACATTGCAAGGATTGAAAACCCTTGAACAATGACATCATAAGAGCGGGGAGCTATTCTGCGAATGCGCGTGTCAAAGAGTTCGACAACAATATGACTGTCACGAGCATTTGCTATTCCAAGTCCCGAAAATACAACTAACGCCAATAACGCGCTTACCATTTCCGAAGCACCAAATATCGGTGCACCCAACAAATATCTTCCAATGACATCGACAAATGTCAGAAGCAACATGATCAAAATCACTATGCTGGAGAACGTTTCTAATGTAGCGATGATATACCCCAGAGCCTTGGCTCTGGGGGGGGTATGTCTAAACGAGGTCATTTACTCGAAAGCTCAGAAATTCGCTTTTTGTAGAAGTCGAGGGCAGCTTGCGCATCGATACCCGCTGCTGTTGCATCAGTTAGCCATTTCTTGGTGATTGGCATTGCAGCATCAACCAGTGCTTTTTGAAATGCTGGGTCTGCTTCCACTACCGTAATTCCAGCCTCTGCATAGCCGGCTTCAGCATCAGCGTTCTGCTGGTCCCAAGACGAACCGAATTTCATGCCTAATGCAGCACCGCTTAACTTTAAAATTGCAGCCTGGTCTTCAGCAGAAATTTCAGCCCATTTGTCCTTGTTCATGAATATAGAAAATGATGTCGTATAGACAGGTACCGAAAATTTGGTATTCGACTTTGTATATGGCATCAATTGAAAGGCACGAACGGCTTGCGCATCGAGGCCGAAAAACCCATCGACGATGCCTCTTGAGATAATCTCATTCGATTTAACCGCCGGGCTTGAAACCACGCCAGCGCCCAAAGCTTTTGACATACCAGCAAGAGGTCCGGGCAAAGACCACATTTTACGAGATGAAAAGTCCTCCAGAGTGACAATTGGTGTGTCGGTTTGGCTATATAATTGGCCGGGAGAAATAACAAATTGGCTGAGCAGCTCAACAGTTTCAAATTCGTCCGGGAAAAACTTCTGATTTGTTTCCCAAAGTGCTTGGCTCATAACAGAAGCATTGTCGGTTCCAACAAACGGCTGCATTGCAACAATGGGACCTTTAATTCTGTTTTGAATTAGGCCATTGAATTGCACAGCCACATCAGCAAGGCCCTTCTCTACAGATGCAAGCTGCTCAGGTGGTGGCGCGACAGACTTTGGCGTCAGTCGACCTGTTACCCTGCCCTCTGTCGCCTCTTCAATCGCGGCAAGCCATTCAGGTAGAACAACGCGACAAACATGGTGCTTTGGAGGCCAAAAGCAATTTACCAATAGACGTGATTTTGCCTGCGCAAGCGTCGGCATTGATGAGATGAGCACTGCCGCGCCAAGTCCCAGTAAAAGCGATTTAATTTTCATAATATTTTCCTCCCAATTTTGATCTGAATGACTTTTTATGTCCCGCCTCACCTCCCAGTGGGCGATACAATCAGACGGATAAGACTTCTAAATTTGAAGTCCACCGCTCTGGTGTCTTACTCGCTACGAAACGAATTCTGCCCACAAATCTCTAACTTTGGGCCAGTGCGCTTTCCCTGCTTCCTGAGTATTCTCTACTTCGTTAGGTGCGAGATACCGTTCCATTGCCCGAGAGTAGTTCGGGCGTTGACGCGCGGCGTTCAGCCAAGAGCCTACCAATGGGGTTCGTTCTTCCCAAAGACCTGAGCATCCCAGGTGATCTAGCCGATCAACATATGATGTAAGCGCAACATCAGCCAACCCGTATTGGTCTCCAGTCAGCCACTCGGTTTTTTCAAGCGCCCGTTGCATGTCATCAAACGTGCGTTTCAAAGTAAAGAAATCCGCTACAACATGCGAAGAATTCACACCGTTCTTTAAAAGGTCTCGGCGTTTGTCAGCCATCTTAGGATTTGGCATTTTGGCAATAGAGGCTTGAATTTGGTCTGGTGACTGATTTGCTAAAATACTGTCACGTTTGACTGTGGAAAATGTCAGCGTGTTGACAGCCGAGTGAATGTCCAGGCAACGCAACAACCACAGCTTTGTCGTTAAGATTGATGCCGTATCCTGTGGCATCAATCTGCTTGATGCATCCAACGTATCTATGTACTCAAGAATAATACTGGATTCTGTGATGACCAAATCATCGTGCACCAGCGTTGGCACGACACCATTTGCATTCAGCTTCAAATACTCTGGATCAAACTGCTCGTCCTTTGGCAAAACCAAAAGTACATCTTCCCATTCGATGCCCTTTTCTGCCAAGCCCAATCGGACCTTTACAGAACATACACTTGTACCGGCATTGTAGAGTTTCAACATAAATACTTTCTCCATCGTGCGAAAAATGAACCTTAAAAATTAGTCCGGTCGCCTCCCTTGAGGTCGAGAATTTCACGCGCTTCATCTGGTGTTGCTATCTGCGAGCCTAGGTCTTCGACAATCCGCCTAATCTTCGCCACTTGTTGTGCATTGCTTTCGGCTGGCTTGCCACGCGAGATAAGCAGGCTGTCTTCCAATCCAACACGAACATTTCCGCCCATCTGGCTGGCGGTTGTTGCAAGTGGCATTTGCGCCCCGCCGGCACCCAGAACAGACCAGCGATAGTCATCGCCGAACAAGCGATCTGCGGTACGTTTCATGAAAATAAGATTGTCGACCTCAGGCCCAATGCCGCCTAAAATACCAAAGATAAATTGTATAAAAACTGGCGCTTTGAATAGTCCAGTATCCATGCAAAATTTCAGATTATAAAGGTGCCCAACATCATAGCATTCGTGTTCAAACTTAATGTTATGAGGCTCAAGCGTTTCGGCAGCTTCACGAATATCTTTGAACGTGTTGCGGAAGATATTTCCTTCCGACCCCTCAACATAATCCTTTTCCCAGTCAAACTTCCAAGTGTCATACCGCTTTGCCAACGGATGAAAAGAGAAGTTCATTGATCCCATGTTCAGCGAACACATCTCTGGAGAAAAGGTTGTCGCGGGTTTTACGCGATCTGCAATAGACAGTGTCAGCGAACCACCGGTCGAAATGTTCACCACGGCATTTGTTGCTTGTTTGATACGCGGCAGAAATGCGCCGAAGTGTTCTGTATCTACAGAAACACCGCCATCCTCTGGTCTGCGCGCGTGAAGATGAAGGATTGACGCACCTGCTTGAGCGGCATCAACGGCCTGTTTGGCAATATCATCTGCTGTATATGGCAAAGCGTCCGACATAGTTGGCGTATGGATCGCGCCAGTGATCGCGCATGTGATAATCGTCTTCTTTTGTTTGGACATGATCATGTACCTGTTGTGGTGCGCGTTTTTGAAACGCGGTAGCTAAGTGGGAATAACTGAAGATCATAACGCGCACGGATAAGTCCCCAAAGCCCGCGAGGCGCTTTGAGCATTATAAGAATTGCCACTACACCGAGTACCAAAAGGTATATTGTTCCCAGATCTGCGAGCGTCTCGCGTAGTGCAAAAAACACCAACGTACCGATGATGGGTCCCTCAATCGTGCCTATGCCGCCGATTACCACGATGAAAATGACAAAGGCAGTCCAATCATTGACGCTGAACGCTGCGTCAGGAGAAATGCGTAGTTTTTGTAAAAAGATCAAAGCTCCAACCATCGCCGTCAGCGCGCCGGTCACTACATAGACAAGGAACTTCGTCTTCCAAATATCGATACCTAGAGATGCAGCTGCGAGCTCATTGTCGCGAATTGCTGTAAGTGCCAGGCCTTTTTTTGAGCGCAAGAAAAAGTATACAGCCACAATCACTGTCACCGCTGACCCCAGAGCTAACCAATAGCTCAAATGCTCTCGCCCAGATCTTGACGACGCCAATGACTTTACAATGCCAACTGGAAGTGAGGTACCAGAACCGCCTCCAAGCGCAGAAACCTGCGCAAATGACAGCCGGAATACTTCCGCGATGACCCATGTACCAATTGCAAAATATGCGCCACGTAAACGGAAAATCAAGAGCGCAACTGGAATCGCAATTAAGGCGCCCAAAATACCTGCAATAAAGATAGCCTGGATCGGCGACAGTCCACCGAATATAGTCACCGCAAACAACACATATCCGCCAAAACCAACATAAGCTTGTTGCCCAACGGAAACCAAACCGGCGTATCCCGCCATCAAGTTCCACAAGCTCGCGAGGGAAAGGTAGAGAAACAACTCACCCATCAAACGCATATCAGCACGGCCTGCCCATAGCGGCGCCGCAATCAAAATAATAAGAGCGATTGCACCCAATATTGCTGCGGCTTTAGCTGCTCCAGAAGAGCGTGTTACTTTGTAATCTTCGGCACTCATTCGCTAATCCTCGGAAACAGGCCATTTGGACGAACAGCAAGGATGACAAGAAACGCGATATGTCCAGCGAGTAGCTGCCAGCCGGGATCGATCTTGGCACCAACAGTTTGCGCAACGCCCAATATGACGCCCCCAGCAAGTGTGCCCCAAAGGTTTCCAAGACCACCTATGATGACCGCTTCGAACGCGAAGATTAGGCGTCCACCGCCGATTGATGGATCAAAGCTGGTACGAATGCCCAACAAAATTCCTGCAATGGCTGTAACCATCAGTGCCAAGGCCATCGCGAGCCCAAAAACGTGGCGGCGATTAAGCCCCATCAACTGAGCGATTTCCTGATTGTCTGAAACAGCACGGAAAGCGCGGCCAATTGCAGTCTTGTAAAAAGCCCATTGAAGCGAAGCAATGACAAACACTGCGGTTGCAAATGTCAGCAGTGGTAAAATACCAAGCGACAGTCCTGCAACGGAAATACTTGCAATCTCGATTGTGCCAGCATCCATTTTTTGAGCATCAGCCGAGTATATTTCTAGTAAGGCATTTTGAATAATTACTGACAACCCGAAAGTTACCAAAAGTGGCGGCAAGATATCTTTGCCGAGTGTCTGGTTCAAAATTCCACGTTGCAATACATATCCGATAACGCCCATGCACGGCACAACTATGAGCAGCGCCATTAGCGGATGTAAGCCCATGATCGATGTAACAGAGAGGCCAAGATACGCAGCCAATACGATCATATCGCCATGTGCAATGTTTACGAGGCGCATAACGCCAAATATGAGCGACAGACCTGCTGCAAAAAGCGCATATAGCCCGCCCAACAATGTCCCCTGAACGATAGCGTTAGCCCATTCCATGTCTATTCAACCCCGAAATACGCGCGCGAAATTTCTTCTCTCGACACAGATGAAGATGCACCTTGTAGGGAAACGCGCCCTTCTTGAAGGCAACAAACCCTTGAAGAAACAAGCAGCGCTTTTGAAATGTCCTGCTCGACGATTAACGCGGTCATGCCTTCACCAATGATGCCAGGCAGCGCGTCGTAAATTGACTTGATGATTACTGGAGCAAGCCCGAGGCTTATCTCATCAAATAAAATCAAATCAGGGTTAGCCATCAATGCTCGACCGATTGCAACCATCTGTTGTTGCCCGCCAGACAACGATGTAGATTGCTGATTGCGTCGCTCATCCAAAATTGGAAAGAGCTTATATACCGCTTCCAAGGACCAAGGACCTTTGCGACCAACCTGCCCGCCGATAATAAGATTTTCTTCAACTGACAGAGATGGAAAAAGCTGGCGCCCTTCTGGCACAAGGGCGACGCCTTTGGCAGCTGCCCTATCTGCCCGTATCGAACCGATTGCCTCGCCGCGGAGGCTTATTTGTTCAGGTTGGTTTTGCATGAGGCCTGAAATCGAACGCATTAGCGTTGTTTTTCCAGCGCCGTTAGCACCAATGATGGCCATCACTTCCCCTTCTTGAACTTTAAGGTCGATGCCATACAAAGCTTGAAAGTCGCCATAGTGGGCGCTGAGGCCCGATATACTTAAAATGGGGTCAGGCATCAGCTTCGATCCCCAAGTAAATTTCCTGCACTTCAGGACTGCGCATAATCGCCTGCGGCTCACCCTCAGCAATTTTTTTGCCGAAATCGATAACAATTAACCGATCAACAACTGCCAGCAATGCGTGCACAACGTGTTCAATCCAGATAATTGTCACACCGCGTGCATGGATGTCCTTTATCGTTTGGACGAGTGACGAACATTCAGCCTCTGTGAGCCCGCCAGCAATTTCGTCAAGCATCAAGAGTTTGGGCTTTGCACACAGCGCGCGAGTTAACTCGAGACGCTTTCTACCAAGCAATGTCAAACCACCCGCAAGCGTGTTGGCTTTATCCATCAACTCAGTTTGCTCAAGTATCTCAAGGCAATGCCTTTCCGCTTCAACACCAGAAAGCCCTGCGGCCTGCGTCGCCGCAATCATCGCATTTTCAAAAACAGTCATGCCAGAAAAGGGTTGCGGTACCTGAAAACTGCGCGCCATGCCTGAGCGACACCGCCGGGCGGCGTTGTATCGTGTAATGTCTACCCCTGAAAACTGGATACGGCCGTTATCCGGCCTAAGAGCTCCCGTAATTAAATTGAACATTGAAGTCTTGCCAGCACCATTAGGGCCGATAACCCCAAGGGCCTCACCTTCTGCAACTTCATAGCTAAGCGCATCGGCAACCTTAACGGCACCAAATGACTTGGACACATTTTCAAGTTGCAAAAAAACGCTCATTTCGTTCCTTAAAATCTACCGGAAATCTTGGCACCAAGATGTGGTGCCAAGATATTGTTTGAGGCTTAGGAGAGAAGTTTGAACTCGCCAGTGATCGGAATATTTGGAGCAGCCGAATTTGCCACAATCTTCAGATCATACTCACCGTTTTCAAGCTGCCACTGGCCAGCGACGAGCGGTGTTTTGGTTACATTATTTATCGGACCATTAGACCAATTTACATTGCCCACAATCGTATCAAGATTGGTTCCAGCAATTGCAGCCACAATAGCCGCAGGATCTTCTAGATCTTCAGAACGTTTGATGACGTCTGCAACGACTTCGAACAGTGCATGTTTGAAGCCAATCGGTTGAGTCCAAGGCCTACCTGTTTCAGCTACAAACCCATCGGCCAACTGCTTGGCACTTGATCCGGTCAGTGAAGAGCTGAATGGATGATTTGGTGACCACCAAACCTCTGAACTTAGACCATCGCCACGATCACCAAGCGAGGAAATTACAGATGGGAACAGCAGAGCCTTGCCAATTGTGACAATCTTTGGATTGAAATTCTGCTGTGCTGCCTGTGCCCAAAAGGTTGCAAAGTCCGGTGGGATCATATTGCCGGTAATGATCTCGCAATTTGCAGCTTTGAAAGCAGCAATCTGGTTGGAATAATCATCTGATAAGGGCTGATACCGGCCTGGATCAACAAGATTATATCCGGCTGCAGCCAATGGTTTCGGCAATCCATTTTCAGCGTCGCCCCACGCGTTGCCATCAGCATCGTTTGGAAATAGCCCGCCTACGTTTTTCTCAACACCAGCGCCGCCCCACATATCAAGGAATGCGCCGATAACGTCTTCAAGGCCCCAAAAGAAATGATATGTGTTTTCAAAGCCAGTACCCGGAACACCATTTCGGCCAAAGAAATATGGCTGCCAAGGGCAATCAGTTGTTATGCATGGCACTTCATTGACTTCAGCCTGATCTGAGACCGGATTTACAGTCTCAGGTGTTGAGGCCGCGACAATAATGTCAACTTCATCAGAAAGAATAAGGTCCGCGGCAACTTCTGCTGCACGGTTAGGATTTGATTGGCTATCCTTTGAGATAATTTCAACGGCGTAGGATTTACCGTTATTTTCTATCCCAGCACCAAACATCTTACTTACCGCTGAAAGTACGTAGTCATCAGCTTCGGCAAAACTGGCAAGTGGTCCGGTTTTTGGACTTACGTGCCCAATTTTCAATACAGGCGTTTGCGCGAATGCACGACCGCTCTTCAAAATGGCGGGTGTCGCCAAGGCAACGGCACCGGTTGCCAAAAATTTCCTACGCGATAAAGCGCTCAATAGTTTTGTCATAACTTCCTCCCATTCGTGGCCTGACGGCCGAAAAACTACTTGGTAAGCATTTCCTCTAGTTTGCTCAGATGGTTCCCAACTTTCCTCCGGAGAACATCCGCTTCTTCGTCAGTCCAAGAGTGAAAACCTTCGCCTGATTTCATTCCAAGTTTCCCTTCCTCAACTAACTTTTTCAGATAAGGAGATGGCCCCTGTCGGCTCTCCAGATCAAAAAGAACGTTTTCATGAATATCGAGTGTCAGATCCGTCCCAACCAAATCCGCGTTTTCTAGCGGGCCAAGAACTGCAAGACGCCGTCCAAAGCTCGCTTTTATCACTGCATCAATTGCAGCGGCATCGCAGATACCGTTTTCAACGAGACTGATAGCTTCGCGCCAAAGCGCATGCTGCAAGCGATTTCCAATAAAACCAGGCACGTCCTTGTTCACGCGCACTGGCGTCTTGCCAGCATCTTCAAGCAACGCCATCATACCGTCGGCCACAGCAGGATCTGTCCACTCTGTGCTAACGACTTCAACAAGCGGGATCATATGAGGAGGGTTCCACCAATGGGTACCAAGCGCTCGGTTCTTTATGCGCAGATTCGACATGATTTTTGTAATCGGCATAACGGATGTATTAGATGCGAGAACACAGTTCTCGGGCGCATGAGCTTCGATCTCGGCAAAAATTGTTTGCTTAAGATCCATTTTTTCCGGCGCTGCCTCAAACACGATTTCGGCGCTTTCAACCGCAGCAGCAGTAGTGCTGCTGACTTCTATCATTTTCAAGATCGACGGGATTGAGGCGTCAGTTTCCCCCAAAGAATGAAGACTACCCGCAATGCGCTGAATTACAGTTGCTCTTGCATTCTCAAAGGGATCTGTGATTGCAACCCTTTGGCCGGCACGAGCAAGTATTAGCGCTATACCATGGCCCATTAAACCGGCACCAATAACAGCTACTTGGCGGTTTTTTCTCATCATTTATCCCGCCGTATAGCCGCCATCGGCGTAAAGGATATGCCCTGTGTAAAAATCAGATGCTTTGGATGAAAGGAAAAGCAATGGCCCTGCCAAATCTTCAGGCTCACCCAAACGGCCTTTTGGAACACGCGCCAAGAAGCCAGAACGAACTTTCTCTGCTTCCGGTGTGTCTGCAAACATCCAAGCTGTTAGTGGTGATCTGAAAACGGTTGGAGCAATCGCATTGACCGTTATGCCTGAAGCACCAAGCTCGCAGCCTAACGCCTTTGTCATGCCATCAACAGCGGCCTTTGATGCGCAATAGGCCGTGTAACCAGCGGGGTGTCCTAGCAATCCACGAGCTGAAGAGACCAGCACAATTTTGCCACTGCCCTGAACCTTCATAACATTTGCAGCTGCACGAGCCAGCAACCAGCTTTGGTTCACATTGGCATCCATTACAGCCTGAAACGTTTCGGGCTCCATGTCATTTATGAGAGCCACTTTGTTCATCCCAGACGCCACAACAAGAATGTCGAGACTACCGTATGCTTCAACAGCTTTGTCGGCGAGATCACCGCAAATTTTTTCATCGGTGGGGCGGGCGTTTATAGCCGTTACCTCAGCACCTATTTCGCGACATTCTTTTGAGATATCGTCGAGTGCTGATTGATTGCCAGCAACGAGCACGAGCTTTGCTCCTGTTGCAGCTAGAATTCTAGCTGCAACCATGCCAAACGCACCTGACGCACCTGTAATGAGAGCAACTTTTCCGGCAACTTCAAACATCGATAGAGGATTTAGCATTGGATTCATCTCTATGACTCCGGCGGATAAGGAATAACGACGAGCATTACACAGACATCGTTTCTACGGTTTTCGATTTGCCTCACTTCACCAGGCGGAATTGTGCAACTATCGAATTTAGACAGTATGGTTTCTTTTCCATCCACAATGACGGTCATCTCACCCTCCAAAACGACATAAACCTTTTCAAAAGGTGTAGAGTCTGGCCCGGCGCGGCCTCCAGGAAGAAATTGACTTAGCCCAACCCATTGGTTTGTGGGGCCGCCCTCTTCGAACCCTTGGAGGCGTAAGCCGGTACAATCAAAATGGTTCGGGGCAACATAGGGTTGCGCGTCTTGAAAACGTTTCAGGTGCATTGATCTCTCCCAAAATCACGACTGATGCTGCATATATTTCACGCGAGTGCTTCATCCATTTCCCAGATCGTGCAAAATAAAGCCAAGAAAGTTTGAAGCAGTTGGAACAGGCCGCCAGCGGACCGGCGGCGCAGTTCAATTAAAATGAAGCACCTTCGTCGATACGGAAATTCTGGCTCTTATCCATCATAGCTACGAGACGGATGATGCAACCGTCACCGCGGTCCCAATTCCACGGGAAGAACGCGAATGTGCAGCGCTTACCTGTGACTGCATCCAAATCTCCACCAACGTTTTCGATGCCAAGGATGCCGTTTTTGAACAAAATGTTGTGAACGGGTTCCCATTCAGGGAAAGCCTCTTTCCAACCGATGCCACCGGACCACTCCAGATATTCTTCTTCTAGATGCGGCAACAAAGGTCCATTTCGCTGCGGACCGATTGCTGTCGCAAGAGGATGATCGTTGGCCTGCGTATCATGGCCAACTACTTTGATACCCTTTTCCACCATCCAATCGGCTGCTGATGGAACCAAACCGGGACAATATGCAAAGTAGTCACCGTCTTCATAGTCGTGATGCCAACCAGTATTTATGATCAACACGTCGCCCTTGCGAATTGCATGGCCGCAAGCTTTTTCCAAATCATCTGCGGTAATTTGCTCCCATTTTTTCTTGGGGATGCTGACAACCAGACCTGTACCAAAGAAATGCGGTAGTGGGACTTCATCAATAAAAGGTGTGCCTTGCACAACATGCGCCGGCGCATCGATGTGCGTGGTGGCATGCATCGTCGTTGTAATGCGCTGACTTAAAACGCCAGATTTGGCCATATAGTGGATACGTTCAATTTTGGTATCCTGAAAATATGGCCAATTCGGATTCTGAAAGCCGAAGCGGTGGCTAAGGTTGTAAAATTCCAACCCCATATCATTGTCAGTATTTGCCTGAAATTCAATTCCGCGAATTTTAACCATCACGAAGTCTCCCCAAAAGTGCGCAAGTTCGGCGCAGATGATTCATGCGGTGAACTCTCCTCCCGCTTCATTGACGGTACATAGTGACCACATCTCGGTCAAGTTTTAATCGCATAACGGTCAATTTCACCACAATGCGGTTATAATTAGTTGAAATAAATATGAGACATTGCTAATTATCGTGATATTGGGGAGCTTATGAAGTACGAGACAATTGATAATCAGCGCTCTGGCATCCAGGTAATAGCGCGCGCCGCAGCAATTTTGAGGCTACTGAAAAGTAATCCAGATGGGTTGCGCCTAAGCGAGATTGCGCCCCTAGTTCAGCTTGCAAGATCCACGGTTCAGCGGATTATCGCAGCGCTTCAGGCTGAACATTTTGTTATTGCTGATGCCAGCGGCAGGCGATTTCGTCTTGGCCCGGAAATTGGTGCCTTGGCTGCCGCAACCCAATATAATGTGGTTGAACAATGCAGAGATCTGATTACCGAGCTTTCGCAGAAAACTGGAGAAACCTCGGATCTATCAGTGATGCGCGGCAGTAAAATGATATTTCTCGATCAGGTCCCAGGAAGCCATCGTCTGCGAACGGTATCGTCAATTGGTGAAGCATTCCCGCTTACGACAACTGCAAACGGAAAGGCTTGTCTGGCAAGATTGCCTATAGATCAGGTAAAACCTATTGTTCAATTGGAGTGGGAAAATAGGCAAATTGACGGTGACATCGACGCGTTTGTGAGAGGCCTCAATGAGATAAAAGCCACGGGACTGGCGTATGACATTGGAGACCATTCTGAAGGCATTTCTGCTATCGGTATCTCTTTCGTCGATCTGACAGGCGACTTGCTTTCTATTTCAGTACCAGTGCCATCTTCTCGCTTTGAATCGACGAGGGAAATTGTTGAGACCTCAATAAGGGAAACTGCCCGTCAGGTTTATGAATTGATGGATTCCACGAACAATTGAATGAACTTAAAGTTCCGAATTTTCGCTGTGAGGCGACTACACAATTGTAAACAACCGCGCTGCTTCTGCCACTCAGCATAATGGCCATAGCGCACTTGCTATCGCACTAGCGTGCGAAAGATTTAGACAAAAACGTACGGCAGTTCAAATGAAGTATTGAGCACTTCTTCCCAGCAACTATGTCCATTGACTTTATTTAGACGATCGGTCTAATTAAAGCTAATCTAGGGCGAACGGGTGTAACTTTGCGAGAAAAGACTGAACAGCGTCGCCGTGGTCGTCCGCCCAAGGAATCATCTGGGCATAGTAAAACGCGCGAAGCGTTACTAAATGCCGGCGTAGAAATTCTAACTCAAAAGGGCTTCTCAGCAACCGGAATTGAGGAAATCCTGCGCAAGGTAAATGTCCCAAAGGGGTCGTTCTATCATTATTTCAAGAGCAAAGAAGACTTTGGCGCAGAGCTCATTGATCGTTACGCCGCCTACTTTTCTGCAAAGCTCGATCGTATCTTATTAAATGAAGCACAGACGCCACTTCAACGGATGCACGATTTCGTGGAGGATGCTGTAGATGGAATGGTGCGTTTCAATTTCTCTCGCGGATGTCTGGTCGGCAATCTGGGCCAGGAAATGGGCGCATTGCCTCCCGCTTATCGAGACCTTTTGATTGAGGTATTTCTAGACTGGCAAGGTCGAACTGCGGCGTGCTTACAGTCAGCCATGGAAGCAGGTCAAATTCCACCAAATGTCGATTGCAATGCCACGGCAACGTATTTCTGGATTGGTTGGGAGGGTGCAGTTCTGCGCGCCAAGCTCGAACAATCAGAAATACCGTTGCGCCAATTTGCGAAAGGTTTTTTTGCAGGTATCGCAAGATGAGTTTTTTTGGATGTTTTTATAGACGATCGGTCTATTTTTCTCACAGACGGCCGATATGCGCCCCAACACGAACCAAAATTTTATCAACAGCGTTAGCAGGTCTCCTAAAGGGTGCTGAATTCCCTTTGCCAGTTGCAAAATAACACTACTAAGAAAGACAACAAAAATGTTGAGTTCTAGCTCTGAAAAATTAGAAGGCGGCCCCTTATCGGGCGTCACGGTTCTGGACTTCTCACGCGTTCTTGCCGGGCCCTATTGCACCATGGTTCTGGCAGATTTAGGGGCTCGTGTTATTAAGGTTGAGAAATTCGGCACCGGAGATGATACCCGAGCCTTTCCGCCCTTTGTGGATGCCGAAAGCGCTTATTTCATGTGTTTTAATCGCGGCAAAGAGAGCATTGTTCTCGACATTAAATCGCCTCGCGATAGAGATTTGTTGGAAAAGCTGCTCGATACTTCAGATGTTTTGGTTGAGAATTTCAGACCAGGGGTTATGGAACGGCTAGGGTATGGCCCTGATCGGTTAGCTAAAACACACCCACATCTAATTTACACGTCCATTTCTGGTTTCGGTCATTCAGGTCCTATGTCCGAATTCCCGGGATATGACATGGTCGTTCAGGCTATGGGCGGAGTAATGAGCCTCACTGGCTGGCCTGGTGAACGCCCTGCCCGCGTTGGCACAAGTTTCGGCGATTTGGGCGCGGCATTATTTGGTGTGATTGGAATTTTATCTGCATTGTACAAGCGTACAAAAAACGCTCAGGGCGAGCGCGTCGATATCGGGATGCTGGATTGCCAGGCAGCTCTGATGGAAACCGCATTGGCACGATACGACGTCGAGGGAAAAGTTCCAACCTGTACTGGAGATTGTCACCCATCGCTTGCACCGTTTGAAACATTCGAAGCCCAAGACGAACGTTTTGTCATCGCCGCAGGTAATGATCAGTTGTTTTTGCTGATGGCCGATGCACTTGACGCATCGGAACTTGCCCTTGATCCAAATTTCTCGACCAATGATCTAAGGGTGCGCAATCGCCCCAAAATGGTCGCTGCAATCGACGCTGTAACACGCACAAAACCTGTTCAACATTGGCTAGATGCTTTGAATGAGGCAGGCGTACCGTGTGGTCCTATCAATTCGATTGACCGGCTTCTTGATCACCCTCAGTTACTTTCGCGCAACATGATTGTGCAGGTGGAAGGCAAAAGCGCGAAGCCGTTTCGGACCGCTGGAAACCCAGTGAAGCTATCGGCATACAAGGACATAGACCCACAATCGGCAACCAAGGCGCCCGCATTGAACCAGCATCGAGAGGGCATTCTTGCAGAACTCATGGCAGGTGCTGAATCATACGATCATTCGTCCTCTGTCGATGTTGATTTAGACGAAGAAACGACTGACGCGACGAATCCATGGACAGCACTCAAAGACGCAGTCTGAAACACATTTATCTGAAGAGAACAGACTATGACGAGTACAAAAGCAAAGTCGAAAATGCCAAAAACTTCACTTACAAAAAGTAACGAGGAAACTGCAAACTTGCCAGATCGCAAAGCAATGGAGACCATCATTGTGGAGCGGCGCGAACGTGTAGGATTGATCACATTGAACCGTCCAAAAAGTCTCAATGCGCTCAATCTTCAATTGGCAAGCGAAGTTGTGGCGACACTCCAAGACTTTGATGCTGATGATCGAATTGGTGCTGTTGTGATAACCGGCAGTCCACGGGCATTTGCAGCAGGTGCTGATATTGAAGAAATGGCCGAAAAGACATTGGTCGAATTACTCAAAAATGACCTTTTCGCTAATTGGGACCAAATGCGTTTCATCAAAAAACCAGTAATCGCTGCAGTCAGCGGGTTTGCACTTGGTGGTGGGTTTGAGTTGGCAATGCTGTGCGACACAATCATTGCAACAGAAGATGCACAGTTTGGGCTGCCTGAAATTAAACTTGGTATTCTGCCGGGCATTGGCGGCTCACAACGGCTGACAAAATCCATCGGAAAAGCCCTGGCTATGGATCTAATTCTTACTGGCCGCACTATTGATGTTCACGAAGCCAAATCCGCTGGGATTGTTGCACGCGTGGTGCCGTCAGGGGAACTTCTTCAAACCGCTCTGGAAGCGGCCCATCAAATAGCAGGCCTTAACGCTCCAGCCGTTGCCATGGCAAAAGAGGCTGTCAATCGTTCTTTTGAAACAGGCTTGTCAGAAGGCGTTCTGCATGAGCGACGACTTTTTCAAGCAGCATTCGCAACCGATGGGCAAAAAGAGGGAATGGCGGCATTTATTGCCAAACGGGCACCGATTTTCCGCAACCGTTAATCTCAAGTTGTATCCTTAATTCAGGTGAAACAGGATTCCCATGTCATATACGACTTCAATGGAACATGGATCTATCAGGCCGTCATAATCAAATTATGGAGCCAAGAAGCACCCATCTAGACTTCTAAACCTTTCATCATCACGGGCACTGTTATGAGCACCAATACATCAAATTATGATTTTATCATTGTAGGCGGCGGATCCGCGGGGTGTGTACTTGCCAACCGGCTGTCCGAAGATCCTAAAACAAAAGTGCTGCTTCTCGAAGCTGGTGGAAAAGACAGTTACATTTGGATTCATATTCCCGTCGGATACCTTTATTGCATGGGGAACCCAAGAACAGACTGGGAGTTTAAGACAACGCATCAAGATGGCCTGAACGGCCGGGCATTGAATTACCCTCGTGGTCGTGTCCTAGGTGGCTGTTCGTCAATCAACGGTATGATCTATATGCGTGGTCAGGCCAACGACTATGATGGCTGGCGTCAAATGGGAAATGCGGGCTGGGGTTGGAACGATGTGTTACCTTATTTCAAAAAATCCGAAGACTATTATTCAGGCGCCGATGATTTGCATGGGAGTGGTGGCGAGTGGCGCGTTGAAGAGCAACGCCTTTCTTGGGAGATCCTTGATGCTTACCGTGATGCAGCGGAACAGGCTGGGATTGCCAAAGTCGAAGATTTCAATCGTGGCGACAATGAAGGATCATCATACTTTCGCGTAAATCAAAAAAATGGATGGCGTTGGAACACATCAAAAGGCTTCTTGCGCCCCGCTAAAAAGCGCGCGAACCTGACAGTGGTGACACATGCACAAGCTCGTCGCGTCATATTAGAAGATAAGCGTGCTTGCGGCGTTGAGGTGGAACGTCTTGGTAGAACTGAAACCTATCGCACAAATGGAGAAGTGATTTTATCTGCAGGTGCGGTCGGGTCCCCGCAAATTCTTGAGCTATCAGGTATCGGCAATCCAAAACACTTGAACAAGATGGGGATCGAAGTGCTCCATGAATCCAATACAGTAGGTGAAAATCTGCAGGATCACCTTCAATTGCGAGTGGCATTCCGTGTTGAAAACGTAAAAACGCTAAACCAGCGAGCTGGATCAATATTTGGGCGCCTAGGTATTGGGCTTGAATATGCCTTGTGGCGTAAAGGGCCGATGTCTATGGCTCCTAGTCAACTTGGGATTTTCGCCAAATCCGGTCCCGAAATTGAAACTGCAGATCTCGAATTTCATGTTCAACCGTTGTCTTTGGAAAAGTTTGGCGACCCTCTTCACCCGTTTCCTGCATTCACTGCCAGTGTCGTACCCTTGCGCCCTCAAAGCCGCGGATCGGTGCATATATCAGGCCCAAATCCTCTGGCGCAGCCAACAATTGACCCGAATTATCTCAGTGCAGATGCGGACAAAATTATTGCAACCCGCGCCATCCGCCTTGCGCGTGAGATCGCGGGCCAATCTGCTATGGGGAAATATCATCCGGCTGAAATTAAGCCGGGAGTAGAATACCAGTCTGACGAAGATTTGGCTAAAGTTGCCGGTGAAATTGGGACTACAATTTTTCATCCGGTTGGAACCTGTCGCATGGGCGTGGATGATCAAGCTGTTGTGGGGCCTGACCTGCGCGTCAAAGGAGTGAGCGGCTTGCGGGTTGTCGATGCCTCTATTATGCCGACAATTCCATCTGGAAACACAAATTCGCCGACGATTATGATTGCAGAGAAAGCCGCCGATATGATCTTGCAATCGTAAGTACGCAAAACGACTGATGGAGGGTAAATGATGACCGAGCTTGAACCCAAACCTGCTGATTTACACCTGCAAGACTGTCCCGACTGGGTCTATTTGTTGCAAGAATTTGATACAATTTACAGAACAGGCTCGTCTGGTGGCAGTCCAATAATCCGCAGTCATCGCAAGCGTGTGCGCGATAGGCTTTCAAGCGTGGTCAAGTCTAACCCTGTCATCATCAACAAGCCCTCGGTAAACCGACCAGTTACAGCCCATTTATCGCGCGCACTAGATTTGGGTGAACGCGGTGTCATGCAAGGAATGACGCGCGCACTCAAAAAGGTTCGAGCAAGCCTGAATTGGGAGTACGGGTACGAAAAGCTCCCCAAATCATTGATCAACAAATATGCGTTTTGTGAAATCCTCGGCCCTGCTGGCCCGGTAAAAGCCGATAATTTGATCATCGGGTTCGTGTTATTCGCACCATCAACAACATACCCGCAACACAATCATCCTGAAATCGAGGAAAGTTACATTTCGATCTCAGGATCCTGGTCAGAAAACAATTCGGCGGTGTTTTCCCCGGGCTCGCTCATTTTCAATACGCCTGGTGCAAAACATCGAATAACAACGGGCGATATCGATCCGTGCCTTTTGGCATATGCTTGGAGTGGACCAAAAGAACGCCTGATTGCGCCGGGCATGAATTTCTCCAGGAAATAACTCTCTAAATTCCAATTTTGGATGTTGTCACACGCGCGTGCAGTTGTTTTTGCATAACTAAACTCATCCAGTTTCTGCACTTTCTAGCGACGCCCCGATTGGCGGGGCCGCGCGTCGAATGCCGCCAACTGAACTGATGTTCAAATTTCTTCTTGATTGATCGTTTTTGCTCTTATATGTTCAATTATGAAAAAATATGCACAAATATGCAAAACTTATGAAATCCTTCACCCACAATGGGATGGAGCACAATGAGGTGAAAATGTCAGAACACCTGGATTTTGCGGCTGTCCGTCGGCAGAAAATAGCCGATGTTGTCAGGGCCCGAGGATCAATGGGCATTCGCGACCTCAGCAGCCAATTCAGTGTTTCCGAGGCTACGATTCGTCGCGATTTAAAAGCTTTGGATGATGAAGGGATCGTTGTTCGAACTCATGGCGGCGTGTTGGTAAACTCGAACGTTATGGTCGATCTTCCCAATGAAGAGCGAAAATCAGTCGGAGCCGAAGAAAAAAGGCGAATTGGCCAAGCGGCCATTGAAATGCTTTCTGGAGATGAAGTTGTTTTTCTGGATGCCGGAACAACCGCCCATGCAGTTGCAGCGCACGCCCACAAGAAACCTGGGTGTAATTATGTCACCACTTCCCTGGGCGTGGCCAATCAATTACAGGCGCAAAGCATCTCAAATTTCTACATAATTGGCGGTTCTTATCAGCCGGTAAACGACTCTTTCGCTGGAACTCTCGCCATCTCCGCCTTGAGAGCACTTTCCTTTGACATTGCCTTTTTGTGCTGTTCCGCGGTCGATGTGAATAAGCGTTCGATCAGTGTGGCCAGTGAAGTTTATTCACAGGTTCAAAAAGAAGTCATTTTGAACAGTCGAAGGCGTTTTGTCGTCGCAGACAGCCGGAAGTTCAGATCCAACGCTTTTATGCGCACGGCAAGGTTTGATCAGATATCCGGCATTATCACCAATAAGGAATTGGATGCGAACACTGCCGCACAAGTCGAAGAAGCGGACCTGGAGCTTGTGCTGGTATGACAAATACAGGCGTTTCACTAAATGTAACAAACCTGCGAAAATTTTGGGGCAAAACTGAAGTTCTAACCGGTGTGGACTTCCAAATTGCACCTGGCGGTTTTCTTACCCTCCTAGGGCCCTCGGGGTGCGGAAAAAGTACTGCTTTGCGGTTAATTTCCGGCCTCGACGAGGTGAGTGAGGGAAATATCGTGATTGACGGGAAAGACGTAACAAGCTTACCGGCCGATCAGCGTAATATTGGAATGGTGTTTCAAAACTACGCGCTATTTCCACATATGACTGTGGCCGAAAACATCGCGTATGGCCTCAAAGTTCGTAAAGTCGCAAAGCAAACACGAATAACATCAGTCAACCGCGTCGCCGACCTTATGGCGCTTGATGTTTTGCTGGACAGAAAACCCGCACAGCTCTCTGGTGGGCAACAACAACGCGTTGCGCTCGCAAGAGTTCTGGTTTCCGAACGCCCATTGGTACTTATGGACGAGCCGCTATCGAATCTCGATGCAAAACTGCGCACAGAAATTCGCAGTGAGATAAAATCACTCAACAAAAAGTTGGGAATTACAATTGTTTATGTGACCCACGATCAAAGTGAAGCACTTTCGATGTCCGACACAGTTGTATTGATGAATGCAGGCAAGGCAGAGCAAACTGGAACGCCAAAAGAGCTCTACGATAAACCTGCAACGGTGTTTGCGGCAGGGTTTATCGGCACACCGCCGATGAACTTGCTAGAGGCCTCAAACGTCAACATACCACAGGAATTCACGGCAAATGCCAGTGTAAAACCAGAAGACCTTCTTGTTGGTGTTCGCCCTGAAGCCCTCAAATTTCCAGGGCAAGATTTGGATCTTTTAGTCACCTGCACCGTTGAGAGCGTTGAATACGAAGGCAGCGTGTTCTTGGTCCACTTGGTATCGCCTTCTGGATCAAAATTCATTTTGTCACACGCAGGTGAGAATGTTCCGCAACAAGGTGCAGAAGTCATTGTCGGTTGGGACCGATCTGCAACGCACCTTTTTTCAAAGTCAACAGGGCAACGTGTCCCGTTCGAAGCATAACAGATCGGTGGTTCAACCGCTGGCTATTCTTAAAAACAGAGAGGATTACAACGATGAAACTCAGGAATTCTTACGCGACCAAGTTGGGTCTAGCTGCCCTCATGAGCGTTAGCACGACAGCACTTTTTGCGGCTGATCTTGAATTCTACTTTCCAGTTGGTGTGAATGCGCCTGCGGTTGCAACTATTCAGGAATTGACGGACGAATGGGCTGCAATGAACCCGCAACACACAGTTAAAGCGGTCTATGCAGGCAACTATGAAGAAACAACAACCAAAGCACTTACTGCGGCCAATGCAGGCCAACCACCACAGGTGGCAGTGTTGCTATCCATCGATCTATTCACTTTGATTGAAGAAGACGTAATCCTGCCTATCTCTGACATTGCGAATTCCGACGAGGACAAAGAATGGATAGCAGGCTTTTATCCGGGCTTCATGAAAGATGCTCAATTTGAGGGTAAAACCTACGCAATCCCATTTCAACGATCAACGCCTGTGTTCTATTACAACAAGGATGCATTCCGTGAAGCTGGTCTAGACCCAGAGTCTCCGCCTAAAACATGGGACGAGATGATCGAGACTGGCAAGGCGCTTACAGTTAAGGATGGAAGCGGAAATGTAACTCGTTGGGGCACACGTATTCCAACCCTAGGTCTTGGCGGCGCATGGCTCTTTGGCGGACTAGTTGTATCCAAAGGTGATGTCTTGACGACCGAGACAGGAACAGAGGCCCGCATCAATACACCTGCGACAGTGGCATCCTTGGAATTCCTGCTTGAATTGTCAAAACAAGGTGTCATGGCACCAGGCGGGATTACATGGGGCGACACACCAAAAGCCTTCCTTGAAGGACAAACCGCTTCCATGTGGACCTCTACAGGTAACCTCGCCTTTATCGAGAAAAACGCTGAGTTTGACTGGGGCGTTGGCTTTCTCCCAGGTGGAGACGGACCTGGAGCACCGATTGGTGGTGGTAACTTCTACATCTTCCAGGAAACGACTGACGAAGAGCGTGAAGCCGCGATGGACTTCATACGGTTCATGACATCACCAAAAAGCGCCGCTCGTTGGAGCATCGCGACCGGCTATGTCGCACCACGCCCGGATACTTGGGAAACACCTGAAATGAAGGCGTATTCAGATCGCTTGCCACAAGCATTGGTAGCTCTTGACCAGCTTGCATATGCTGAGCGCGAGTTTGCGACATTCCAACGCGCGAAAGTTACTCAGTACCTGGTTGATGCCATTGAAAGTGCGGTGACAGGCAATGCTGAACCTGCAGCGGCATTAGAGTCGGCCCAAAAAGGCGCAGACAAAGTGCTTAAAGATTATCAATAGCACTTGTGTTGATCAAAGCCCCGCGCATGCAAGGTTTGCGCGGGGCACTTCTTGTCCCATTTCAATTATTAGGTACCTAGGCTAAGCATCATGAACAAACGACTGCCCGTAAAACTGGCATTCATCATGCTGGTCATCCCTTGTGCCTTGTTGGTGGCATTCACGCATTACCCCGCAGTTCAGGCGCTGATAAATTCATTCTGGAATAACGCGAGTTCAAGACGCCCTTCCCGTTTCGCTGGCGTAGAAAACTACCAAGCGCTCTTGGAGGATGATAGGCTTGCGCAAGTGCTGGTAAACAGCACGATCTATGCGCTTGGCACGATACCTTTGGCCATTGGATTGGCGATCGGAATGGCACTTCTAGTGAATTCCAGATTCCCAGGCACCGCACTTATGCGTTTGTCATTCTTCATGCCGACTATGTTGCCAATGATTGCCGTTGCTAATATTTGGCTGTTTTTCTATGCGCCAGGGATCGGACTTGCCTCGCAGATACTAGGGTTGTTCGGGTTCCCGCCCATCAACTTTCTCGGCAGCACTGATACGTCATTGGCTTCCATGATGTTTGTGGCCGTGTGGAAAGAAGCCGGCCTGTTCATGATTTTTTATCTCGCCGCCTTACAGTCGGTTCCAACGAACCTTAAAGACGCAGCAAAACTTGAAGGTGCGAGCTCGGTTCAGGTTTTCATCGATGTTGTCATGCCGCTTCTTAGGCCAACGACAATTTTTGTTGCAGTGAATGCTCTCATCAATGCTTTCAGACTTGTAGACCATGTCATTGTGATGACCGAAGGTGGCCCCAATAACTCAAGCTCGTTGCTACTGTACTACATTTACGAAGTTACATTCCGCCAACGGGATTTCGCCTATGGCGCTACACTGACGGTGTTGATGGTTGTTCTCCTAGGAATTCTCGCAATCATCCAGTTCTGGGTTTTGAATAGAAAGGCGCACTACCAATGAGCAGTGGCTTGAACAAAATCCTGTTGTCTACATTTGCACTCGTTATCGCTGCTCTTTGGGCATTGCCATTTGTGTATTCTGTATGGACAGCGTTTCATGATGAAAAATACTCAGCTAACTTTCAGTGGGATGCGCCATGGACCATGGCAAATTTTTTCAAAGCTTGGGAAGCTGCACCTTTTTCAGTCTATTTCTTTAACACGCTTATCCTGATCACAATTATTCTGATCGCTAACCTGGTTCTATGCACACTCGTGGCCTACGCCTTCGTACGCTACAGATTTAGATGGGCTGGCTTTCTGTTCGCGCTCATTATGGTTCAATTGCTGATTTCACCGGAAATATTGATCGTAGAAAACTATCTCACCCTCTCTCGCGTGGGACTGACGGACACGATCATTGGAATTGCCCTGCCCTACTTGACGTCAGCCTTTGGCATTTTTCTGCTGAGACAGACATTCTTGACTGTACCAAAATCTCTGGATGAAGCGGCGCAAATTGAAGGTGCGGGCGCTTGGCGCGTGCTTTGGAATATATACGTCCCTTTGGCTTGGCCTGTGTATCTGGCGTATTCGTTGGTTTCCATCAGTTTTCACTGGAATAACTTCCTGTGGCCCCTGATCGTTACGAATTCGCCAGAAGTAAGGCCTCTCACCGTCGGACTTAGCGTATTCGCAACGGTAGATAGTGGTGTGGAATGGTCACTGGTTAATGCGGCTACTCTCATGACAACGGCGCCATTGATCATTGCATTTATCATCTTTCAACGGCAATTCGTCGCCAATTTCATGCGCGCAGGTATCAAGTAAGCACACCTTAAGTAAGCGCTGCACGTTCAAACAAACCATCAGGATTCCGGGATGCTAATCGCCCATATCTCAGACTTTCATGTCTTTGCTAAAACGCCAGAAACCTCGGTCGTCCGCTCCGATGCGGTAACTGCTGCGCGTAAGGTTGTCACGGATATTGCGGCGTTCACTCCGAAGATCGAGGCGATCATGTTCACCGGAGACCTGACTGATGGCGGCTCAAAAGAGGACTACGATTTATTGACTGACATTTTGGCACCTATTGATGTTCCGATATTTGTCATCCCGGGCAACCACGATAAACGGGTCGGTCTTCGTGAGGCATTCGAGGAAAAACTGCCTTTTGAGCCCGGTCCTTCCCTGAATTATGAGGAAAACTTCAAAGGCATTCGCATCCTGGCGCTCGACACACTTTTAGAGGGAAGAACAGAAGGCGCGCTCGATTCAACGCAACTTGACTGGTTTGCACAAAAATTAGCGGAACCAACGTCAGGACTTACATTGGTTTTGATGCACCACCCTGCTTTTCCCTCAACGATTGTCCCACTTGACGATATGGCATTGCAGGAAGGACGCGATGCATTTGCAAAATTAATCGCGGACTACCAAGAACCTCTGCGAATTCTTTCCGGTCATATTCACCGCCCTTTCCAAACGATCTGGAACGGCGTTTTTTGTGCGGTCAGTGGCGGCCCAGCATTTCAGCACGCGTTGGCTCTCGATCCTGCTGCAGATGAACCAAGCACAATAAGCGAGCCCTACGCATATTTCATTCATCGGATATCAGACGCAAAATCTGTTTCCATTCACACAAGGTATGTTGAAATTTGACCCACTCTTCAGCACAAGCTCAAGCTACAATAGTCGAGACACTTGCCCGAGAGGCTGGTGCGGTTGCAATGTCTCATTTTGAGACTCTCAGCACTGTGCCTGTTGAATCTAAGGGCCACCTGGACTTGGTAACAGCTGCAGATCAGGAGGTGGAACGTTTTCTGACAGAGCGACTGGGGCGCGCATTCCCGGATGACGGAGTATTTGGCGAAGAGGGAGCGGCTCGACAGGGCACAACTAAACGTATCTGGGTTGTGGACCCCATAGATGGCACATTCAATTTTGTTCGTGGTGGCGACCAATGGGCCGTTTCAATTGGTTTGTATGAAAAGGGTGTCCCAACCTTTGGCGTCATCCATGCTCCCGTTCGAGATCAGACCTTGATTGGCGGTGTCGGCTTTCCCAGCACACTCAACGGCGTTGAAATGGCACATCGAACCGGATTAAATGAAACTCGCGCCGCCTGCGGTGTTGGTTTTCATCCCACGATTGCGGTCGAAAAACGATTGCAGACACTTCGGTACATTCTCGAAGAAGCTCGCATGTCGTTCCGTTGCTGCGGCTCGGCTACCATATCATTAATTGAGGTAGCTCTTGGACAAGTTGATGGATATGTCGGCACAGGGGAATCTACTTGGGATTTGATGGCTGCTTTGCCAATTCTTGAGCAAATCGGAATTCACAGCACTGTGGATTGGAGTGTTTTAGAGCTAACTTCCAAGATACGTTTTGCATGTGGAACACCAGAGTTTCTGCAGGCTGTTGAGGCTATTGTGCCAAGTGGCGCGACTCTCGAATAAAATTTGTGTGTTTGCTCTGAATCCTTGACGTGATACGTGAATAGTCCGCCACAGAAACTTTGCCGACTAAACTAACATGTCTTCACCAAATAGAGCCTGCAAGAACTCAAATGGAAAACCCAAACATCATATTGTTTTTTCTAAATATCGCCGGTGCTGCCGCCTTGCTAATCTGGTCAGTACGGCTTGTGCGCACCGGGGTCGAACGCGCATTCTCTGTTCAATTGCGGCTTTGGTTGCGGCGCTCGGCAAAAAGCAGAGTACTATCTGCCGGAATGGGCACAGCATCTGCAATGCTCCTGCAAAGCGCTACGGCAGTCGCTATTTTGACTTCAAATTTCGTTTCCGGCGGAACCATAGCTGCTACGGCCGGCCTAGCGATCTTACTAGGCGCGGATGTTGGCTCCGCTATCGTCGTTCAAGTGTTAACTGTTCGACTGGAATTTCTGGTTCCCGCTCTCTTGCTAGTTGGTATTGCATTGTTTTTAAGAGGGCAACAAAGACGAACGCGGCAAATTGGACGTATCCTCATTGGGCTAGCACTAATCTTTGTGTCGCTGGATATGATCCGACTGGCTACTGCTCCACTTGTCGAAAATCCAGGCACAGCGTCAATAATGGCCTATCTTGGGAGCGATCCGATAACCGCCTTTCTGATAGGTGCATTGTTTGCTTGGGTCGTGCATTCAAGCGTAGCAGCCATTTTGCTTTTCGTAACCTTGGTTTCACAGGGCCTGATGCCGCAATCGGCTGCCATTGCCATGGTCTTGGGAGCTAATCTTGGTGGCACAGTTATCGCTTATGTTCTGACCTTATCCGCAGCCTTGGAAGCGCGCAGAATGATCGTATCCAATCTCATCATCAGGGGTGGTGGTGCTGCGTTGCTCTTAGCCATACTTACAATCATGAGCGTTCCTTTGTTGTGGCTTGGATCCTCTGAAGCCCAACGGGTTTTGAATCTTCATCTGGTTTTCAATATTGGCGTTGCCCTTCTGGCGTTACCGGTTTTGACACCAACTATGCGCCTGGCAAAATTGTTCATGAAACCTTCCGGCAATGGGGCGGCGTTGATTGGTAGAGCAAGTGCACTCGATCAGGCTGCATTAGAAGAGCCCGACCGTGCGCTTAATTGTGCCGCGCGGGAGATTATTCATATGGGCGAGACAATAGAATCAATGCTGAGATCAATTAATCCCCTCTTCTTGAAATGGGATGAGCCGCAAGTGGAAAGCATTGCAGCTGGAGAACGTTCAGTGCGTAAAATGCATTTTGAGATAAAACTTTTTCTAGCCAAATTGAATCGCGGTGTTTTGGATGAAGATCAAAGTGGCAAGTCGCTGGCCCTTTCGACTTTGGCTGTCAACCTCGATGCAGCGGCCGATACTATCGCGAGGAATATGATCGCACTTGCGCGCAGACTTGACGTGGAATCCGTCAGGTTTTCGGATGAAGGTGCAAGAGAAATTTCAGACTTCCACGACCGGGTTCTGTCGAATGCCCAATTGGCTCTCAATGTGGTGATGACACAAAACCCCGATGACGCTCGAGAACTGGTGGCGGAAAAAGAGAGTATTCGCAGTATTGAACAAAACCTTCAAAGGCGACACCTAGGCCGACTGCGCGATGGTTTGGCGGAAAGCATTGAGACCAGCAACATCCACCAAGAAACCTTGCGCGCATTGAAACAAATCAATACTGCATTTTCGATGGTGGCACACCCGATCCTTGCAGAGCGGGGCGACCTGCTCGAAAGCAGGCTTTCCAATCAATGAAAGTGCCGGTCGTTATGATAGAAATGTGACGTTACCTCTGTTGTTTCCGAACAAATGAAGTCTGTTAAAAGTTTAAACAACGCAACCCTATCCACACATAACTAATCAAAAACATTCCTTAAGTAGTAAAACCTTCGCATTCATGTCACAATTTCCATGCGAAAGTTGCTAGCGGCACGCAGAACTTGATGGTGTGCATTTTTTGGGAGAGCGAAAATGAAACTTGATTGCAAAAACAGTCCATCCGGCGATGAACTCGATGATTTGTCATTCGATGATTTTGATGAGGTAATCAACCCGAAACCAGAGAACAACGACTTCGATGCGATTGTAGACTTGGCGATTTCAAGGCGCGGCTTTATGAATGGTGTACTGGCTATGGGTAGTGTTGCCACTCTTGGCGCAACCGCCACTGCGCTGATACCTATGTCAGCAGAAGCTGCTGATAACCGTTTTGGCTTTAAGGCCGTCGCGGCGAGTACCGAAGATACGATCATAGTACCGGAAGGCTACAATTGGCACGTGGCCACTAGCTGGGGCGATCCGTTGTTTTCTGATGTACCCGAATTCGACCATGCGACACGCGGCACCGCTGCAAGCCAAGCACGAGCTTTTGGTGACAATAATGATGGCATGTCAATCTTTTCGGATTCAGACGGACGTCAGATCCTCGTTGCAAATAACGAGTACACCAACAGATCAGTGATGTGGGGCAATAATCCTGATGGAAAATTTGTCACTGACGACGACATCAATAAAGGTAAAAACGCCCACGGTTTAACAGTTGCTGAATTAAAGGAAGTCGATGGCAAATGGCAAATCGTCAAAGATTCTTCCTATAACCGCCGCTTCACGCCTGACGAACCTATGGATATTACTGGCCCAGCCCGTGGGCATGACATGATGAAAACCAATGCTGATCCAGCAGGCGTAACTGTGCTGGGCACCTTTAACAACTGCGGCAATGGCCGAACGCCTTGGGGCACTTATTTGGCATGCGAAGAAAATTTCAACGGGTATTTTGGCACGACTGATTTTGAAAACTATCAACAGGACGCGTCGAAAAAACGTTACGGCGTCATTGGTAAAGACCGTGGCTATGGCTGGTGGAAAGTTGATGATCGCTTCGATGTAGAAAAAGAACCCAACGAGTCGAACCGTCACGGCTTTATCACCGAGGTTGATCCATACGACCCCAATTCGAAGCCTAAAAAGCGTACAGCTCTTGGGCGCTTCAAGCACGAGAACGCAGAAGTCGTTGTTAACTCTGACGGGCGTATTGCTATTTATATGGGTGATGACGAACGTGGTGAATTTCTTTATCGCTATGTATCAGATGGGTACTATGCCGAGGGCGGCGACACCGACGATCTGATGGAAAACGGTACAATCTATGCTGCTAAATTTGAAGCCGATGGTACCGGTAATTGGCTCGCTTTGACGCCTGAAACGACAGGTATGGATAAGGCAATGATCTGCATCCATACACGGCAGGCCGCTTCAAAGGTCGGCGCAACCACTATGGATCGCCCTGAATGGGTTGCTGCAAACCCATTGAAAGCGGAAATCTATTGCGCGCTTACCAACAACAAAAACCGCGGTGTTAAAACGAATGCTGGTGGAGACGAAACGCCGGTTGGTGGCCCAAATCCTCGTGAAGCTAATAAATTCGGCCAGATTGTACGTTGGTGGCCTGCGAATGCTGACCATACAGCAGAATCTTTCAGATGGGACCTCTTCGTAATGGCAGGCAACCCAACGGTTCACCAAGACAGCAACGGTGGATCCCGAAATGTCAATGAAGGCAATATGTTCAACTCGCCAGATGGTCTGTCGTTTGACAATAAAGGTCTTCTGTGGATCCAAACCGATGGCAACTATTCCAATGAGAAGGACTTTGCCGGTCAGGGTAACAACCAAATGCTCATTGGAGATCCTGCAACAGGCGAAATTCGCCGTTTCCTTGTTGGTCCTAAACAAGCCGAGATAACAGGCATCTCTTGGGCCGCGGACCGCAAAACTGTTTTCGTTGGGGTTCAACATCCAGGCGAACGCGGCGATTCTAATTGGCCTGACGGCGGAGACAAAACTCCTCGATCATCAATTGTTGCCGTCCGCCGCGATGATGGAGCGGTTATCGGTTGACGACGGAATGCTGCATTGATGCAGTTTATGTTGATATACTAATAATCTAGGAGGCTCGAAAGAGCCTCCTGTGTTGTTCTTTTAAAACATTACGATTTTTTGAGAAATTTTTGTTGAAATACTCGATGAAACTCAATCCAGACTTTTGTTTTCGCCATAATATTTTGCTCTGCAAAGATCCGATTTATAGCAAATTCTATTTTTTATATACAGTCAGGACCATATGATACCTCTGGGAGGATTTGTTTGAAAAGCAACCTGCTTAAAGTTAAGAATTTCTCGTAACTGCACTCTATTTCAATTGAAGCGGCGTTCGGTCGCGCTATATCCGTTGTGTAAGCAAAAAACGTAGGGAGAAAGAATGACCAAAGATCCACTCAATCGTCGTGCCCTCCTCGCGGGCGCGGGCGCAATTGTGGCGACCGCCGGATTAGGCTTCATATTGCCAGCTCAGGCCCAAGGGCTTGCAGCAACACCTTCAATGCGCGGTGGGTCGAACAATTACCTACCTGGCGCTAAGATCGTGGATCGTATTGGGGATGGTGGTTTCTGGATGACTGGCACTGTTCGTCGTGCGGGTGACGGTGCCCC
>JBGCFS010000067.1:0-68090 GCA_045107035.1 Hyphomicrobiales bacterium
ATGGAACCCCAGCATGTGGCCGAAGCCGTTGCCAAGCTCGGGCTTAACCATGTGGTCATCACATCTGTGGATCGTGACGATCTTGATGATGGCGGCGCACAGCATTTTGCAGATGTAATCTATGCCATTCGTGAGCGTAGCCCATCGACAACAATAGAAATCCTGACACCCGACTTTTTGCGCAAGGATGGCGCTTTGGAAATCGTGGTGGCAGCCAAACCAGACGTGTTTAATCATAATCTGGAAACTGTTCCGTCCAACTATCTGACTGTTCGTCCTGGTGCGAGATACTTCCACTCCATCCGCCTTTTACAGCAAGTAAAAGAGCTGGACCCGACCATGTTCACCAAATCCGGGATCATGGTTGGTCTGGGTGAAGAGCGAATTGAAGTTTTGCAGCTGATGGACGATCTTCGGTCTGCAAATGTTGACTTCATAACCATCGGCCAGTATCTGCAACCCACACGCAAGCACCATGAGATCAAAAAATTTGTGACGCCGGATGAATTCAATGCCTATGAAACGGTGGCGTACTCAAAAGGTTTTCTGATGGTATCTTCGAGCCCGCTAACGCGTTCTTCGCATCACGCAGGTGAAGACTTCGCCCAGCTTCAGGCGGCCCGCGCAGCGAAGTTTGATGGTGCAACAGCTTAACGGCCGGATATAAATTGCCTACATTTTCAACGACTAGAAATGTTGATCATACCGCCAAGGAGATGTTTCTTCTGGTCGCTGATATCGAAAGCTATCCGCAGTTCGTACCTTTGTGTCAAAGGCTTCTTGTAAGAGGCCGAGAAACGCAAGAAGACGGCTCCGAAATCATGATCGCAGATATGACGGTGGCCTATGGTCCTGTGAATGAAACATTTGTCACACGAGTTGTAACTGATCCAAAAAACCTGACGATCCGAGCATCTTATATCGATGGACCATTTTCCCATCTGGACAATAAATGGTTTTTTGAAGAGAGAAATAACAGCGAACAAAACTCGCTCTCGATAGTGCACTTCGACATAGATTATGAATTTAAATCGCGAACATTGGGCGTCCTGATGGGGTCGATGTTTGATCGCGCGTTTAGAAAATTCGCAGAAGCCTTTGAAGGCAGGGCTAACGAACTTTATGCTGCTGGAACCTTAAGACAAGCCTGAAGCAACACTAGGGCATCCAGTACTGTGCGAACGCGGATTTCCGAGCGGCCCAAGTCGCCGTAATTCTTCAGTTCATGACGCGTTTCAAAGCCAGATCGCGCACAAGCCATATGAACAGTGCCAACTGGCTTTTCCTTAGACCCACCGCCAGGCCCTGCAACACCTGTGACAGAAACTGAGATACTCGCCCCCGAATGCGCGAGCGCTCCCTCAGCCATAGCAATTGCCACTGGCTTGCTAACTGCCCCGAAGTTCTCCAAAAGCTTTACAGGAACACCAACAAGCCGAGTCTTTGATTCGTTGGAATAGGTAACGAATCCGGCTTCAACTACTGCGGAAGACCCTGCGATTTCAGTAAGGCTTGCCGTAATCAATCCACCTGTACATGATTCAACAGTGGCAACCATTTGGCCAGCTTCCTGACATTGGTCCAGTGTTTGTGCCGCACATTCCAAAAGCCTTTTATCAAGCATCAGATTGCTCAATTGGAAAAACCAAAGTTGCAGTGGCCATGGCAGAAATACCTTCTTTGCGGCCGGTGAAGCCAAGTTTCTCACTAGTGGTGGCTTTTACACTCACCCGATCATGTGAAACACCAGATATCTCCGAAATTTTTTTCCTCATTTGCTCGCGGTGCGGTCCAATTTTTGGGGTTTCGCAAACCATTGTAACATCAAGATGGGTAATCAGCGCGCCACGCGCTGTCGCAAGACCAACAGCGTGTTGCAAAAACTGGTCTGACGAGGCTGCTTTCCATTTCGGATCAGAAGGAGGAAAGTGCGAGCCGATATCTCCATCAGCCAACGCGCCTAGCACAGCATCAGTGAGCGCGTGCAAGCCAACATCTGCATCAGAATGACCCTTGAGTGCCTTATCGTGGGGCAACTTCACACCGCAGAGGATGATTTCATCACCTGTTTCAAAGGCATGAACATCGTAACCGTGACCAACACGCACATCAGGAATCATAATTCTGTCTTTCTGCGATTGAAGAATTTGCCTTGCCAGCTCAAAATCCTGCGGTTCGGTAATTTTCCAATTGTTGCGATCTCCCGCGGAAAGCGCCACTGGTCCAACGTAAGCTTCAAAGACCATTGCATCATCTGAATAATCATATCGGCCATCTGCCAAGGCGCGCTCATGGGCATTAATTAGTGGCGCGAACTCAAATCCTTGAGGCGTCTGAGCCTGGAAGATACCTTCACGCGGAACAGACTTCGAAACAAATGGCTTTCCAACGCCCTCTGTGCCCGGTTTTGCATGTTTTAAACTATCGACAACCGGAACAGCCGCAATGCTCCCACCGTGCAGAGCAGCGTCAGATATAACGGTTTGTATGCAAACGGGCGACACAAATGGGCGAGCGGCATCGTGAACCAAAACAATGTCCCACTTTTCGGATTGTTCTTGTAGCGCTCTAAGGCCATTTAAGACAGAACGCTGTCTTGTTTGTCCCCCAGTTACAAAGGAAAGTGTCTTTTGCTCTGAATTATTTTCAAGAACAGGAAGCGGCCAATCCTCATCCCCAACCGGTACGACACAAACAATCTGCGAGATTTCGTCCACACCCGCAAACGCGTTTACGGTGCGTTGGAAGAGTGTTCTTCCTTCAAGGGGGAAAAACTGTTTTGGAATAAAACCCGTTTCTGTGGATGCGCGGCTTCCGCTTCCGGCCCCAACAATGAGCACAGCAACCAGTGGCAGGTTATCCATTGTCATATGCACTTATTCCTGCTCGGCAATTCTGGCTGACATATTGCATCAGACTTTACGATAGTATTTGCATTTGCACAAAATCTATGCAGTGTTAGTCACTGCTCAAAATATAGTCAAAGCCTCGAATACCATGATACAACCCATTTCCATCGGACGCCATATAATTGAGCGACCAATCTTTCTCGCCCCAATGTCGGGTGTGTCTGACCTTCCATTTCGGCGCCTTGCTTGGCGCTATGGCGCAGGGCTTGTGGTCTCCGAAATGGTAGCTTGCGAAGCTCTTGCCAACAAAAGCCGTGAGATGGCAAGTCGGATGGAAGGCGAAGGCATTGGAATTCATGTAGTTCAACTTGCAGGGCGCGAAGAAAAGTGGATGGCAGAAGGTGCTCGAATCGCTGAGGGCAACGGAGCAGATATCCTTGACATAAATATGGGTTGCCCGGCACGCAAGGTAACAAGCGGATATTCCGGTTCGGCATTGATGCAAGATCCAGATCACGCATTGCGCCTCATAGAGGCAACAGTTGAAGCGACCTCTCTACCTGTATGCCTGAAAATGCGATTGGGATGGGATGACAACAGTATCAACGCTCCACAAATTGCAGAACGGGCTGAGAGCGCTGGCATACAGCTTATCACCATCCACGGCCGCACCCGTTGTCAGTTTTACAAGGGCAAAGCCGATTGGGTTGCAATTAAACAGGTCGCAGAAGCCGTAAAAGTGCCCCTCATTGCAAATGGCGATGTGACTGAAATCAACCAAATCAACCAAATCATGGAGCAGTCGGGAGCTGATGGTGTTATGATTGGCCGAGGCGCATATGGTCGTCCTTGGTTTCCTGGATATGTCGCGAGCAGGGTTTGTGACAAACAGGAAGAATTGCCTGAACCTACCTTGCAGGAAAAGGCAGCACTGGCTGTTGAGCACTACCACGCAATTATCGAACATTACGGCATGAAAGTTGGCGTCCGCGCTGCACGTAAACATCTTGGTTGGTATATGGATGACACAGGTATTGTCGACGCTGCATATCGCAAGATGATTATGACAGGCACCGAGCCAGACAAGGTTCTGGCCGCTCTGGAAAAAGCGTTTGCAGACGTTCAGTCAGCAGCAAAAAATGTACAGGTGGCTGCATGAGCCGTACCGCTGATCTTCTTCGCCGCGCAGGCAATGCACTAACGCCTGGCAATGCGCAGCAAGCCAATGCGATATTAAATGCACTGCCGCATCCAATCATCTTTCTCGACAAAGATCTAAAAATTCAAAGTCTCAACCAAGAGGCTGAAACGTTCTTTCAATCCAGCGCCACAGTCCTACACAACAAACCCCTTGCATCTTTGCTGCCAATTGCCAGCCCAGTCTTGGATGTGGCTCAGCAGGCACTTGATCGCAACGTACCCGTATTTGAATACCGAGTGATTATTAGCTTGCCTGGTAAATCAGAAGAACGAAACATTGATGTAAATGCTGTGCCCGTTTCAGATGAAGCCAGTGGATTGGTGCTGATGTTTCTTGAACGCACCATGACGGAGAAGCTGGACCGGCAACTTACTCATCGGGGAGCTGCAAGAACGGTTACGGGGCTTGCCGCAATGCTTGCGCATGAAATCAAAAATCCACTGTTTGGAATTCGCGGCGCTGCGCAACTACTAGAAAGCAGCGCAGATGAAAATGACCGAACGTTAACGCGACTCATTTGTGATGAAACTGACCGTATCGTCCGCCTTGTTGATCGAATGGAAGTCTTTTCCGATGAGCGCCCGGTTGAACGTGCCCCGGTCAATATTCACGTGGTTTTAGAGCGTGTTAAGTCCATCTCACTTTCCAGTTTCGGACGTGGAATCAAAGTGACGGAACGATATGATCCATCGCTACCATTCGTCCACGCAAACCACGATCAACTCATCCAAATTTTCTTGAATCTCATTAAAAATGCGGCTGAGTCACTAAAGGATCAACCGGATCCTGAAATTACATTACGGACAGCTTTTCGTCCTGGAATTCGATTGTCTCTGCCTGGAACAACCGATCGCATGAGCTTACCGCTGGAATTCAGTGTGGAGGATAACGGTCCAGGCATTCCTGAAGACCTTTTGCCGCTTTTATTTGATCCCTTCATTACCACAAAGACAAACGGTACGGGACTTGGACTAGCATTGGTCGCAAAAATCGTCAGGGACCACGGTGGCGTCATCGATTGCGACAGCCGCAAAGGCAAAACGACTTTCCGCATACTTATGCCAGCCTTTAAAGAAGAGAAAATCCCTAAAGAAGGACAAGACACTGATGGCCGGTGAAACAATCCTAGTAGCCGACGATGACGCTGCTATTCGCACCATATTGGATCAGGCCTTAACGCGCGCCGGTTATCAAGTGCGGTTGACCGGAACCGCCGGAACACTATGGCGCTGGGCGAGCCAGGGCGAGGGTGATCTCATCATAACAGATGTGGTGATGCCTGATGATAATGCATTCAATTTGTTGCCACGTATTAAAAACGTGCGCCCTGATGTCCCTATTCTTGTGATGAGTGCGCAAAACACCTTCATGACGGCTATCACTGCCTCGGAACGAGGTGCCTATGATTACCTGCCGAAGCCATTCGATTTAAGAGAATTGGTAGAAATCGTCGGCAGAGCACTGTCAGAGCGTAGCACCGGCGCAAATATAGAACCCCACGTACCAGCCGGCGACGATATTCCATTGGTTGGTCGTTCTTCCGCAATGCAGGAAATCTATCGTGTCCTTGCACGTCTGATGCAAAATGATTTGACCGTACTAATCGAAGGCGAGTCAGGCACCGGCAAAGAACTTGTTGCGCGCGCACTGCATGACTATGGCAAACGCAAAGGTGGCCCATTTGTTGCTATCAACATGGCAGCCATACCCCGAGATCTAATTGAGGCCGAATTATTCGGCTACGAAAAAGGGGCGTTTACTGGCGCTAATAATCGCGGAAGTGGTCGGTTTGAGCAGGCGGAAGGTGGCACCCTGTTTTTGGACGAGATAGGCGACATGCCAATGGACGCCCAAACGCGTCTTTTGCGCGTACTCCAGCAAGGAGAGTACATGACTGTTGGCGGGCGAAAGTCCATTCGGACAGATGTGCGGATCATCGCTGCTACGAATAAAGGTCTGCACGCATTAATAGGTGAAGGTCGTTTCCGCGAAGATCTTTACTACCGACTCAATGTTATCCCAATTCGTCTCCCACCTTTGCGAGATAGGTTGGATGATGTTGACGATCTAGTGCGCCACTTTTTTTCACAAGCTGCAAAAGAAGGGTTGGGCATGAAGCAAATCGACAGCGCCGCCTTGACCCGTATGAAGCAACATAATTGGCCTGGCAATGTTAGAGAATTAGAAAACGTCGTGCGGCGACTAGCTGCACTTTACCCACAAGACATTATTACACATGGCATAGTTGATCACGAGCTTGGTCGGATTGAAGTAAATGGTGAAGAAGAACCTTTTACCAATCAACCATTGGACATGTCACTGCTTGTAGAATCGCTCGTAAAGACTGCATTTTCAGAATCAGATTCTGAAAATGGGCCCGAGCAACTCTACCACACGATTTTGCACCGCATGGAGAAGCCACTGTTAAGCGCGACATTGGCTCACACAGGCGGCAACCAAATCCGAGCGGCTGATATTTTAGGCCTCAATAGAAACACTTTAAGAAAAAAGATCAAAGAGTTAGATGTTAAAATTATCAAATCTGTCTAACGCTGGGTCTCTAAACTTGTAATACAGAGTGAAGATGGGAACACATTTAGGCCACAGTGAAGGTGTTCCCTTTCCGCAACAAATGTTGTATATTTGCACCAGTAAAATCAAGCGAAGACACCTCCCTATATGACGCAGCTGGACACTATGACATCACAGCCTCCCGCCGCGGATCCCGGGCAAGATGTCACGATAAAATCGACCACTGTTCCAGCTGCCCCTGAATTCAATAAATCGTCGAGATTTGTTCGCCCAATTGGGTTTATTGCGGCTATCCTAGCGCTGATATCTGCGTCCATTTCATTCACCGTTTTGATGGGCTTCACTTCAATTGAGCCGAATCAGGAAATCATTCAAATCGCAATGATTGTGAATGGGCTGCTGGTTAGTGTTCTTGCTGGAGCAATTTTCTGGGAACTCGCTGGCATTTTGATTGCCCGTCGTCACCGACGTGCTGCTTCCCGGTTGCACGTACGTGTAGTAGCGCTTTTCAGTCTTGTCGCAGCTGCACCTGCGATTCTAGTCGCCATTGTCGCAGGGGTAACGCTGGATCGCGGATTAGATAGATGGTTCGACACTCGCACGAAAGAAATCGTGAACACCTCCCGAACCGTTGCGCAAGCATATGTTCAGGAACACACGCGGGTACTGGCTAACGATGTTATTTCCATCGCTGCTGATTTCAACAGGGCAGGTACAAATCTCGCTTTCGACCAGTCACGCGTAAGAACCTACCTATCAACGCAAGCACGGCTGCGGCGGCTAACAGCGATTTTGCTTTTGGACGAAAATGCCAAGGTGATTGCACGCAGCCCTGGTCCAGAAACTGACAAACTTCCAATACCCAGTCCGGCAGCACTTGCTGGTCTGGGAGAAGATGAAGTTGCACTTCAAAACAGAGGCTTGTCAAACATTGCTGGCGCGGCGATGAAACTCGGTTCATACGATACAAACACGTATTTGTATTTGGTGCGCGCACTGAATCCGGAAGTGCTGGAGTATGTGCTGCTCGTTAATGAGCGAGCAGCAGAATATCAACAACTAGAGCAAACTCGGTTTGGCGTTCAGATTGCCTTTGGCTTGCTGTACATTGGTATCGCGCTCATTGTTTTGCTTTCTGCTATTTGGCTTGGAATCAATTTTGCAAATAGATTGGTCTCACCAATTCGACGGTTGATGACAGCTGCAAATGAAATTTCTACTGGCGACCTCAGCATCCGTGTCCCCTGGAGCAAACAGGAGGGGGATCTTGGCACTCTCTCTCAAACTTTCAACACAATGACGCAACAGCTACAAAACCAGCGTGATGACTTGATACTGGCAAAGGATCAGGTTGACGAACGTAGGCGCTTCAACGAGGCGGTTCTAGCAGGCGTTACCGCAGGTGTTATCGGCATTGAACCTGATGGAACGATAAGCTTGGTCAATCGTTCTGCGCTTCGGATTCTTGAAATGGACCGCAGCAAACTTCTATTGGAAAATGTTGCGCAAGCTATACCCGAATTACGCGGGACGGTCGCCGCGGCTGTGTCCAATCAACGCCCGCTGCACCAGGACCAAATCAGCTTAAAACGCAAGGGCGATGAGCGCACACTTAATGTGCGTATCACAATGGAACAATCAGATGATGCGGAACATCGTTTTGTCATCACATTAGATGAAATTACTGATTTGATTGCTGCTCAAAGACGCTCGGCATGGGCTGATGTAGCGCGACGTATTGCCCATGAAATCAAAAACCCTCTGACTCCAATTCAGCTATCTGCTGAACGGCTGCAGCGACGTTATGGCCGAAAATTAGAGACCGACAAGGAAGTCTTTAATCAGTGCACAGATACGATTATTCGTCAGGTTGGTGATATCGGTCGCATGGTTGATGAATTCTCCTCATTCGCCAGAATGCCGCAACCAGTCATGGCCGAGAGAAATCTCTCAGATGCCATTAAAGAAGCGGTATTTTTGCAAGAAGTTACCCACCCAGAAATATCTTTTAAAATGAATCTTCCAGAAGAACCTTTGATTGGAAAATTTGATCACAGATTACTTTCGCAAGCTCTCACTAACATTGTGAAGAATGCAACTGAGGGCATTGCGGCCATCCCGGAAGATGCCAAGCGGGATGGAGCGATTCTGGTAAATGCCTCCCAAATTGACGATAAATTCCATATCGCGGTGATCGACAACGGCATCGGCCTGCCTAAAGAAAATCGCAGCAAACTGCTGGAACCTTACATGACCACACGAGAAAAGGGCACCGGCCTTGGTCTCGCCATAGTTAGGAAGATTTTTGAAGAGCATGGTGGTTCGATAGAACTCTTAGATGCACCCGCAGAAACTGACCAAGAACCGGTTGGCGCAATGGTTCGGTTGGTACTACCGGTCACAGCCGCTGAATTAGACACGCAAGAAAAAGAAGAAAAATAATGGCTTCAGATATTCTGATCGTTGACGATGAGGCAGATATTCGAGAACTGGTAGCAGGTATTCTTGATGATGAAGGCTATGAGGTTCGCACTGCGCATGACAGCGATAGCGCGCTTGCTGCTATCGGTGATCGTCGTCCCAGTCTGGTCTTTCTTGATATTTGGTTGCAGGGAAGCCGCCTAGATGGGCTTGCCTTGCTTGATGTCATCAAGCAGCAACATCCTGAATTGGCGGTGGTTGTTATTTCAGGTCATGGCAACATTGAAACAGCAGTATCTGCTATCAAACGCGGTGCTTATGACTATATTGAAAAGCCGTTCAAAGCAGATCGGCTGGTCTTGATCGCAGAACGCGCGCTGGAAAATGTAAAACTCAAAAAGGAAGTCATCGAGCTTCGCGAAAAAAGTGTCGATGCTGCCGAACTTATTGGTACTTCGCCAGCCATGATGCAATTGATTGGATCAATTGAAAAAATTGCGCCAACCAACAGCAGAGTCATGATTCTTGGTGCTTCTGGTTGTGGCAAGGAACTCGTTGCCCGCACACTGCATAAGAACTCTGCGCGTAGCGAAGGCCCATTTATCTCACTGAACGCTGCAACGCTAACGCCAGAAATGACCGAGATTGCGCTTTTCGGTACCGAGTCCGAAAATGGCGGCGGGAGAACTGTAGGCGCGCTTGAAGAAGCCCATGGCGGAACACTGTATCTTGACGAAGTGGCTGAAATGCCTCGGGAAACCCAAAATAAAATTTTGCGGGTCTTGGTTGAGCAAAGTTTTCAGCGGGTTGGCGGCTCCAAAAAGGTCAGTGTTGACGTCCGAATTTTCTCTTCAACTGCACGCAATTTGGAAGAGGACATTGCAGCAGGAAGTTTCCGCGAAGATCTCTACCACCGCCTTGCTGTTGTCCCACTGAAAGTTCCATCGCTTTCAGAGCGACGAGAAGATATTCCAATGCTGGTAGAACATTTTATCGGGCAAATAGCTGCTTCAGTGGGGATTCCGCCGAGGGTGCTTGAAAGTGATGCGTTAGCTGTACTGCAAGCACATCCATGGCCTGGTAACATTCGCCAATTGCGCAACAATCTGGAGCGCCTATTAATTCTGACACGTGAAGATGAAGGCGCGACACTTTCAGCCGACCTGCTTCCCAAAGAGATTGGAGAGCTTCTTCCTTCAACTTCAACCGGTGGACAAGAAGGTGAACATTTGATGTCGATGCCATTGAGAGAGGCAAGAGAAATCTTCGAAAGGGAATATCTTACTGCCCAGATTGCCCGGTTTGGTGGCAACATTTCCAAGACATCAGAATTCGTCGGAATGGAACGTTCTGCACTGCACAGAAAACTAAAATCACTCAGCATTGGTTAGCAGTGCGCCTGGCTATTGGATTAGTTGTAAGATGGCTGTATGAATAAGCCTAAATCGACAGACACATAATCTAAGGCCAATCAGGTATGAAAGTTGTCATTTGCGGTGCGGGCCAAGTTGGCTATGGCATAGCAGAACGTCTGTCTTCAGAGCAGAATGATGTCTCTGTAATCGACAACTCACCTCGGCTGATCCAAGCCGTACGGGATCATCTGGACGTTCGTGGCATTGTAGGCCATGGAGCGCACCCAGATGTTCTTGCACAGGCCGGCGTTGACGAAGCGGATATGATTATCGCTGTTACCTTGTATGACGAGGTAAACATGGTCGCTTGCCAAGTTGCGCATTCTCTTTTCAATGTTCCAACAAAGGTGGCAAGGATTCGCGCACAAAGCTACCTCAAGTCATATTATTCAGACCTGTTTTCACGCGACCACATGCCGATTGACGTGATCATTTCGCCAGAAATCGAAGTAGGTGAAATGGTTTTGCGTCGCCTCGCATTGCCGGGTGCGTTTGATACGGTTGAATTTGCCAACAAGGAAGTGACAACACTCGGCATTATTTGTGAGGAAGACTGCCCCGTTATCGACACGCCTTTGAGACAACTCAGTGAACTCTTTCCGGATCTTAGTGCCGTTGTGGTTGGCATCAACAGAAACGGCACCTTATTTGTTCCACGCTCGAGCGATTCCATGCTGCAAGGTGACCAAGTCTACGTTGTGACGCAGACCAAACGCGTAAAGAGAACGCTCTCCATCTTTGGGCATGAGGAACAGGAAGCTGCTCGAATAGTTCTGGCGGGTGGCGGCAATATTGGACTTTATGTGGCCAAAAACCTGGAAGCCCGGCACTCCAAATCCAAAATTAAAATCATTGAGCGATCTCGTGATCGGGCGATAGCAATTGCTGATGATCTGAAACGTGCCGTTGTTCTACATGGCGATGCTTTGGACCAGGAAATCTTGCGCGAAGCGGAAATCCAAGATGTCGACACAATGGTAACATTGACTAACAATGATGAGGTCAATGTACTAGCCAGTGTTATGGCTAAACGCATGGGTTGCCGGCGCACATTGAGCCTGTTGAACAACACCAGCTATCCAACATTTACGCAGTCTCTTGGTATTGATGCTCACATCAACCCGCGAGTTGTCACGCTATCGAAAATTCTTCAACATGTTCGAAGAGGTCGGGTGAGGGGCGTATACCCAGTTCAAGACGGCAAAGCAGAAGTTATTGAAGCCGAAGCGCTTGAAACCTCGCCTTTGGTCGGGAAATCTTTGAGAGATTTAGATCTGCCGGAAGGCATTCGAATAGGCGCCGTCATACATGACGGAAAATATACGCGGCCAGATGGCGACACAAAAATTCGCGCACATGACCGGGTCGTAATTTTTGCTTTGGCCGATTACGTTCGAAAAGTAGAACAAATGTTCCGCGTCAGCCTCGACTTCTTTTAGACAGGTATTACCAGATGGCAGCAGGCCTAATCGTGCTAGCAGCCATATTGGGCAGCGTAGCAACAGCGCTCATAATACCGTTTCTTATTGCGGTATATCTTGAAGAAACTCAGGCTGTTTTGATTTTCGGCTCAACGGCTGCGGCTTATGCCTTTTTCGCATCTGCCATTTTCATATCACTGCGCGGCAAAGAACGCGGGCTAAAACGGATTGAGACCTTCGGGCTTTTGTTGTTGGCCTGGATTTTGTTGCTATTCAGCGGCGCATTACCGCTTGGCTTAAGCCTCGGCATGCCAACGAATGTTGCCCTCTTTGAGACGGTTTCAGCAATCACAACGAACAACGCAACCACCTTTTTAGAGATTAATAATCTGCCGCGCTCCATCTTGTTCTGGCGAGTTCAGTTACAGTGGTTGGGTGGTTTTCTAACATTGCTTTCTATGGTCATAGTGCTGGCGCCTACGGGAGTAGGAGGCCTTCCAAAACGCCAAATTGCGTTGCTTGAAAGAGTTGGTATTGGTGGTGGCGGGCGCATTTTGAAAACCTGCGTTCAAATCGGCTCAACTTATATTGGTCTGACTTTTCTCTGTGCTTTTCTGTTGTTCATTGCTGGCATGCCGCTTTTCGATAGCTTCAGCATGGCGTCAGGCGCGCTCTCGACCGGCGGCTTTATGTCGATCGACGGAGGCGTCTTATCTCTTGGCAGCCCGATGGCATTTCCAATTCTTGTAGTCTTCATGATAATTGGGGCGACAAGCATTCTTTGGCACCGGATGATCATAACCAGAAGGGGTCAATTGCTTCGTGAGCATCGCGAAAGTTATTTCATTTTAGGTGCTGTAGTCGTGCTCGCGGTACTTCTAAGCATCGGACTTTCAGGTTCTGCTGGTCTATTCACTTCTGGTGAAGACTTCACACATGAAATTTTAAGAGGCATTTTTCTAGCAGCATCGCTGATCTCCACTACCGGCTATGAGTGGACAGCTGGAGATATTGGCAAGATTCCTCCAATTTTTGTTGGTTGCATCATCCTAGTTGGCGGCGGTGCATTCTCGACCGCAGGAGGATTGAAATTCTATCGACTCGGTGGAATGCTGACCCAGTCTTTTCATGAATTAAATCGCCTTGTGTTCCCACATAGTATCCAGTCTGAGCGTTTTGGTGGAAGTCTCGCAGAACTTGGCGTCCTCAAAGCCATATGGAGTTTGCTGATTGTAGCCGTCTTGACGATTTGGGCATGTGCATCAATTTTATCATTAGATGGCGTCCCATTCGAGGCATCAATCATCGCGGCTCTTTCTGCATTTTCCAGCGTTGGAAGTGCGTATGATCCGAATTGGAATGATTTAGGTCTTTGGCCAGAATTTAGCGAAATGGCGCTCTTGTCGAAATCCGCTCTGGGTGTCACGATGCTACTTGGAAGAATTGAAGTCCTTGTGTTTTTTGGACTATTTAATATGACCTATTGGAACACTCGCTAAAGGCCTTTTATGTCACGAATTGCATACGTTAATGGACAATATGTCCCTCACAGCAATGCAGCTGTTCATATTGAAGATAGGGGATACCAATTTTCTGACGGCGTGTACGAGGTCTGTGAGATTTTAGATGGTCGCCTGATTGACGAAACAAGGCACATGGAGCGATTGGAACGCTCACTTACAGAACTTAAGATTGCCATCCCAATGGACAGAAAACCAATGGGCGTGATTTTGCGCGAAGTGGTTTCACGAAACCGGGTGAAAAATGGGCTGGTTTACATTCAGGTGACGCGAGGCGTTGCTCCCAGAAACCACTATTTTCCGACCGATGACACGCCGCCTGCAGTTGTTGTCACCGCACGCAATTCTTCGACCGCTAAATCTGATGCACTCGCGGAAACTGGTGTAAGTGTCATAAGTGTCCCAGACAATCGTTGGGAACGCGTCGACATTAAGAGTGTCTCACTTCTGCCCAATGTAATGGCAAAGCAAGCAGCGAAAGAACAAGGTTCATTTGAAGCTTGGTTTGTTGACGAGAAAGGATTTGTAACCGAAGGTTCGTCTACCAATGCCTGGATTGTGACGAAGGAGGGTGTAATCGTCACCAGATCTGCAGACAGTGGTATTCTGCGCGGCATCACCAGAACAGCAGTGCTGGAACTGGTAGAGCGCCAAAATTTACAGTTCGAAGAAAGAGCATTCACAATTGAAGAGGCGCAACAAGCAAAAGAAGCATTCATAACGGCCGCTACGACGCTTGTTATGCCCGTTGTGCATATAGATGGAGCGGCAGTTGGAAATGCAGCTCCTGGAAGTGTTGCTACAAATTTGAGAAAACTATTCCACACCCAAGTTGAAATCGCAAAATAGATAACTGAGCCACCAGACCACAGGGATAAATGATGGCCGAAAGAACACAAAACCTCCAAGACGCTTTTCTGAACAACGTCCGCAAGAATAAGACCACACTCACCATTTTCCTCGTGAACGGCGTAAAGCTGCAAGGTATTGTGACTTGGTTCGACAATTTCTGCCTGTTGCTACGGCGCGATGGACATTCGCAACTGGTTTACAAGCATGCAATTTCTACAATCATGCCTGCGCAGCCAATACAGCTATTTGAACCTGAAAGTGAGGATGAATAAGGTTGGGTGATTTCAAAGAAAAATCACGTAAGGAACAGTCCGGCTTATATACCACTGAGCGCCAGACCACGAAATGCGCTGTTGTCGTTCCTATTCTTACCAAACACATCGCAAACGAAAGCCAAAAAGAGAACCCTCGAACAGGTGACTCTCGTCTAGAAGAAGCCGTTGGCTTGGCAAATGCGATTAGCGATCTTGAGGTCGTTTTCTCAAATCACTTTCAATTGCGAAAGTACAGACCAGCAACGTTGATCGGGCAGGGCACTCTTGATGAAATAAGCGCTGTGATACGCAGCAAAGACATCGAATTGTTGGTGGTTGATCATGCCCTCACACCAATACAGCAGCGAAATTTGGAACAAGCGCTTCAAATCAAAGTTCTTGATAGGACTGGCATCATTTTAGAAATTTTTGGTGAACGTGCGCAGACCAAAGAAGGTATATTGCAGGTAGAGCTCGCCCATTTGAATTATCAAAAGGGTCGTCTTGTGCGCAGCTGGACCCACCTTGAACGACAACGTGGCGGTGGCGGCTTTATGGGTGGTCCCGGTGAAACTCAAATTGAGTCTGATCGGCGCATGCTGCAACAGCGTATCAAAAGCCTTGAAACGTCTCTCGCCGAAGTTCGCAAAACACGTGACCTGCACCGAAAAAACAGACAACGAAAACCACATCCAATTGTCGCATTGGTCGGCTATACAAATGCTGGAAAGTCGACACTTTTCAACAAGATAACAAATGCTGACGTGTTCGCTCAAGATCTTTTGTTTGCGACTCTGGACCCAACGCTGCGGACTGTCGATCTTCCTCATGGAGACACGATCATCCTTTCAGATACTGTTGGATTTGTGTCGGATCTTCCACACGATCTCGTAGCTGCATTTCGTGCAACCCTTGAAGAGGTCATTGAGGCTGACATCGTCATCCATGTTCGTGACATCGCGCATGAGGACACAGAAGCACAGGCAAAAGATGTCCGAAGCATTTTACGCGATCTAAAAGTGGACCCGGACGACGACGGTCACGTTATCGAGGTCTGGAACAAAATTGATCTTCTGACGCCAGATGATCCACGTAGAACCGGCGTTTCGGCGGAAAAGAACAGCCAACTCTCAATTCCTGTATCTGCAAATAGCGGGGAGGGTGTGGTTGAGTTAATCGCGTTTATCGAAAAGCGGAGTTCCGAAAAGCGCTCAGTTCATTCGATACACTTGCCCATGAGTGAATTGGCAAATTTATACTGGTTTTATGAAAATACAGAAGTTCTACAACGGATCGAAGACGAAACAGATGGATCGGTAGAGCTCTCTGTAAGAGTTGATCCAAAAGTAGGACCTGAATTCAGAAATCGTTTTGGAACATTTGTTACCAACGGGAAACCTGGAAAACCAAGTGCTGCAGCGTAGTAAATCAAAAATTGAGTACCAAATGCTGAAATCTAAAACGTTGAAAGAACTAAGAGCTTTAGTGTTACTGACTCTCCTGGGCTCAACTCCATTCGGCTATTCATTTGCTCAAAGCGAACCGGCTCAAGACCCAGCAGAAGGTACTGATACAGCCGAGATTTCCGTCTATGAGCAAGCGCAAGGCCTGTGGTTGCAATGTGCAGAGAAGCAAAAGGCCAGTACCGCCGACACTGTCGAAGCGGATTATAGGCTCTGCAACGCCGTCTATAATGCATTAGGTAAGGCTATCGGCAGCAATGCCTATGGCGAAGAAGACACGAAGTGGTTGTACTTCTACATGGGTCGCACTTCCGCTTCCATGACATTACTCGCTGTTAGTGTGGCAGATGCCGGCGTCTCTCAATCAGCTTGTGCCAGCATCGAGAGATCCGATTGGGCCTTTCAAAAAGTCGCCGCGAAAAAGGACAGTTGGGAAGCCAAAGTTATCGCTCAGTACAAAATCGAAGGACTCGTTAAAACTTGCCGCGGCAAGTTTGGTCTGCCGCAGTGGCGACAAAAATAAATCTACAACAAGAGCATATTTATCAGGGTTTAAAAATGACACAGCTAAGTGGCGCATGCCTTTGTGGCGCAGTTTCATACAGTGGCAATGCAGATATCAAATTGATGATGAACTGTCATTGTAGCGACTGCAGAAAGGTCACAGGTTCTGCCTATGGCACCTTGATGTTTGTTGCAGAAGATAGTGTGGCGATCAGTGGTGACACCAGTGTTTTCGAACACACATCAGATCGTGGTTCAGAAATGCAAAAACTGTTTTGTCCCAAATGTGGATCTCAAATGTTCACGCGGAATTCGGCAAGAGAAGGAATTTTGGGAATTCGAGCGGGCACCGCAAATCAGTTAGAAATTGTAAAACCAGGTGCAAATCTATTCAAAGACAGCGCTATTCCATCTACCCCATTAGATACTGCATTGCCTGTGCACGACAAGATGCCCACATAACGCGAGACATGTCTTCCTAAGAAGGATGGACGCAAACATGGGTTGGACGGCCTTTGATAAGCTCCAGGCACACCGTTTGAAGGCATTAAGAGAGTTGCTTTCAAAAATTGGGGCAAGGCTAACTAGTCAATTATTCGCTTCATGCGATATTTGCAAAAGGAACCTCGTGAAAGATGCCTGTGTCATTCAATTGCGTAATAATTCCCGGCACTTGCTTTGCTGGCAATGGCTCAGAGAAGTAGTAACCTTGCAACAGGTGACACCCCTGTTTCGTCAACATTTCCAGCTGTTCCTGAGTCTCCACCCCTTCAGCCACCACCTGGTATCCAATTGACTCACTCAGATAAACAAGCGCCTCCACAATGGACCGATCCATATTGTCGCTCACAATGTTGCGAATGAAGGATTTATCGATTTTAATTGCCGTATAGGGCAACTCTTTTAGGTGCGTGATTGACGAAAATCCTGTCCCAAAGTCATCCAATGCAACATGACAACCCAATTCACGAAATTCGCGCAACTTCTCCAACAACACATTGTAATTTGATCCAAATACAATATTTTCAGTCACTTCGATCGCAAGATTACTCGGCACCAAATCATACTTGGCAAGATTTGAAATCACATCCAAAATGAACCCTGGGCGCAGCAGGTCAGCGGAATCTACATTTAGCCCAACACTGCCAAATTCGATACCTGAAGCTTTCCAACGCCCCATATCTACCATGATTTTGGATAACATTTCGCGTCCGACAAGGCCGCAAATTTCTCTGTCTTCCAAAACATCAGCAAACTCTCCGGCGCTCAATACGCCTCTTTCCGGATGGTTCCAGCGAGCAAGCGCTTCAAGTCCTTCAACCTTACCCGTTACCGCGTGCACAAGCGGTTGGTAATAAGGCTCGATCTCTGAGGCTAATAGGCCGTTTCGAAAATCCCTGAACAAGTTCACGCGGTCTTTGAAAATTTGGCTCATGCTTGGGTCATATTCTCGAGCGCCAGCCTTGCCATCCTTCTTTGCAGCATAGAGCGCTAGATCAGCATTGCACATCAGCTCGGGCAAATTCGCTCCGTGTATTGGGTAGCGAGCAAAGCCAATGCTGAACGAAATTTTCAGTTTCTCAAAACGATCTGCAATGTCGACTTCAACGGAAGTCGGCAGTTCAATATCACCAGCTTTGGTATAGTTTCTAAGATGTGTCTCACAAGATAAAACTCCAAACTCGTCACCACCCAAACGGGCAACAATGCAATCCTTAGATACTAAACCTTGGAGCAAAGCCGCGACTTTCTGCAACACTTCATCGCCAACCTGATGACCATAGAAATCATTTATTTCTTTGAAATTATTAATGTCGACAATTAGGAGGACACCCTCGTGCTCCGCACAACGGCATAAATCTATTCGCCTTGGCGCCTGATCCTGAAATGCATTACGGTTTGAAATTCCTGTCAAAACATCATGGTTTGCCAAAAAATGCGCTTTTGTATCCAAGAGACGATGGGAACGAGCAGTCCTTACGTATTTAAATGCCGGAAAAACGAAAGATAAGAAAAGTAGCAATAAAACTGCAAATACACCCAAGTTTAACACTCTGGAATATGAAGCAGATATATGTGTCATATCCACTAGAACACGCAAAACGTATCGGACTTCTCCACCCCAAGAAACTGGGTGAAATACCTGGCCGACAACAGATTTGTGTCCATCAACAATTTCATTTTTGAAGATTATGCGATGTTGCCCAGATTGAATGATCTCACGAATTACGGTTTCACTTTGTGTGAGTGCTCCCAATGAGATATCTCGAACAAAGTTGTGTGAATCAGTTCCACCCAAGACGTGGCTTAGGATCTCTTTGTCTATAGATTTCCTGTCAGTCCCTGGAGAACTAGCACTTAAGCTCTGATGACCTGCATGCTCTTGTATTGTGCTGCGTAGACCTTCAGTTGGCTCTTCTGTAGACTCGTGATTATGAGCATGATGATCGTGACCGCCTGTTGATTTCGTTAGATCAAAATCAGAGCGCGAAAATGATACTTCGCAGTGGCACATCGCATTTATAAAATCGATTTGATAAATGTTCCCGACTTCAAAGACTCCCTGTGAAATCTCTGCAAGCTGTTTGATTTCCTCTATACCAAGCAATTCATCAGAATTTTCAACATTGGATTTTGTAGAATTCGATTTTGTAAGAAGAGAGTTGATGCGGACGTCGATTAAGTGAGCCCAATCCATACCGGTATCATTCACCTCTTCTACAAGAAGCAATTCCACAGCATGATCCACACTGGTTTTAACGGCGGCAAAGAACCCCACCATGCAAACCAAAATAATGGCTACTAATTGTGTGTACTGTTTTTTCATTCAATCCCCTCAGGCGAGGATTAATGCCATATTATTCCTTAAACTCGCTTCAACCAGTATAGCTAACAAATCTTTACCATCTATTCATCCTAAGCGCGAAAATGAACATAACCTACTTTTATGGTAGAAATTATAATTGCAAAAGAAAGGGGTAAAGCAGAATAAAATCATTATATTTCGGGCTCTAAATTTGAGCCTATTTCCCAGTTTGAGACCTACGAAATTCCTCTCGAAATTACGTCATTGTTTCCGGTAAAAAATAATCAAATTTTCAACCAGTTACGGTTTTTGCATCTTGCCAGATTTCTTCCATTCTTTCCAAAGACGCATTCCCCGGCTCAATATTCTCTTTAGCTAATGCAGATTCAATGTGCCCAAATCGCCGCACAAACTTGGCGTTTGTACGCCGCAAAGCATCTTCAGGGTCTATTCCCAGATGACGCCCCAAATTGACAACTGAAAAAAGAAAATCGCCAAATTCCTCAGTAACGCCAGCAGACGCGGTACCATTTGATTTCTCTATTTCTTCATTCAGCTCTTGCCATTCTTCTTCAACTTTCTCGATGACTGGAACTGTATCTGGCCAATCAAACCCGACTTTGGCGGCCTTTGTCTGTAATTTTTCCGCGCGCGTTAATGCGGGCAGGGCACCCGGCACATCGCTCAATATTCCGACCTGCGGGGCTGGCAATCCTTTTGAACGTCGTTCCTCCGCCTTTTCAATTTTTTCCTCGGATTTGATGCGCTCCCAAGCACTCTTAGCAGATGTGGCTTTGCGAGCATGCTCATCACCAAAGACATGCGGATGACGTCGTATGAGCTTCTTGGTAACTGCCAGTACGACATCATCAAATTCAAAGTGACCGGCTTCTGCCGCCATTTGAGCGTGATAAACCGGCTGCAGCAGCAAATCCCCAAGCTCGTCCTTCAAATCAATCATATCGTTTCGCTCAACAGCGTCAGCGACTTCGTATGCTTCCTCGATGGTGTATGGCACGATCGAAGCAAAATCTTGCTCAACGTCCCAAGGACAACCAGTTTCCGGATCCCGCAGCCGCGCCATAATCTCCAACAACCGCGATATATCTTTTGACGGCTCCATAGCAGTCCATTCCTTCACCAAGATTCAAAACATTTAAAGCAGGGCAATACGATTTACAAAAACAACCGTTTCATATTCTATATCAATGCTATTCGCATAATATATATTATGGAACTTTTATATCTATAACCATTCCGTCATATGCGGGATGAATATTGTCCGGCGTCTCTTCGCTAACGGTCTCGAAATCGAGATCGATGTGCATATGTGTGAGCAACGCCGTTTCAGGTTTCACGTAGTTGATCTCTTCAACCGCTTCAGAGAGTGAAAAATGGCTCGGGTGTGGCCGATAGCGCAATGCGTCGACAATCCAGTGCGATAGTCCGCCAAGCAGTTCTCTTGAGCTGTCAGGCAGCGCGCTGATATCAGATGAGTATGCGAGTGTGCTGATACGAAAGCCCAAAGACGTAATATCGCCGTGTATCTGATCGAAAGGCAAAATTTCAATCGGGCCACCAGGACCATCAATTGAAATCAAATTTCCATGGCTGATTTCATTCGCTTCCAAAATCGGTGGATACGAAGATCCAGCTGGCGTTTCAAAGCAATATCCAAATCCTTCATGAAGGCGCTTTAGCGTAGACCCATTCGCGTAAATCTGAACCCGCTTCCGTCTGTTGATCACAAACGCTCTTAGATCATCAATACCGTGGACATGATCGGCGTGTGAATGCGTATAAAGAATTGCATCAGCCCAACTCAAGTCTGAAGACAGGCATTGTTCGCGAAAGTCTGGCCCCGTATCAATGACAATGCGCGTCGTACCGTGTTCGCCATTTTTTTCAACCAGCAAGCAGCATCGTTTACGTCTATTCTTAGGGTTTTTCGGATCGCAAGCTCCCCAGTCGCCACCAATTCTTGGAACACCCGGTGAAGAGCCGCACCCAAGGATGGTGAAACGAATACTCATTGTGGTCGCGGCAATTTCTTGAATAGATTGAATACGTTACCGCCAGTTTGGGCGATCAATCCATCCAAATCAACATCAAGAGTTTCAGCCAATGAACGCGCAGTATCCGCAACGAAAGATGGTTCATTTGTGCGCCCACGATGTGGAACTGGTGCCAAGTAAGGCGCATCGGTTTCAACCAACAAACGGTCCTTTGGTACAAACTTTGCTACATCACGAATATCTTGCGCATTTTTAAATGTGGCGATACCGGAAAACGATACATAAAGACCAAGATCAACACCAACTTCAGCAAGCTTTGCACCGGATGAAAAGCAGTGCAAAACAGCCGGGAATGCACCTTTTTTGGTTTCGCTGACAAGCACGTCAATCATGTCATCATCTGCGGCTCTGGCATGAATAACCAGCGGCAATCCTGTTATTCGCGCAGCTTCAATATGCGTTTTAAACCCTTGCATTTGGGCTTCACGCGAGCTTTTATCGTAGTGATAATCCAAACCCGCCTCGCCTAGCGCCACCACCTTTGGATGAGCAGCAAGCTCTATTAATCGATCAACAGTTACATGCAATTCTTCATCGGCGTTGTGCGGATGTGTTCCAACGGAACAAAACACATCATCAAACCGCTCCGCCACCGATCGAACTTGCTCGAATTTTTCAACGCGCGTGCAAATTGTGATCATGCGCCGAACTCCCACGGCACGCGCCCGCCCAACAACATCATCTAACTGGTCAGCGAAATCTGGAAAATCCAAATGGCAATGGCTATCGATCAACATCAGGCTTCGGCGGCCTCATCTATAAATCTCGGGAAAACGCCTTCAGGTTTTTCTATTGTTGTACCACTTGCCAATGTGAATGATGGGTCAAGCTGATCAAATCCACGCGCATCTGATGGCACTGAGAGCGCACCCAAGAGCTTTTCAGCAGACGCAGGCATAAATGGCTGAACCAGAATTGCGACACGGCGAATAATTTCTGCCGTAACAAAAAGCACGGCAGCCATACGTTCCGGATCTGTCTTCTTAAGCGCCCAAGGTTCCTGTGCTGCAAAGTAGCGATTTGCTTCGCTCACAACGCTCCAAATAGCATTAAGTGCACTATGTGGAGCCTGAATATCCATTGCCTCTCGGCAAGTAGGGAGAAGCGCCCTCACCTGTGCCAATATAGCAGTGTCAGCCTCACTCAAATTCGCAGGTTCATTCAGAACGCCATCAAGATTTTTAAAAACCATCGAAAGCGATCGTTGTGCAAGATTGCCTAAATCATTCGCCAAATCGGCATTCATACGGGCAACAATCGCCTCGTGACTATAGCTTCCATCGCGCCCGAACGGAACTTCACGCAATAGAAAATACCGAAGTGCATCAATGCCATATGTCTCAACTAACGAAAATGGATCAACAACATTGCCAACGGATTTAGACATTTTCTCGCCGCGGTTAAACAAGAAACCATGCGCATAAACACGCTTGGGAAGCGGCAAGCCGGCTGACATCAAAAATGCCGGCCAATATACGGCATGAAAACGGATAATGTCCTTGCCAATTACATGGACATCAGCGGGCCAAAACCTGGCTTTGTCAGCATTTTCATCTGGGAAACCGGTAGCGGTTATGTAATTGGTCAACGCATCAACCCAAACATACATAACGTGTTCTGGATCGTTTGGAACTTTCACGCCCCAATCGAATGTTGTTCGGGATATCGAAAGATCACGCAATCCAGATTTTACAAAGCTGATAATTTCGTTTCTGCGTTCTGCAGGTCCAATGAACTCCGGATGGGCCTCAAAGTGAGCCAAAAGCCGATCTTGATACGCTGACAGTTTAAAGAAATAGCTGTCTTCTTCGACCCATTCGACAGGTGTCCCCTGCCCGCCAACCTTGATACCATCATCATTGGTCGTGACTTCATCTTCGCCGTAATAGGCTTCATCGCGAATTGAATACCAACCTGAGTAAGTATTTTTATATATATCGCCAGCGGCTGCCATACGGTTCCAGATTTCGACACTGGCTTCATGATGACGCGGTTGCGTTGTGCGAATATAGTCATCATTCGACGCGTTTAGAACTGATGCCATCTCCTGAAAACGGGCCGTATTTCTATCAGCAAGTTCCTGCGTTGTTATTCCAAGATCACGCGCTGTTTTCAACATTTTCAACCCGTGCTCATCAACACCCGTCAGAAAAAACGTATCGAACCCATCCAAACGCTTAAATCGCGCCATAGCGTCAGTCGCTATCAGCTCGTATGCGTGGCCAATATGGGGAGCACCATTTGGATAGGATATCGCCGTGGTGATGTAGAATGTATCTTTACTCATGAATAACCTGATTTACGTAGGCAGATGAACCTCTGCACTCTTAGCTTTGTTTAGTAGCGCAAACAGGTTCAGGATCAACTGTTTCTTGTCCAAATTATAGGTATCTGTCTGTACTTGTTGCAGACCCAACTCATCCCAAACCTCGATCCAGGGATTGTCGCGCCCCTGAGATGATGCAGCAAGTGCACGTTTGTGAACAAACAGCCGCATGCGCTCTAAAAACTCATCAAACAATGCATCACGGCCGCGCAAAACCAACGCATCGGCGAGCGCATGTAAATTGCGCACATCATTAGGCGTCTCCTCGAGTCGTGCCTGCATGTCGTGCCGCAAATCGACATGGTCTTGTTGCAATAGCTCCATCGCATACTGGACCCGTCCGGCAGCGAGGTCCGCAATTCCATCAAATGCAGATTTATCAAAACCATCCAGGGTTTCACTCAATACCTCTGACGTTTGCGCGGGGTTCAACGCTTTCATATGCGCCTTACGGCACCTCGAACGAATGGTTGGTAACAATCGTTGTGGATGATCAGACAATATGAAAAACATGCACTTGGACGGCGGCTCTTCAAGTGACTTTAAAAGGGCGTTCGCTGCAGACGGCGCCATGTCATCAACCTTGTCGACAATAACAACGCGCCAGCCACCCTCACCCGCAGTAGACCCAAAAAAGTGGATTAGGCGGCGTACATCAACCACCGGAATACCGGCGGTCATACGTTTATTTTCTTGGTCCCAACGACGTGAAAAGAGCAGTAAGTCAGAGTGAGAACCTGCAGAAACCTTTGCTGATGCAGCGCAATTGTCTAGCAATTGAAAACTGGTCAAGCCCATAGCTGCAATTGGGGCATTGTCTTGGTGAGACAATAAAAACTTGGCGGCTTGATACGCAAAGGTTGCTTTGCCACAACTTTCTGGCCCACCGATAAGCCATGCATGATGTAATTTTTTCTGACTCAGAGCTTCCAGAAACGCACGCTGAAGATCTTCAGCACCGACCAACCGCTTAGCCTTGCGTGGCTGTAGAATTAAATCATGGGCTTCTGTTGTGGCCATATAATTTTCAGCTGGAATGTAACGAGGCACAAATTGCCCATTTCGATATCGCTCGAACCTACTTCAAGAAGCGCTCATTCGACAATGGGTTGTCAGGAGAATTCCGAACAAGGCACCAAATCACGAAAAAGCCTCGTCGCAGTTACTGCGTCCTCAACAGCAATGTACAATCGTGTTAAATCGCACTTAGAAAGTTACCGCTCTTTGAAGGCGTCGGACGCCTAAGTGTCCGACGGTCCTTCTACATCTGTGGCATCAGGTGCGGATTCTTCTGTAGCAGTAGCATCAGAAATTGGCGCACCGTTTTCATCCAACTCGACTTCGTCATCACCTTCAATTTCGCTAATACGCTCTACTGAAACAACAATTTCGTCCTTGGATGTATTGAAGACTGTCACGCCCTGGGTGGAACGCCCTGCTAGTCTAATGCCTTCGATCGGACACCTGATGAGCTGACCACCATTGGTCACCAGCATAATTTCATCGCCCTCATCAACACGGAAGGACGCTGCAAGCGCGCCATTTCGATCAGACATGTTCATGGCTGCGATACCCTTACCGCCGCGACCAGAAACACGATATTCAAATGACGAACTACGTTTCCCGTAACCGTTTTCCGAAATGGCAAGGATAACTTGCTCAGCTTCGGCCATTTCTGCAAACCGGTCTTCTGTAATATCACCTTCCACTGAAGTTGCCTCAGAGTCTTCATCTGCAACATCAGTTGCGGATGCATCATCTTCCAAACCTCGCAACGCTCGGCTCATCTTGATGTAGGCAGTACGCTCAGCAGGATCGGCTTCAAAATGGTGTAAAATTGACATGGAAATTGTTGTGTCGCCATTTGCCAAATTGATACCGCGAACCCCCACCGAGTTTCTGCCGGTAAACACACGGACATCTTGCACCCGGAAGCGGATACATTGGCCTCCCAACGTTGTCAGAAGCACATCATCGTCGGCTGAGCACGTCTCCACGCCAACAATCGCATCGCCTTCATCCAACTTCATCGCGATTTTGCCGTTCCGGTTTACCTGAACGAAGTCGGATAGTTTGTTACGACGTACTGTTCCGCGAGACGTTGCAAACATAACGTCCAATTGTGCCCAACTCTCTTCGTCTTCAGGCAAAGGCATGATGGTCGTGATGGTTTCGCCTTGTTGCAACGGCAGGATATTCACCAGGGCCTTACCACGCGATTGCGGACTGCCGATTGGCAAACGCCATGCTTTCAGCTTGTAAACAATTCCGCGTGACGAGAAGAACAGCAGTGGAGTATGTGTATTTGCCACGAACAACCGGGTTACGAAATCTTCGTCCTTCGTGGACATGCCAGAGCGGCCTTTACCGCCACGGCGTTGAGCACGATAAGTAACGAGAGGAACGCGTTTGATGTAACCGGTGTGCGAAACCGTAATGACCATATCTTCGCGCTGAATGAGATCTTCGTCTTCTAGCTCAGCACCGCCATCCAGAATCTCCGTGCGGCGCGGTGTCGCGAATTGTTCGTGTGCCTCAGTCAGCTCTTCTTTGATGATCATCATGATCCGCAGACGGGAGCCCAAAATTTCAAGGTATTCTTTGATTTCCTCACCGAGCTTGTTCAACTCGTCGGAAATTTCGTCCTGACCAATACCTGTCAAACGCTGCAAACGAAGTTCCAGAATTGCGCGCGCCTGCTCTTCAGACAGCATATAAGTGCCATCTTCCTGCACCCTGTGCCGTGGATCATCGATCAGGCGAATGAGCGGTTCAATATCGCGAGCAGGCCAGCTTTTCTCGAGTAGTTGCGCACGTGCAGTAGCGGGATCTGGAGCCGCACGAATGAGTGCGATAACTTCATCAATGTTCGCAACAGCAATGGCGAGGCCAACCAAAACGTGAGCACGATCGCGCGCTTTGTTCAAAAGGAACTTCGTCCGGCGGCTAACAACCACTTCACGGAAGGCCACGAATGCGCGCAGCATATCCATCAAGTTCATTTGCTCAGGTTTGCCGCCGTTTAGAGCGACCATGTTGCAGCCAAATGACGATTGAAGCGGAGAGAAACGGAAGATCTGGTTCAAAACCACATCCGAAACAGCATCACGCTTCAGTTCAACAACAACACGCATGCCATCACGATCAGATTCGTCGCGAATATCGGATATACCCTCGACACGCTTTTCACGCACCAAATCCGCGATTTTCTCGATCATGGACGCTTTGTTTACCTGAAATGGAATCTCAGTGATAATGAGCGCTTCACGGTCTTTACGCACCATCTCGGTAGCGACCTTACCGCGCATGATCACGCTGCCACGTCCAGTCTCGAACGCAGATCGAATACCCGCACGACCAAGAATCATACCACCAGTCGGGAAATCAGGGCCCGGCATGAATTCCATAATATCAGTCAGCGAAATTGCTGGGTCGTCGATCAAGGCGATACAAGCTTTAATCACCTCACCAAGATTGTGAGGTGGAATATTCGTCGCCATGCCAACCGCAATGCCGCCAGCGCCATTCGCTAGTAAATTTGGGAACCGTGAGGGCATGACCACAGGTTCCTTTTCACGGCCATCATAGTTCTCTTGGAAATCAACGGTGTCTTTCTCAAGATCAGCCAGCAAAGATTGTGCGGCTTTTTCCATCCGGCACTCAGTATAGCGCATTGCAGCCGGTGGATCGCCATCCACTGAGCCAAAGTTACCCTGACCATCTACCAATGGAAGACGCATGGAAAAGTCCTGCGCCATACGGACCAATGCGTCATAAATAGCGCTATCACCGTGCGGGTGATATTTACCCATCACTTCGCCGACGACACCGGCAGATTTACGATAAGGTTTGTTAAAATCCAGTCCCATTCCGTGCATGGCATAGAGGATCCGACGGTGCACTGGTTTCAAACCATCGCGCACATCTGGCAGAGCCCTACTCACGATTACACTCATCGCATAATCGAGATAGGAACGCTTCATTTCCTCGACAATGCCGATGGGTTGAATATCAGATGGCAACTCGCCACCAGGTTCATTACCTTCAGGCGTATTTTCGTTATCGGACAAATTGATGCTCTTGGGTTTTGCGCGCGAATCGTCGCTCATGTAATAATAAAGTCATTATAGATGCTTGGCTGTCTATTGACCAATTTTGGAGAGGAATAACAACGACATATTTCCATTTAAAATCAATTACTTACCAACTCATTATGACAATTTTTAGTATTCCAATTCAAAAACGACCAATGTTCCACTCAAAAAATGCGCCTTGACAGAAACAACCGCCCCCTTCACGGGTGGTTGTTATGGAATTTGATACACTTCTAAACGCCTCTGTTACCTTGTTTGTAACTGTTGACCCTATTGGTCTGGCGCCACTATTTCTGGCGCTCACAGCAGGTATGGACAGGGCATCTCGTACACAAGTGGCAATGAGGGGCATTCTCATAGGTACTGGCTTGCTGGTACTTTTTGCAGTTGCCGGTATGACTATTCTTGATCTGTTTGGCATCACGATGCCGGCATTTCGTATCGCAGGTGGCATGCTGCTATTTTGGCTTGCTTTTGAAATGGTCTACGAGAAGCGCCAAGAACGAAAGCAAGAAACCACGGATCGAGCTGTCAGCCATGATGAAATCAAAAATCTGGCGGTCTTTCCACTTGCTATACCGCTTATTGCAGGACCGGGCGCTATTTCTGCAACTGTCTTGCTTTCCACCGAAATGTCAGCTCCGATTGAACGCGCTGCTCTCATCGGCGTCATATTTGCGCTTATGGCGCTGTGCATGATTGTTTTTACGCTGGCAGAACGTGTTGATCGCTTTTTGGGTGATACAGGTCGTATGGTGCTGACACGGCTGCTAGGCGTAATACTAGCGGCCCTGTCGGTGCAATTTGTTGCTGACGGGATTATGGCGTTTGTGGCCCAAGCCTAGCGGCCAGAAAAACAGTCGTAAATTCTAGTTGCCAAAACTCTAGCTGCCGGGCAATTCCAATTGGAATTCAGCACCACCGTATTCATGCACGGAATCCCGAGCACGAATAATCACGTACTTGGTGCCCTTTGGAATGGACACACCGCCTAATGAACGGGTGAAAGGCTGCTCATTTACATGTGGATGTGCAAGTGTTCGCACGCCAAGAACAGATCTATCAGGTGCAAGCACCTCAAAATTGTTGGCGTAATGGTCCCATCCCTCGTCTGCATGACGCACAGTTGCATCTATGCGCCAGACACCAGCACCAGTTTCTATTGCCGTTGCGCCAACAATATCAGCTTCCCCTGCATTTGCATTGCCGACGCATAAACAACCCAGTAACGCCAATACCGAAAAAACAGAATAATTCTTAGAACGGAATTTCATCATCCATGTCATCGGCGAAATTACCGCCGCCTCCTTGCATAGGGCTAGATTGACCAAAGTTACCACCACCGCCGCCGCCTTGATTTGCAACAGCGCCACGGTCTTGTCCGCCACCAAAGTTTTGGCCGCCGCCTGCGTGGTCTTGTCCACCCTGCCCACGAGAATCGAGCATTTGCATTTCGCCACGATATTTTTGAAGCACAATCTCAGTGGTATAGCGTTTCTGGCCTGATTGATCTTCCCACTGGCGGGTTTGCAATTGGCCTTCGAGGTAAACCTTTGCACCTTTTTTGAGATAGTTCTCAGCAACTTTTGCCAGATTGTCATTGAAAATTACGACTTGATGCCATTCGGTCTTTTCACGGCGTTCGCCGGTGTTTTTATCGCGCCAGGATTCACTTGTTGCAATACGTAGGTTCACAACAGGGTCACCGGAATTCAAACGCCTGATCTCTGGATCTGCTCCAAGATTGCCCACCAAAATAACTTTGTTGACGCTGCCCGCCATTATGCACCTCTATATATATTCAAAGAACGCCGGTTTACGCCGGTTATCCAAATTGCAATCGTTTCGGGCACTTGCCCTTTTTTAGAATTTTATAACACACCATGGGCGCTATGCCCTGTGCGTTGAAACACAAATGACATCATGCTGACAGTTTTCCACACAAGGTAGTGATACCCAGTGGTTAAATCGCCAACTACAATCCTCCGAAGGCATTTTGTTCTTTTTTTGTTCCAATTAAGACGAACATGCATTAGCCTTTGAATAATTGCAAGAGAACATTCTGATTCTGCATTTAGGGCTTGATTGAAACAATGAAAACGCCAATTCCTATGCCTTAGCTAAATAACATCAGCTCACATACCAATTCAGATGGTCAAATCGTTTTATGTCCCGCAAATCTACGCCTAAAAGCCCTGCGCCCAAGAGAAGTCTCGAACCCATAATATCTGTGCGAGGCGCGCGCGAGCACAATCTGAAAAATGTAGATATCGATCTGCCAAGAGACAAGCTGATCGTGATGACGGGGCTTTCAGGGTCGGGAAAATCTTCTCTGGCATTCGATACGATATATGCGGAAGGCCAACGTCGATATGTAGAATCACTGTCTGCTTACGCCAGGCAGTTCCTGGAAATGATGCAAAAGCCAGACGTTGATCAGATTGATGGGCTATCTCCGGCAATTTCGATCGAGCAAAAGACAACGTCTCGCAACCCGCGTTCCACTGTGGGAACTGTGACAGAGATTTACGATTACATGCGCTTGCTTTTTGCGCGCGTTGGAATTCCATATTCGCCTGCAACTGGTCTGCCAATTGAAAGCCAGACAATCAGTCAAATGGTTGATCGGATTATGACACTTCCAGAAGGCACCAGACTTTATCTACTGGCACCAATTGTCAGGGGACGTAAGGGCGAATACCGAAAGGAGCTGGCAGAGCTGCAAAAAAAAGGGTTTTTGCGCATCAAGATCGATGGCGAGTACTATGAAATAGCAGATGCCCCTACCCTCGATAAAAAATACAAGCACGACATTGATGTTGTGGTGGACCGGATTGTGGTGCGGTCTGATATTTCTTCAAGGCTTGCAGACTCTTTAGAAACAGCACTTGGGCTAGCGGATGGAATTGCCGTTGCAGAATATGCAGACAAAGCTGAAGACGCGTCAGAGGCAGAGCGCCTAATTTTCTCCGAGAAATTTGCCTGCCCGGTCTCCGGCTTCACGATTGCTGAAATTGAACCGCGCTTGTTTTCATTCAACAATCCGTTTGGCGCCTGCCCAACTTGCGATGGTCTTGGTTCAGAAAAACGAATTAGCGAAGATATGGTAATCCCGGACAAGAATCTGTCTATTGCCAAAGGCGCTGTCGCCCCTTGGTCTCGCTCCACTTCACCTTATTATCAGCAAACACTTGCGGCCATCGGCAAAGTTTATGGTTTCGCTCTTCGTGACAAGTGGTCGAACCTATCAGCAGATGCGCAGACTGCTGTTCTGTTTGGTACAGGCAAGCAAGAGATCACTTTCACTTATGATGATGGATTGAGATCTTACAAAACAAAGAAACCCTTTGAAGGGGTCATCCCGAATTTGGAACGTCGCTGGCGTGAAACAGATTCTTCCTGGGCGCGAGAAGATATTGAAAAATATATGTCTTCGGAGCACTGCCAGTCCTGCAATGGCTACCGCCTGAAGCCAGAGGCACTAGCTGTGAAGATTGGCGGCAATCACATTGCACAGGTCACGGAACAATCTATCCGCAATGCAGTATCCTGGTTCGACGAACTTCCAGCGAAACTCACCGAAAAGCAAAACGAGATTGCGGGCCGAATTCTGAAGGAAATCCGTGAACGGCTGGCGTTTCTGAATGATGTCGGATTGGATTATTTGTCACTTTCCAGAAATTCCGGGACACTTTCCGGTGGCGAGAGCCAAAGAATTCGTCTGGCATCACAGATCGGGTCTGGACTAACGGGCGTTCTCTACGTGCTGGATGAACCATCAATTGGCTTGCATCAACGCGACAATGATCGCCTTTTGACAACGCTGCGACACCTCCGTGACCTCGGAAATACTGTTATTGTTGTCGAACATGACGAGGATGCAATTCTAACAGCCGATCATGTCGTCGATGTTGGACCAGGCGCAGGCATTCACGGTGGGCAAATCATAGCTCAAGGCACACCTGAAACCATCATGAAGTCCAAGGAGTCACTGACTGGACAGTATCTGTCTGGCAGATTGGCTATTCCATTACCGGAGAAACGGCGCAAACCGAAGAAGACCCGACAGATTACCGTTAAGGGCGCCACTGGCAATAACCTGAAAAATGTTACTGCATCTATTCCGCTTGGAACATTTTGTTGCGTGAGTGGCGTTTCGGGTGGCGGCAAATCTACCTTGCTTCTCGACACCATTTATCGCGCAACAGCGAAGCATTTGAACGGTGCCAAGACCATTCCTTCTCCGCACAAAAGCATTACAGGTCTGGAACATCTGGACAAGGTCATCGATATTGACCAGTCACCTATTGGACGCACACCAAGATCCAATCCAGCAACGTACACTGGCGCTTTCACACCTATACGCGAATGGTTTTCGGGATTACCTGAAGCAAAGGTTCGCGGCTACGCACCAGGACGTTTCTCGTTCAACGTAAAGGGTGGACGCTGCGAAGCATGTCAGGGTGATGGTGTGATCAAGATTGAAATGCACTTCCTGCCCGATGTCTACGTTACCTGCGATGTCTGTAAGGGCAAACGCTACAATCGCGAAACGCTTGAGGTTCAGTTCAAAGGCAAATCAATTTCCGACGTGCTTGATATGACTGTGGATGAAGGAGCCAGTTTCTTTTCAGCAGTGCCTTCAGTGCGAGACAAAATGTTGACGCTGCAAAGAGTAGGCCTTGGCTACATTAAGGTCGGTCAACAAGCCACAACGCTTTCGGGTGGCGAGGCACAACGTGTAAAGTTGGCAAAAGAACTTTCAAAACGTGCAACAGGCCGCACGATGTATTTTTTGGACGAACCGACAACCGGATTGCACTTCCATGACGTCGCAAAACTGTTGGAAGTTCTCCATGAGCTGGTTGAACAAGGTAACTCGGTCGCGGTGATTGAACATAACCTTGAAGTCATCAAAACTGCGGACTGGGTTATTGATATCGGCCCCGAAGGCGGCGATGGCGGTGGTGAAATTGTGGCAACCGGCACGCCAGAAGAAATCGCGAAGGAAGAACGCTCTTACACTGGAAAGTTCCTGAAGGAATTGCTTGAAAGGCGTCCAAACAAACCAAACGTTTTGGAAGCTGCCGAGTAGAAAAAACCTGAGGCTCTTAGTAAGGATCTCAAACATCTTCAGGGTCTATTTTTTTGGTAATCGCGTTCCTTTAAGTTCGGATTCTACTTGCACCCAATGCGAGTATGGGTGGAAAAATGAGCGTATATCTGCGGCTTAAACTATGTCGTGAGACTTTCACCAGAACACATGACATTGCACCGCAACATTCTTTCTTTATTCATGTCGGTTTTATAGTAAACCAACACCCGCATTTGGCAAAAAATTCCGTTGTAGTTTGAAGCCACTGATTTCATGCAAGTAATTGCCATAAAAAAGAAAATGACATGAGCTCTGCGTTTTTTGCAGGGCTACTATTCCAAAACACCACTAGTCAAATGCTGCATCGCACTATAAATGGTGTTCATCGAAGAACAACGCAATAAAGCGTAGACAAAAAACATACTAACAAACGGAGATCACAATGCAGTTTTCATCCCTCACTGAATCTTACCGCAACTGGCGCCAATATCGTAAAACAGTAGACGAACTCTCTCGTTTGTCTGTTCGCGAACTTAACGATCTTGGCCTAGCTGGATCCGACATTCGCCGCGTAGCACGCAGCGCAATTGGTCGCTAAATTAAGCTTTAAGCTACAATAAAAGCCCGTCGAGTATCATGCTCGACGGGCTTTTCTTTACGAATTCGAATTCGTTACATTTTACCGGTGGAGAAGAACAACGTCTCACCGTTACTATCATCAACGCCATCATTGTCAGTGACCGCAAATCCAAAGCCATTCCTATCTATCGCGAAGCCTTCAATCTTGTCGACAACATATCCGCCTGTTGCTTTCAGATCCGGCAAGAAATCTCTGACCAATTTCTTAGAGACTAATGGAAGTTCACCACCAAGAGCGGCAGCTTTCATTTCTGATTGAGCAACTCTATAGAGCCTTTTGACTTTGGCATTATTCCCGATCTGGTTATCCCGCTCAACGATATAGACATAGTCCCCATATGCGGTGATTTCAGAAAGACCAACCCAGCCCTTGGAAGGGTTTTCAGTAGGGTAACGTACAGCACCCCATTTTTTGGTGTCGGTGTTGTAAGAAACCAGCTTGACTGTATTCTTTGGATCATCTTTCCAAGAACGTTGGATAGCAATCCACAAAGTGTCACCAATCATGGTTACGCCTTCTGAACCAAAGCGACGCTCAACTGCCAGTAACTCTTCAGGAAATGCGACTTGGCTTTTGATTTCACCTTTGCTGTTCACATAATAAAGGCCGTGAGGAATCATGCGTTCCGTGCGACCTTCAGAAGCAAGCCAAAATCCGCCTTTGCCGTCACTAGTGATACCTTCAAGGTCTAACAGCTGCGCCGGAGCACCATTGCGAGTAACCCTGATTACATCAGTAATCTGTGCTGGTTTCTGTGTTGCATCCACAACAAAGATGCTCGGTTGCATTGCGAAAAAACTGTCATTGACGGCATAAAATTTGCCAGCTTCTTTGGGGTCAGCTGCGAGTCCTGAAAGAGCACCCCACCCAATTGGCCTTCCATCGACGATCTTAGACTGGATCATCGGATAACTGGATGAATCTTCGCCAAGTTCATACAAAGTTACGTGAGAACGCACACCACCATCTTCAATGAGGTCAGCTTCATTTGCTATCGCAAGCAAATTACGACCCGCGATCGCCACTGCGCCTTCTGGTGCAAGGCCGGTTGGTAGAAATTGAACGAATTCCGGATCTGCACCAGTGTCTTTATAAACACCGACAATGGAACCTCGTTCAGACAAAACAAAAATGTAGGTCTGGCCATTATACGTACCGACTTCAAGGCCTTCCGGTTCCGCACCCTTGTTACCAGAACGTTTTTCAGGGTAATGCCCTGCCATGGCTACACGATATTCAAAATCCAAGCCTGAATCATAAAGAATTTCGCCAGATTTATTGAAAATCGTAAATCCGCGTGAGCCACCTTCATAGTCGCCTTCATTGGCAATTACAAAACGATTACCATCCAACCACTTTACAGCATCCGGCTCTCGCGGAACGGCAGTAATCGAACCATCAAAGGTCAAAGCACCTTCTTCATCAACATCGACATTGTTTAGATCAACAGTACCGGCGGAAAAGTGAGAGAGCACTTCACCAGTGTTGCCATCGATAACAGCCAAATGATTGTTTTCTTGAATGGTAACAACAATCTCATTGAGGCCATTTATGTCAACAAATTCCGGCTCAGGATCGCTCGGTGAAACTCCTGCCAGGCCGCTCAGATCAACCACGATTTGACTGTCACAGACAGGCAGACCATCTTTGAGGGAGAAAATCGTTACATTGCCAGCTGGCGATTGTGGAATTACGCCATCGTTCAAGTCTTCATCGCGTTCGTTTTCGATTGCGACGGCAACAATTGATCCATTCGAAGAAACATCGACAGAGTCAGGTTGACCGCCCAATTCACAACTCATTTTTACAGATTTATTTGCAATATCAATGGCCGTAAGGTTTCCGCTTGGCGCAACATAGTTCTCAGATGTATTAACGCCTACCAAAGCCATATTACCAGAGACCGAAACAGATGTCGGTTCACCATCAAGTGAAAGAAATCCGGCAGGTTTGGGGGATTTGGGATCAGAAATATCAATCATCCCGATGCCACCTAGTGGGCTGTCGGTATAGATCAATGTTTGACCATCTTTGGTAACTGTAATGATTTCCGACGAAGACTCTGAATTTGCATCCATGTCAGAAGGAATGTTTTCATTTACCGGAAAGCTTGCAATTCGGTTGAAAGCTGTTTCAGCGCTTGCAGAAAGTGTTGTTCCGCTTAGGAGTAACGCAGCTAGAGCAGCGCTTTTAATTTGTTTGTGCATGAGAGGACCCATTTGTGTTCAAAACACGGGACCATTCGCAGCATCGGATAACAGGAATGTGACACTTACCTGGCAAGGATACTGCGATACCTAGCTATCGCTTAAGCCTTGTGGGCGTTGTTTGAACCAAACACTCAATGGCATAATTTCTGGAGGCTCTGCATTATCCCGCGTCCAAGAGTCGATTGCATAGGCTTCATCGCCTGACGTTTCAATAACAACTGCAGTGGCATGAGGGTAGCGGCCATCAAGGAAAAAGCCCCTTGCAGACGGACGACCAATTCTATGATGTGAAAGGTATCCGCGATCTGCAGCCAGTTTTAGAAGACTGGTAGTGTTTGTCGCTTCATCGATGCAATCCAACTGCCCAGGTTTGTTGACCGTTGAAATATCAAAGCCGCCAACATCATTTCCAGAACCGACCTGCGGCGCAACACGGCGCTCGAACCATTGTACTGCCTTGCCCATTGCGACCCGTTCAGAAGATGCTGATGAGTTTCCTTTGGCAAGAATGCTCTGCAAACGCTTCATATCAGTCGGTGAAAAATCAACCCGCTCTTTGCGAGCGCACCCAGTTCCATGACAAACATAAACAGAGGTTCCTTTTGGGGCTCGCGCATCTTGGTTTTCATACCAACTCGCAGGGTCCCCGTGACTGGTTTGCATGCAGCCAACCAAGATCAAAGAAAGAAAGAGCGTACTGGAAAGAATCGCGATTAGTCGCATATAGCCTCATCTATTTTCATTTCAGATACGTCAAAAACTCATTAAAAGCCACATGCAACCTCCATTGAATGTGGTATAGCCGCCCAAGACTGTTTGGAGAACACATATGAGCAAGAAACCGGTTCACATAATTGGCGGCGGGCTAGCAGGTTCCGAAGCTGCGTGGCAACTCGCAAAACGCGATGTGCCTGTGGTACTGCACGAGATGCGCCCGGTTCGCGGCACAGACGCGCACAGAACAGATCATTTGGCAGAGCTGGTGTGTTCTAACTCGTTTCGCTCAGACGACGCTCAAAATAATGCTGTCGGACTTCTCCACGCTGAGATGCGTCTCGCCAACTCGGTTATCATGGCATGCGGTGATGCAAACCAAGTTCCCGCCGGCGGAGCGTTGGCTGTCGACCGCGAAGGGTTTTCTAATGCTGTAACAGCGAAACTGGAAAGCGAACCTCTTATTTCAATTAGCCGGGAAGAGGTCGACGGACTTCCGCCCGAAGATTGGGATAACGTAATTGTCGCAACAGGCCCTTTGACCTCACCTGCTCTATCCGAAGCGATAGCTTCGTTGACTGATACTTCCGCGCTCGCGTTTTTCGACGCAATAGCGCCTATTGCTTACTTCGATAGTATCGATATGTCGGTTGCCTGGTTCCAATCGCGATACGACAAAGTTGGTCCAGGTGGCACAGGCGCTGATTATATAAATTGCCCAATGGATAAGGCTCAGTACGAGACTTTCATTGATGCGCTTCTTGAGGGTGACAAAACAATCTTCAAGAAATGGGAAGGCACTCCCTATTTTGAAGGTTGCATGCCAATTGAAGTGATGGCCGAGAGAGGCAGAGAAACTCCACGCCACGGCCCAATGAAACCAATGGGGCTTACCAACTCGCATAACCCGACCGTAAAGGCTTATGCAGTTGTCCAGCTGCGCCAAGACAATGCGTTGGGCACGCTATACAACATGGTCGGTTTTCAGACGAAGTTGAAATACGGCGTTCAAAAGGAGATTTTCCGACTGATACCCGGTCTTGAGAACGCAGAATTTGCGCGCTTGGGTGGCCTCCATCGCAATACGTTCCTCAATTCGCCAGTCCTTTTGAACGAGTCGCTGTGTTTAAAAGCAGATCCAAGATTGCGATTTGCTGGCCAGATAACAGGTTGTGAAGGTTATGTTGAATCGGCCTCAATCGGTTTGTTGGCAGGTCGTTTTGCTGCTGCTGAATGGCACGGCAAAGAAAAATCTCTTCCACCTGTTACAAGTGCTTTTGGTGCGTTGCTCTCCCACATAACCGGCGGCCATCTCGCCACAGAAGAAATTCCAGGAAAGCGCTCTTTTCAGCCAATGAACGTAAACTTTGGCTTGTTCCCACCGGTTCCAGCAATCACCGAAATTGATGGCCGTCGGCTCCGCGGCAAAGAGAAGACAATCGCAAAGCGGCAAGCCATATGTGCCCGCGCGCTGGCAGATTTCGAGAGTTGGTTGCGTACATCAGAAGGCCAGATAGCCGCTTAGGAAACAGTGATTAAAAACAGGGCCAGCTTTTCGACTCCCGCCACAATCGCCAAATAAGGCGAAATGTACTTGGGTCCGGCACCTTCTTTTCCGAAGTCACTGATTTCGTTATCGCTTCCAGTGATGCGCTGACCTGAGATAATTGCAAGAAAGCTGGATGGAGCGTCGCCGGTACAGATGGCGCGCAATCTCGAGCCTTTGCAAGATAGGTGTTTGCAAATTCACATGCCTTCGACACTACTTTGTCGGTCTTCTGAGATTCTTCTTCCAAAAACGGATTCGCACTGTGTTCCGCCTCAGCAAGAAGATTCGGCGGCAAATAGCGAAAAACGTGATCCTGAATATTTGAATTCAAAGGCCGCAACACACGTGTCCACACGCTTGACACGCAAGACAAATACCCAGAAAGCTCCGCTGCATTGCTGGATTGTTCTCTATCAAGGATCAGACACGCTAATTGTAAAATAGTTCCATCAGTTTGGCCCGCATAGGCCTCAAATGCAGCAACATCCTCTATTGGATCGCTGTATAAATCAAACAGACGGCCATCAAGGTGGCGATCAAGAACAGAGGGATCAAACTGATGTTTGCGAACGAGTGCCAGTGCGGCCTTAGCTATTGGATTTGCTTGGGCGTCATCGTCTCTTTCGCCATGAAATACCTCGCGCCACCATTGCAACCGAATTTCGCCGGCCATAGGCTCCCGAATAGTATGTGAGATCTTTCGTATTTCCAAATCCAAGGAATACAAAACGAAAAGATCTTCGCGCTTCTCTAATGGAGCGAATTGATTAGAGAAATATCTAGTGGGATCAACACTGCGGACCAAAGCGGCAAAGGTTTCACCGCCGGAGTTCTCACTCATCTGATGGTCTCGACCGGCAACAGGGCTGCAGCGACAGCTCTTCCCTCACCCAAGATCACATTGAATGTCCTGATGGCTGCGCCTGTCGACATCACTTCAAACCGAACGCCCGCATTTTTCAATGCCAAGCGGGTTTCTTTTGAGGGAAATTCACCCTTGTCTCCCATACCCAGAAACAGCAGTTCGATTTCACCGGATTCCGCAACGACCCGGTGCAACCGATCGATTGTCACTTCAGATGGTATATTCGCCGACCACCCATAAATACCAGATGGGAGCGCTAGAATGCCGCCCTGGTGAGACATCTCGGCGAATCGAAATCCGCCGTTTCCATAAGCATCTATTGGTGAGCGGCCAGGGAAATGCGCCTCACGCATAATGGTTCCCTGCTGGCCGCGCTCCATATTCACATCCTGAGGCGCTGTGGTGTTTAAACTTTCGTCCTGATCACTCATGCCCAATACGCCGGCCTATACAGCGCTAGCGCTCTCCTTGGATTCCACATCCTTGGAAGCATCCGTGTTCCGGAGCTTAAGAAAAATCAGAAGCGGAGCCGCAATAAAGATCGAAGAATAAGTTCCGATAGCTACGCCCCAAATCATTGCGAATGTGAACGAAGCAATCACTTCTCCACCAAAAATATAAAGCGCACCCAATGCAAGAAGAGTAGTTATGGAAGTCAATGCTGTACGTGACAGGGTCTTGTTTATCGCTAAATCCAGCAGATCCGAGATTGGCAGTCGCTTATATTTACGCAACTTCTCGCGCACTCGGTCATAAACCACAACTGTATCGTTGAGTGAGTAGCCTACAATTGTCAAAACAGCAGCAATACTAGCCAAACTAAATTCTAGCTGAAGCAGTGACAACATTCCAATTGTCAAAATAACATCGTGAAGCGTTGCGATGACAGCCCCCACAGCAAACTGCCATTCAAAGCGCAACCAGATATAAATCAAAACGGCACCAAGCGACGCAATAACCGCCAAAATACCGGTCTGAGTGAGTTCGCCCGAAACTGTTGGGCCGACAACTTCAACCCGCCTGAATTCAACATCTGTATTGAGCACACCTCGGACGCGTTCAATGACTATCTGTTGGGCTTTTTCGCCACCATCTTGCTGCTGAATTCGGATGAGCACGTCATCCGGCGCACCAAATTCCTGCACCTGAACGTCGCCGAGGTCGAGCCCGGAGAGTATGTCTCGGATTTCACTGATCTGAGCAGGACCATCTGTGGTTTTGATTTCAATCAGCGTTCCGCCACGAAAATCAATACCGAGATTTAGGCCGTTGACGAAAAACAAGCCAATACTTGCAATAATCAGCACAACTGAAAGCGGAAAAGACCACTTTCTGTGCCGCATAAAGGCAATTTTTGTATCGTCAGGAACAATTTTCAAAAGACGCATGGTAAGTCTCCCCGCTCTAAATCGGCACTGTGGATGGGCGCCTACGGCGAACCCAAACAGCCACAATCAGGCGGTTAACGGTAAAGGCTGAGAACACGGTGGTTACGATGCCAATCGCAAGGGTAATAGCAAATCCACGGATTGGACCTGAACCAAGCGAAAACAGAATAACCGCTGCAATAAGCGTGGTGATGTTGGCATCCAAAATGGTACCTAGTGCACGCTTATAACCCGCATCAATGGAAGCAATAGCGTTACGTCCTGCCCGCGCTTCTTCACGAATTCTCTCGTAAATCAATACGTTAGCATCAACAGCCATACCAATTGTCAAAATGATGCCAGCAATACCTGGAAGGGTTAAAGTGGCTTGCAACATGGAAAGCACACCCATGATCATCACAATATTGATGGTCAGAGCGATATTCGCAAACACGCCAAAGAGGCCATATGACAAGATCATAAACACAAGAACAGCAACGGCCGCAATAATTCCTGCAATTTCGCCTGCTTCGATCGAATCTTGGCCGAGGCCAGGACCAACTGTTCGCTCTTCAACAATTGTTAAATCCGCCGGAAGCGCACCAGCTCTCAGCAAAATGGAAAGATCATTTGCAGCCTCAACGGTGAAATTACCACTGATCTGGCCACTACCACCAAGAATTGGCTCACGGATTACAGGCGCAGAAATCACTTCTTCATCGAGAATGATAGCGAATGGACGGCCAACATTTTCGGTTGTTGCTCTCCCAAAGTCACGTGCACCGGTATTATTGAAGCGGAATGTCACCAATGGTTCATTGGTGCGTTGATCAAAACCGGGCTGTGCGTCCGTTAAATCTTCACCACTAACAATTTCGCGACGTTCGATAACGTACGGAATTGGTGGATCATCAGAAGAGAACAACACAGCTGTACCTGCTGGTGGACGTCCCTGGAGAGCTTGCTCACCGGACATCTCCTGGCTAACCAACCGGAATGTCAAGCGGGCTGTCTGTTGTAACAGATCCTTCAAACGTTGCGGGTCTTCAAGACCTGGGACCTGAACCAAAATGCGGTCTTCGCCCTGTCGTTGGATATTGGGCTCTGTTGTACCCAATTCATCCACACGACGGCGAATAACTTCAATAGACTGATCGACAGCCGAACTCACCCGCTGCGCGACACCTTCAGCAGTCAGGACGAGTTCAATAAGACCATCCGTGGCAATTTCGAGAGTTACCTCAGTTACCGGCAGCCCGCCGGACAGCAAACCGCCAGGAATTGGTTCGACAATGTCGCTAAGTGCGTTGCGTGCGGCCTCAATTTGCGTTGTATCTCGCAAACGGGCCAATACGGTCTGTCCATCCACTGTAAGGCCAGTGTAGCCAATACGTTCATCTCTGAGAGAAGTACGAAGACTATTACGCAAGTCTTCCATACGAACGTCAATCAAGGATTCACGCTCAACCTGCAAAAGCAAATGCGCGCCACCCTGCAAATCCAAGCCCAGAACCAATTGGCCACCTGGAATCCAAGCAGGCCAACGATTCGCGGTATCGGTCGACATCAAATTTGGAACTGCGGCCAAAAAACCGACAACTACGGTCAGGACAATAGCGATTGTCTTGATCGGTGAAAAATAGAGCATTCGGTCACCCGTAAGGTTTGCCGGAACTAATTGAAAACGGTTTCAGTACAGCACTAGGTGCTGACTATTCTTCGTCTTTGGCAGGCTCACCTTTGGAACGCACGTCAGAAATCATGCTGCGAACGATGCGAACACGCACACCTTCCGCAAGCTCAACTTGGACTTCTTTGTCGTCAAGAACCTTGGTAACCTTACCAATCATGCCACCAGCAGTAACGATGGTGTCACCACGGCGAACGGAACTGATCATTTCTTCATGCTTTTTCATCCGCTGACGTTGCGGACGAATAATGAGAAAATACATGATCGCAAAAATGAGAACAAATGGCAGCAGTGAAACCAGCATATTACCGGAACCACCAGCAGCTGCCTGCGCATAAGCGGGCGTTACAAACATCAGTTAATCCTGTCTTTTACGTTCCCGCTGCTAAAAATAGGCGCGGGTGAAACATAGTTATATCGTCTAAAAAAGTCTCGCGGACTATACTCGCGGCGGTTTGCTTTGCAAGGGTGATCCACAAGACAATTTAAGACAGCTTTGCAAATGGGACATCTGCCCATAAATTGCCAGCGAAATCAGGCGCAAACCGCGCAAAAACACGCTTTTGGATGCATTATGACACAGACAAGTACCGAAAACTTTCAACCAGCGCTCCTTCGCATTGCAGATGCGCTGGACAGAATGGCCCCCGCCATTGCAGAAAAAACCGATTTTGACGCAGCAGATGCATTCGTTTGGAACGCCCGGGCAGCCGCACTGAAGCCTGTTCCGAAAGTGAACCGTGTAGACATCACATTGCTGCAAGGCATTGATCAGGTGCGTGACATTCTGTTGCAAAACACAGAACAGTTCGCGGCAGGATATCCAGCAAACAATGCACTTTTGTGGGGTGCACGCGGCATGGGAAAGAGTTCGGTGGTCAAAGCCATTCACGCACATGTTAACGCAACGGCTAAAACCAATGAACAAAATCTGAAAATTGTGGAAATTCACAGACAAGATATAGAATCACTGCCCGATCTAATGAACGAGTTGGCGCAACAAGATCTCAGATTTTTGCTTTTCTGTGATGATCTATCATTCGATACGGATGACACGTCCTATAAAGCTCTAAAAGCGGCGCTTGATGGGGGGATCGAGGGTAGACCTGAAAACCTGTTACTCTACGCAACTTCAAACCGTCGACATCTTATGCCAAGAGATATGATTGAAAACGAGCGTTCAACAGCGATAAACCCAAGTGAAGCAGTTGAAGAGAAAGTCTCTCTTTCAGATAGATTCGGCCTTTGGCTCGGGTTCCACAAATGCAGCCAAGACGATTATCTGGAAATGGTGCGCAGCTATCTCAAACATTTCGAAATCGAAGTTTCCGAAGAAGAATGGCGCCCTGCAGCGTTGGAATGGTCAACCACACGCGGTTACAGATCAGGCCGCACAGCGTGGCAGTTTATTCAAGATATAGCGGGTAAAAAGAAAGTGGCACTGAAGCCATAAGCCTCAGTGCCACATCAATTGGGCGGATATTGGTGTCTGGTCAAACGCCGCCCAAATGGTCCAAAGGATTGACAGGTGTCGATCCCTTGCGAAGTTCAAAACGCAATTGCGGTGAGCTTACAGAGCCCGTCGCACCCGCTTGCGCAATCTGTTGCCCTCGGCGAACCTTGTCGCCACGGTTAACATTCAATGCTTTGTTGTGTGCATATGCCGTTACCCAGCCATTTGAGTGACGGACCAATACAAGGTTTCCGTAACTTTTCAACTCATTGCCAGAATAAATCACAACGCCATCTTCTGCAGCCTTGATGGCAGTTCCATCAGGCACAGCCAGGTTGATACCATCATTACGCTCACCATTGGTCTTGTCACCAAATGTGGAGATCACACGACCTTTTACAGGCCACCTAAATGCTAGGTTTCCAGACTTCTTAGGCTGGGCTTGCTTTGGTTTCTCTGCTTTTTGAGGCGTAAACGCCACAGGTCGAGCTTTTGGCTCTATTTGTTTTTGAACTGGCACTACAGCGCGCGCTGTGGCCGTGTTTTGCTGCTGTTGCGTATTCTGCACAGGAACTTGCGCAGGAACCTGAGCACTGCCCTGTCCTGGAATTACCAGCATCTGACCAATCTTAATGCTTGTAGACTGACCAAGATTGTTTGCTGCTGTAATTGAACCGACTTTCACGCCATGCCTACGGGCAATACTATATAGCGTATCACCTTGTGTGACACGATAAGTGCCGCCTGGCACGGGTGCAGGTGCTCGTTGCACTGTTTTCTGAACCACAGCTGCGGGTTTTTGTACTTGAGCCCGCCGCGCTAGAGGTTTCGCAGTCGGTCGAGGTGCAAACGCTGCCGGCTGAACAATAGCTGGCGTTGTAACAACCTGGCGAACAGATGGCTGAACAACTGCTACGTTTTGCTGCGCAGGAATAACCTGAACCGCTACGGGTTGGACAGGCGCCGGTTGTACAACAGACCTTGCAGGAGCCGCAGCAACTTGTGGGAATGGTTGAGGTTGCGGTTGCGACGCTGGCGGCGCGCCACGTTGACCATTGCCCTGCACATAAGTTGGAATAGTCACATAACGACCTGCAACAATATCATTTGGCCCAGAAAGCCCATTAGCATCCGTTATGGCCTTTTCAGGCACACCGTAGCGTCTGGAAATTGAACCAAGCGTTTCGCCGGGAGCAACTGTAATGGTAGTTCCACCAACTCGCGTCCAACCAGATTCGCCATTGCCAACAGCAGCTGTGATGATTGGGTCTGCAGCTGCATTTTGCGGTCGATAAGAACCGTTCGCCAAATTACTCGGCGTCGGGCGGTACGGAGCATTCACCGCAATTTGCTGGTTTTGCTGCACCTGTGGGTACTGCTGAACCTGAGTATATTGAGGCTGCACAAATTGTTGCTGCGGATATTGCTGAACCGAGGGATACGTTTGTGGTGCGACCTGCATTGGAGCAAGTTGTTGCTGCACTACTGGAGCACGGCTAGCACTACGCAACGATCTCGCGGGCAGAGGTTGTTGGCGAACTGGTTGCCGCAGAAACGATCTCTGCGATGCAACAGCAGCCGTATAGTCCTGCTCAGCAATTCTGGAAAAATCATTACTACATGCGACGAGAGTTCCCGTCAGCAACGAAATGAAAAGGGCCCTAGAAACAACACGAGAGGCCCGAACCCGCGAAGACACAATTTTAACACACATCGGCATACTCACGCCTGTACTCGAAACACAGAAAAAGTATTAACCCTGACACCCTTTATAAAAGCTTAAGTGGGATTAGTTTTATGGACTGAATTGTGGCAAGTCGCTGTGAATAAAGTACGATTCAATCATCACTCACCCTACCCGGCACTAAGGGTGGGAACTCACCGTGTCCAACAATCGTGGAGGAAATCTTATTTTCAGCCTTGTTGAATAAAGTAATTGCTTCTTCACCGTGCCCCTCATCAATCGGAGCAACTAATCTGCCACCGATGCTGAGTTGATCAAAAAGAGCATCTGGTACGACTTCACATGCTGCTGTGATGATGATGGCATCAAAAGGTGCTTGCGCTGGCCAACCTTTATGCCCGTCATCACTGAAGAGCGTTACATTGCGCAATCCATCTTTCCACAAATTTTGCTCTGCAAGACGTGTCAATGGCCGAACTCTCTCCAGACCATAAACGCGCCGGCTTAAGCGTGCGAGCAATGCAGTTTGATATCCGCAGCCAAATCCAACATCCAGTATTTTTTGATGAGCTTCAGGGGCCAGGGCATTCAACATGGTCGCAACCAGACTAAGGTCGCCTGCGTTTTGGCCAAACCCAATAGAGTGATCTCGGTCCAACCACATCTCTTCCGCAACTAAATTTGGAATGTAGTTGCGTCGGTCGGTCTTTTCGATGGCTCTCAACAACCGCGGTTCGACAATACCGATTTCACGCAAATGCAAAAGAAACGCTGGAAGATGATGGCTATTCAGATCATCAGGATTGAATACAGCCATTTGCTTCCCTTAATTTGCCAAGCCTTAGTCTGCCAAGTCTGCATAGCGATCAAACTCGTTTTCGGCCGTAAGATTCATTTTTAGAGGAGTGAGCGAAATAAAATTCTTTTCAAGAGCATCAAGGTCTGTTCCCTCAACAACGGCTTGCGGTTGGCGACGGTAAGTTAGCCAATAATACGGATTGCCACGCGCATCATCGCGTTTGTCCAAGAACAAGCCATGTGTCAGTGCACCTTGTGTGGCTATCTTTACACCTTCAACTTTGTCAGAGGCGCAGCTGGGGAAATTGATGTTCACAAGGATGTTGGGTGCAATTCCCTTAGCCAAAACTTTTTGGATGATTTCAACACTGTGATCTCTCGCAACATTCCAGGGTATCTCATTGCCAGAAGTCCAATCATATGACTGACTCAATGCAATGCTCGGCACCCGCAACATGGTGCCCTCCATCGCGGCCGCAATGGTTCCCGAATAGGTCACATCATCAGAAATATTTTGGCCAGAATTTATTCCAGTCAGCACAAGGTCTGGCGTTTCGGGAAGCACCTCGCGGATGCCCATAATCACGCAATCAGTCGGAGTACCCCGCAATGCATAAACCTTATCTTCAATTTTTCGAAGACGCAGTGGATCATTCAGAGTCAATGAATGAGACAGACCGCTTTGGTCTGTCTCAGGTGCAACAACCCAAACTTCAGAAGCAATTTGCGCAGCGACATCTCTTAGTACCTGTAGTCCAGGTGCATTTATGCCGTCGTCATTGGTGATGAGAACTCGCAAATCAGTCTCCTTTTTCCGTTTAGGCCTATTGGCCGCCAATCTGGGTGATTCCACCCATATAAGGCCTTAGCACATCTGGAACGTCGATCCCGCCATCATCACGTTGATAATTTTCCATAACGGCGATCAAAGCACGACCTGTTGCAACACCAGAACCATTCAGCGTGTGAACAAAGTCGATTTGCTTCCCTTCACCTGTGCGATAGCGCGCAGACATGCGCCGTGCTTGAAAATCTCCGCAAACGGAGCAGCTAGAAATTTCCCGATACATATTTTGACCAGGCAACCAGACTTCAATGTCATAGGTCTTTCGCGCGCCAAAACCCATATCACCGCTGCTAAGCGTCATAACACGGTAAGAAAGCCCAAGCTGTTTCAGCACTGCCTCAGCACAAGAGAGCATACGTTCCAACTCCGCCAGCGACTCCTCTGGTTTAGTTATGCTGACCATTTCAACTTTGGAGAATTGATGTTGACGCAGCATGCCACGTGTATCACGGCCTGCAGAACCAGCTTCGGAACGGAAGCATGGCGTCAGAGCTGAATAGCGAAGCGGAAGCTGCTCGGCATCCAGAATGCTCTCACGTGCTAAATTAGTCAGCGGTACTTCAGCAGTTGGAATCAGCCAAAATCCATCATCTGTGTGAAACAGATCTTCCTTGAATTTGGGAAGCTGTGACGTGCCATAGAGGGCATCGTCTTTAACCAACAAGGGTGGCATTATTTCCAGATAGCCATGCTGACCCGTATGAAGATCAAGCATGAACTGGCCCAAAGCCCGTTCCAGCCTTGCAATCTGGGCTCGAAGCACAACAAAGCGCGAACCCGATAGCTTGCCAGCAATGGAGAAGTCCATCATCCCTAGAGCTTCACCAAGCTCAAAGTGTTCTTTTGGCGCAAAGTTCATGCGGGGCTTTTCGCCCATCTCGCGCAGAAGAACATTTTCGTCTTCGCCCGGACCAATCGGAACATCGTCATGCGGTATGTTTGGAATTTCAGCCAACTTGTCAGTAAGCTTTGCTGTGAGCTGCCGCTCCACATCTTCGCCGCTTTGGATAAATGACTTTAGTTCAGAAACTGCCGCGATTGCTTTTTGAGCAGCTTCTTCATCGCCGGAAGCTTTTGCCTTGCCAATTTCTTTGGAGGCCGCGTTTCGGCTTTCCTGCGCTTCTTGCAATTTTGTTACGTGTGTTCTGCGCTCATCATCGATCGCAATCAGTTCAGCTGATCGGTAATCTGCAAAACGCGCTTTCATTGCGGCATCAAAGGCAGCTGGATTCTCTCTAATCCATCGAATGTCATGCATGGGATATCCCAACTATATCTGTTTATTCAGGAGAGTTGAGCGTGGCAGTAACGTCAAACTTAAACAGTATCAACCGTATCATCTGCCTTTTCCTGCTCCGCACGGCGCCGCTCTATAAACCGCACGGAGAGTATAGAGATCTCGTAGAGGAGAATAGTGGGCAATGCGAGGCCGATCTGACTGATCGGATCTGGCGGCGTCAGGATGGCAGCCATTGCAAATGCAACAACGACTGCATAGCGGCGTTTGGATTTCAGTCCATCTGATCCGACAACACCTATGCGTCCCAAAAGGGTCAAAATTACTGGAAGCTGAAACACCAGACCAAAGGCAAATATCAAAGTCATAATCAGACCCAAATACTCACTTACCCGCGCAACCAATTGGATAGATGCTCTTCCATCACCACCGGCTTGCTCCATGCTCAGGAAAAAGCCCATCGCGAGGGGCATAATCAGGTAGTAAACAAGCGATGCGCCAATCACAAAAAGGATTGGTGTCGCTATCAAATAGGGTAAAAAGGCAGATTTCTCGTTCTTGTACAAGCCTGGCGCAACGAACATATAAACCTGCGTCGCTAGCACTGGGAACGACAGGAAAAGCGCACCGAAGAACGATAATTTTAGCTGCGTAAAGAAATACTCTTGGGGAGCTGTATAAATGAACTCGATATCTTTCAAATCACCCGCAGCCTTTTCATAAGGCACAGTCAATATATTGAAGATATCTGTCGCAAAAATAAAACTCAAAATGAACATAAGTGTCAAACCGATGACAGACTTAAAAAGCCTCTGCCTCAGTTCAATCAAGTGCTCAATCAGCGGAGCGCGGCTGCTGTCAACTTCAACTTCTTCTTCGCTCACGCGTCAGTATCCTTATTGGCCGCTGCGGTGGTCTTCGCCGCGGCTCTTTTGGCCGGAGCCTTTTTTGCAGGCGCCTTGGCAGCTGCCGGTTTAGGAGACGCCGCCTTTGAAGCTGTAGTTTTGGCTTTCGAAGTTTTCGCTGAAGCAGCCGTCTTAGTGGTAGCGGTCTTGGCAGCGGCTGGTTTTTTAGCAGCGCGCGGCTTGGCAGCCGCTTTACTTGCAGGTTTTACAGCAGAATCAGCGGTTTTCGTTGCCGCTTTAGCTGAAGTAGCTTTCATCGCTTCATTAGCGCCCTGCTCTACCGTCTCAGCCTTTTTTGCTGCTGTATTGGGACTTTCACCCGGTTTAAGCAATCCACGATTTATGTCCCGTTGAACATCCTCCGTAGCTTGCTTAATCGGATTAAGACTGTCTTTGAGCTGTTTTACTGGATTGATGCTGTTAACACTATCGAGGCTATCCTTGATGCCATCAAGTTCAGCTTCTTTAAGCGCATCATTCATTTGACGCTGAAAGTCAGCCGCCATTCGACGCAGATTACCTACGTTTTTGCCAATACCTCGTAACATCCCAGGTAGTTCCTTAGGACCCACCACAAGAATAGCCACAACGGCAATGACGACTATTTCTGTCCATCCAAGATCAAACATGCAGAATGGCTGGCTCGTCTATTAAGGGCCGCAGCACGAAATTCGCGTCGACACCACCAAGATTTAGAAAACTAGCTAGCTTGCTTGTCTTCAGACTTAACAGCAGCAGCAGCCTCACCGGCATTTTGCTCAATGGTCTTGGCGCTCTCATCTTCATCTGACAAGCCAGACTTAAAGCTTTTGATCCCCTTAGCAACGTCGCCCATCAGGTCAGAAATTTTTCCACGGCCGAACAAAAGAACGACCAAAACGACTACAATGGCAATCTGCCAAAAGCTAATACCCATGATTTACTCCTAAATTCCAATAAGGCAGCCAACACATTTGTGTGCGCCTCTAAATCTTTGTTCTAAGGATGTTTTACACCGCTCCATCAAGAAAAGACACCCACAATAAGTAGATATATGGCGTCAAGACCGTTCATTTTCAAACACAAGAATGTCTCTTGGTTCAAAGTCGACCCAAACTTCGGTTCCGGGCTCGAGTAAATCTGCATTTCTGACACGTGCATGAAGAGGGTCATCGGCGCCTTCAACAGCAACATCAACCAGGTCAACCTCTCCTAAAAAACGGCGTCGTAATACGCGACCAAGCTTAGCGGCATCCGTAGATTTTCCAACAGATTTCAGGGAAATTTCAATCCCCTGATACCGAATACATATATCCGCAGCGCCATTATTCAGGCCTTTTGCGGGAAAACTTCCCAACGGTGTTATTGCGACTTCGTCTATAATCTCGCCCTTTGTCAGATTTACCTCTGAGAAGAATTGTGCCGTCGGCAAATCTACAGGTTCATAATATAACTGGCGCGCATTTCCGTCCTGAACAATGCGCCCGTGCTTCATCAGCAAAATACGATCTGCAACGCGCATCGCTTCTTCCGGGTCATGGGTAACCATGAGGCAAGTTGCCCTCATTTCGCGCAAAATTGCGATGGTTTCATCACGAACACTGTCTCTAAGGCGTTGATCAAGGCCGGAGAATGGCTCATCCATCAAAAGAATGCCGGGTCTTGGTGCAATGGCGCGGGCAAGAGCCACACGTTGTTGCTCACCGCCAGATAGGTGATGCGGATAAAGTTTTGCATGCTGCGCAAGCCCCACACGTTCCAACGCCAACATGGCCTCAGCTTTGGCAATCGAAGAAGAAAGCGCAGTCAAGCCGAACATGACATTCTTAAGCACTGTCAAATGCGGGAAGAGCGCGAAATCCTGGAACATGAGGCCGATTCCACGCTTTTCAGGCGGAACAAATTTATTAGGGCTTGCAAACTCTTGGCCATCAACCAAAAAGTTTCCTTTTTGCGGTAACTCGACACCTGCCGCAATTCGTAACAAGGTTGTCTTACCCGATCCAGATTGTCCCAATAGGCAAACAATTTCGCCAGGTTCAATTTCCAAATTTATATCACAGAGCGCCAAATTTGCTCCATAAGAGTGCGACACACCGGTAAAGCGCATTTGACGCGCAATTGTAGCGCCAGCAGTCCCCCGCCGCCCCCACGAAAGCGCAGTCTTTAGACTAGACGGCCTTGTTGTCTGATTCATTGGCATGTTTTCCGGCCGTATCACTCATCATCTTCCAACACCACATCGGGTGCAAAGAGATCATCTTCAAGGGGGTCTTCTTCTTCGACTAGATCGGGATCGTCGTTAGGCATTGGCATAGGTGAACCCGGCGGCAATGCGCTGTCTAACAATCCAGCACCTTTTAACTCATCAAGCCCCGGCAAATCAGCGATGGCTTCCAAATTAAAATGTTCCAGAAAGTCAGGCGTGGTTCCGTATGTTACCGGTCTACCCGGCGTTCTACGCCGACCACGCAAACGAATCCATCCCGTTTCCAGCAGCACATCCAGTGTCCCTTTACTGGTCGAAACGCCACGTATCTGTTCAATTTCGGCACGTGTCGCCGGTTGATGGTAGGCAACTATAGCTAATGTTTCCAATGCAGCTCTTGATAGGCGACGCTGTTCCTGCGCTTCTGCCTGTAGCAAGAAAGCCAAGTCTTCAGCCGTCCTGAACGCCCATCCATCCGCAAGTTTTTTCAGGGCAACGCCTCGTCCATCATACAATTCACTCAGTTGAATGAGGAGTTGGTTCAGATTAGCTGTTTCAGGAAGTCGTGCTGAAATATCAGACTCTTGCAAAGGCCTATCTGACGCAAAAAGCATAGCTTCAAGCATTCTAAGATGCAGTTTTTCAGAACCTTCTTCACTCATTCGGCAGGCTTTCTATCGGCGTTTTCGGGTGTGCGGACGTAAAGCGGTTCAAAGTGGTCGGTCTGCCGCAACTCCAACAAGCCTTCGCGCACCATTTCAAGGCTTGCAGTAAATGAACTGGCTTTGACCGTGGCTCTTTGGTCCGGCGTTGCAAAGTATTGAACCAAGAAGTTATCAATCGGTGTCCAGTCAGTCACCCGCCCTAGCATTCTAACTAGTAAATCTTTGGCTTCCTGCAACGACCACACAGCGCGCTTTTTGACCTGAACCGAGGTTACAGAGTTCCTTTGCCGCTGGCTCGCATAAGCTGTCAGCAAATCATACAAATTGGCCGCATACGTGCTGTGCCGAATAGTAACAACATGTTCGGGGTCGCCTCTGGCGAACACTTCTTGCCCAAGACGCGGGCGAGCCATCAGCCTTGCTGCGGCCTCGCGCATTGCTTCCAGTCTACGCAATCTAAACGCCAATGCAGCCGCCAGCTCTTCGCCAGTCAATTCATCTTCATTGTCTTTAATATCGGGCAGAAGCAAACGGGACTTCAAATAGGCAAGCCAGGCAGCCATGACCAAGTAATCCGCCGCCAATTCGAGCCGCATACGCCTGGCTTCCTGAATGAATGATAAATACTGCTCAGCCAAATCCAAAATCGAGATCTTCGCCAAGTCGACCTTTTGCGATCTAGCCAATGCCAATAATAAATCCAATGGGCCTTCAAACCCGTCGACATCTACCATCAGGGATGGTTCGGCCTCTCCGGTTTCTGTTTGCCTCTCCTTTTGGTTTTCCCAAAGCAAAGCCTGTGTCATCGGATCTTCAGATACAGGTCGTTCAGGAAAACCGGAAGGCGTATTGTTTGACAAAGCCTAAGCTCCCCAACCAGCTTTGGTCATATATGCGTCAAACTCAATTCGGGCAGCTATAGAATCAAATTCACCGGGTGCTACACATTTAGAGAGTGCATTTTCTGCTCGCTCTGCAGCCACGCCACCAAGAGTTGGGACATTTGCGGCAACAGCAAGCATTTCATCCATAAGACCATTACAATGCAAAACAATATCGCATCCAGCTGAGATCGCTGATGCAGTTCGTTCTCCCATCGGAGACTGAAGAGCGCCCATCGAGATGTCGTCAGACATCAGCAATCCGGAAAAACCAATTTGGTCTCTGATGATGGTTTGTATCACCTTGCGCGACAATGTAGCTGGATGCTCAGCATCAATAGCTTCAAACACAACATGCGCAGTCATGCCCAATGGATAGTCTTTCAATGGCTCAAACGCTGCAAAATCGTGTGATTTCAATGCAGCTAAATTTGCAGAAACACTGGGTAAATCTAAGTGGCTATCGACAAGAGCCCGCCCATGGCCTGGAAGATGTTTGACCACGGGTAAAACTCCGCCAGCCATTGCTCCCTGCGCTGCCGCGGCTCCGAGTTTGGATACTATCTCAGGGTTTTGACTGTATGCTCGGTCGCCGATGGCTTTCGTGGTGTTTGGAACAGGTACATCCAACACAGGTAAGCAATCGACATTGATGCCTAGCATCAAAAGATCATGTGCCAACAGACGCCCACCGAGAAATGCGGCTTCTGTTCCCTGCACCGGATGGAGTTCTTCCAGTTGTCCAAAAACCGCACCGGGAGGATATGATGGCCAATGCGGAGGGCGCAAACGTTGAACACGTCCACCTTCTTGATCGATAAGCACAGGCGCACCTTCTCGGCCAACACATTCACGAAATGAACTGACAAGAGCCTGGACTTGTTCTGGAGTATCAACGTTTCGACCGAATAAAATAAAGCCCCAAGGATTTGCGTCCTTCAGAAATCGTTTCTCGTCGTCGCTTAGCGTGAGGCCTTCACAGCCACTGATAAATGCAGAAATGGTCATAGAATGTGGTTAGTGCGCCGTTTGGGTGCCGTCAAGACAGCGACTGTGTCTGCCAGAATAAAACTCCCGGCAGACACAATTTTTTCAGTGTTATCTGCGAGCCACAATACAGTCGCCACCCGCGCTTTTAAGGCTTTGACAAAGATTAGATGCAGCTTGCCGTGTCTCCATTGGTCCCACACGAACCCGATAGAAGACACCTCTTGAACCAAGGTCTGCGCGTGCAATATCAGGTGGCTGGTTTCCCAATACTGAAGGAAAACGACGCTGCAAACCTGCATATGCAGAACGTGCTGCTTCTTCAGAGCGCTGAGAAGATACCTGAACTACAAAATCGCCCGAGCTTGCAGGAGCTGCCGCCGGAGGTGTCGCAGGTTCAGCAACACTTGGCGTTGTCGCCGGAATTGTGGTGCCGGTAGGAACACGATTGACAGACGGCTGAACTGCAGGTGCGTTTGGATTAAACGCAGGGGCATTCGTTCCCACACTCACGCGCGGTGCATCCGGCAATGTTGCTCGCCCACCAACTGTAGAAGTTCCAGCTGGCACCTGAGTTGATGACACTTGTGTTCCAGCGGCATTTGGCCGCGGTCGTGGTACAGCGATACCAGAAGCAGAACCACTATTGTTTGTGGCAGGAAGCGGTGCTCCATCTCCACCAATCGGCTGGATTTCTACCACACGCGGTTGAATACCACTATTGTTTGCAGGGGCGGTACCGGTCGCTGAATTGCTTACAATGCTTCCATCAGGACGCACGACAAATGTGCGCACTGGGCGCGGTCCTAACGGATCAGATGTTGAAGAAACACCCTGATTGTCGACCACCCGGACAGAACGCCCTTGATCAATATTCGGGTTCAAATTCGTCACTGGCTCTTCTACGCGTGAAACAAGCTGCCCGTCTGCAGCGGTCCCAGGCTCGGTAAGAGTACCGATATCTGAAGAACCATCAGCATCAGCAGCTTGGCCATCCGGCAAGATACGAACTGGGCTCTTATCTGCCATAATCAGCGGAGGTGGTCCGCTATCGTCACCAGAGAATATTGCTTGATAGGCCAGTAACGCGGCACCACCCAAAACAACAAACGCTACGACACCAGCAGCCACCATCATTCCGCGACTTGCGAAAAATCCGGTCCCATTGTCGTCATCATAATCTTCATAAAGAATATCAGCATCTTGAACCTGGTAAACTTCTTCAGAAGCATCTGGCGCTGCAGCTTCTTCAGCTAAAGGTTCTTCTACGGCGCCAGCCGCCGGAACCCGCAAATCCTCAACCTCTCTCAAATAGGAAAAGTCTGGCTTTGGACTTGGAGCAACATCTAATTCCGATGCCGGTTGGATACTGGCGGCCAAGGTTTCAGGTTGCGGAGCAGGAGTCGTTTGCTGAACTGGAGTCGTTTGCTGAACTGGAGCGGCAACAGGCGCTACTGGCGTTGGCGTTGGAGCCGGTGTTTGAACAGGCTCAGCTTGCGGAGTATCATATGCATCAGCATAGCGCGTAAGTTCAGCCGTTAAGGCGCTGGGCGCATCGGCAGCTAAAGGCTCATGCAAAGGTTGAGCCGGTGCAGGTTCCACTGGCGGGATCGGCTCTGGTGCGCGAACGGCAGAAGTCTGAAAGCTTCGTTCAGAGGTCGGCAACTCTGGTGCTGCAAGGTCCGGACCGGCCTGACCATGCAAACCACCTAAATCAGAATGACTGGCTTGAACTTCCGGCCGAATAGCTCTGGGCATGCGTGACACATCAAAATCACGATCAGGCAATGGCCGTGAAGATCCGCCTGGCGCAAATGGGTCATGTTGTTCTTCGTCAGCCATTGAAGCAAGAGAACTCGCACGTTGTGGAGCTTCAAAAGCAGCTTGTGCAGGCACGTTGACAGAAATCGGTTGTGGCGCAGCCGCTGCCTGCCCCAAATCACTAGAAGCAATTATTGGTTCGGGCGCTGCAGGTGCAGGCACGTAAGTCGGCTCCACATTCTGTTGAACTGGCTCACGAATGCTTTGCGACAATGGCGAAGCAACGGGATCTTGAAGTATAGGAGCGCTCGGTGGCGCCTGCACCGGTGGCGCTGGCGTGTACTCTTGAGACCACTCATCACCTGCTGGTTGCGGCGCAACCGGTGCGGGTTCCGGCGCTTGGTAAGCTGGCTCGGCTGGCGGTGCACTGGATCGCTGAGCGGCCACTTCAAAGTTGCGCTCATTTTGTTCCATCAAACGTGCCAGCTTGATTAGCGGATCATCCTCATCGACAGATGAAGACCTCATTGACCAGTCATCACTTTCCCAGTTGCCTTCAGCCGCAGGGGCGCCGTTAGGCTGCACTGGTGCAGGTTCTGCTGTCATCACTCCGGGTGCATCTCTGTCTGCGGTGTCCACCGCGCCACCCGGCTTGTTTTTGTCATACTCATACTCGGACATAACAAGACGTCTCTTTCGTTAACCAAGTTCGTTAGCAAGACCTATAAAGCCGAATGCTAAAAAACTTGTGTATATGCTAGCGCAATTCTTCCCTTGCTTCTACTCCCAGTAACGTAAGGCCGGAGCGCAGAACAATTTGTACTGCCAAAACAAGAGCTAAGCGAGCTCTAGTCAATTTTTGATTATCAGCCTTAATAAATCGTAATTGGGGCAAATCTTTGCCTTTATTCCAGTGACCGTGAAAGGCGCTCGCTAAATCATTTAGATAAAATGCAATGCGATGAGGCTCATAAGAAACAGCCGCAGATTCTACAATCCGCGGGTACTCCGCCAATTTGCGCATTAACAATATTTCGCTTTGATCGTTCAATAAGGAAACATCGGCCTGGACAAGGTTTTCAATGACGTTTTCATCAAACACTTCAATACCTTGCTTGAATGTCGAATGTGTCCGAGCATGCGCATATTGCACATAAAAAACTGGATTATCTTTCGATTGCTCAAGAACTTTAGTGAAGTCAAAGTCCAATGTTGCGTCGTTTTTCCGATACAACATCATGAAGCGTGTGACATCACGTCCCACCTCTTCAACTACCTCTGCAAGCGTTACTAAATTTCCTGAGCGCTTGGACATTTTTACCGGTTTACCATCGCGAAACAGGTTCACAAGCTGGCAAAAACGAATATCAAGCGACGCTTTTTCATCAGAAATTGCACGCACAGCGGCCGTCATCCGCTTCAAATACCCTTGGTGATCAGCCCCAAGGACATCGACCATTTTGTTAAATCCACGTTTGTACTTGTCATAATGATAAGCAATATCTGACGCGAAATATGTGTAACTACCATCTGATTTCAAAAGCGCACGATCTACGTCATCACCAAAATTACTAGACCGGAAGAGGGTCTGTTCCCGATCTTCCCAATCGTCTGGAAGCTTCCCTTTTGGCGGCGGTAAAGTACCTAAGTAAATAAGATCCCTGCTCCGCAAATCTTCCAACATCTCGGAAACCCGATCATTGTTGTCGATTGTTAGAGAACGCTCTGAGAAAAATGTGTCGTGCTGTACACCCAAATTCGTCAAATCTGCTCTGATTAAATCCATCATCGCAGAAATCGCGGCTTCCTTTACAATCGGAAGCCAATCAGCCTCATCCATTGCAAGCAATGTGTCGCCGTGAGTTTCTTTCAAACCTTGACCGAGTGGCACAAGGTATTCGCCAGGGTAAAGTCCCTCTGGAATTGCACCAATGTCTTGTCCAAGAGCTTCGCGGTAACGCAAGAAGGCCGATTTCGCCAAAACGTCAACCTGCGCACCAGCATCGTTGATGTAGTATTCTTTTGTTACGTCAAATCCTGAGAAATCCAGAAGAGATGCAAGTGCATCACCAAATACTGCCCCCCTACAATGACCGACATGCATTGGGCCAGTTGGGTTTGCAGAAACGTATTCGACGTTGATTTTTTCGCCCTTACCGATATCCGGCTTTCCAAAGTTGCTATCATTGTCCAGTACATCTTTAACTACTGATTGCCAGATAGCAGGATTCAAAGTGATGTTTATAAAACCGGGACCCGCAATGCTGACAGATTGAATATCCATCGCATCTTGTTGCGCATCCAAGAGTGAGGAGATTTCCTCTGCGATATCACGTGGCTTCCGCTTTAAGCCCTTTGCCAGAACCATTGCAGCGTTTGTTGCCAAATCGCCATGACTTACGTCTCTTGGAGGCTCAACGACAATGCGGTCTAGCGGCAACGCCGCCATTGCATCTGCATCAATGCCTTCAAGTAAATTGGAATTCTCAATCAGTGGCCGAAGTTTTGCGGCGAATTCAGCGTATATATTCATGAATGTTTGTCTTTATGGTGAGATGCGAGCCACTTGATGCAAAACATCAACTTGGCGCTTCAAATATGGGCTGGACGTATAGGGTTTTCAAACCTTGGTCAAACCAAGGCCAAATTTTCAGCGATAAGTTATGGTTGCAGCAACCGCTTATGTTCCTGAATGGCGAACAAGTCGGTCATACCCGCAATATAATCAGCAATCAGTCGCGCGCGCTTGGGTTCATCTATCGCTTTAAGACTACCCGAAGAATGCTGGCTCCAGATTTCCGACGTTTCCCGCGTCTTGTTGAAGTAATAATCAAAAAGGTCTGTAATCATGTCAGCTGCTGCATCCATTCGTTCCATCAACGAGGGATGCCGGTACAATTTTTTGAACAAAAAAGTCTTCAGCAGTTTTTCAGATGCCGAAAATCCATCGGAAAAACATAGGATCGTCTCACCTGCTTGCCGCACATCCTCGGCCGTCTTTGGTGCAATACGTGTAAGATTTTTCTGTGTCTGCCCAATTACATCTTCAACCATTATAGTTATGAGCCTTCGCGTCATTTCATGACGGGTCCTCTCAGCATCAAGACCGGGGAACTCGATTGCGATGCCCTTCAAAATCTCGGCAAGGACTGGAACCTCCTTGAGGGCTTCTTGCTTCAAAAGACCTGAACGCAACCCGTCGTCGATATCATGGGTGTCATACGCAATGTCATCAGAAATCGCGGCAGCTTGAGCTTCTAGACTAGCAAATCCAGCAAGCTGTAAATCCATGGACGGCAACAGCTTTTGAATGCTGTCGGTCAATGGACTGGCGACTGGACCGTTATGCTTAGCTAAACCTTCTAAGCTTTCCCAACTTAAATTCAGTCCATCAAACCGAGGGTAACGACGTTCCATTTTGGCAACAACCCTAAGACTTTGCAGGTTATGATCGAACCCTCCGTAATCTCGCATGGCACTATCTAGCGCCCTCTCACCGGCGTGGCCAAACGGTGTGTGTCCAAAATCATGAGCCAGAGCCAGCGCTTCAGTAAGGTCCTCATCCAATCGAAAAGCGCGAGCAATAGAGCGGGCTATTTGAGCAACTTCGATTGAGTGCGTCAGTCGAGTTCGGTAGTGATCGCCCTCATCTGAAATAAACACCTGAGTTTTGTGTTTTAGTCGACGAAATGCATTTGAATGTATGATTCTATCTCGATCGCGCTGAAATGCCGTTCTTGTTGGACTTTCCTGCTCGTCAAACAAACGACCACGCGTGTTTGCTGGATCAACTGCAAAATCGGCCCTACCCGCGAATCCAAAACCGAGGCGCGAGACATCAAGATCTTTTGTATTCATAGATAGATTTACCGTTTTCTCAGCTATCTGTTCGAAGGTTATTTGACTTGCTGTAGATGCACGCCTACCTGTTGAGTATATAACAGATGTACTGCCAAAAGGTGGATCAAGATGGCCGAAACAGCACTTGAAACAGAAACACCAGTTACGGTGACACAACGCGCAGCGCAACGTGTTGCAAAAATTCTTTCTGGAGAGCCAAACAATAAAGCTCTGCGCATCAGTGTAGATGGCGGCGGTTGCTCCGGATTTTCATACAAGTATGACTTGGTCCCAACTTCTCAAGATGATGATCTGATATTGCAGCGTGAAGGCGCGACTATATTGATAGATCCAATTTCGCTTCCATTTCTCGAAGGCTCGGAAATTGATTTTGTGGACGATCTGATGGGACAGGCTTTTCAAATCAACAATCCTAATGCAACCGCGTCTTGCGGTTGCGGCACCTCTTTCTCAATTTGATCACTTATGAAAATCGCAACTTGGAATATCAACGGTGTAAAAGCGCGGCTTGAAACCGTTAAGTCTTGGCTACAAGAATCACAGCCAGATATCGCTGCCCTTCAAGAGATAAAATCTGTCGATGAGAACTTCCCCCGCGAAGCTTTCGAAGAGCTTGGCTATGAGGTTCATACTCACGGACAAAAGGGCTTCAACGGCGTAGCATTGTTTTCCAAGGTGCCACTTGAAGATGTTAAGCGTGGGCTGCCTGGGGACGATTCAGACGAGCAGGCTAGATTTATCACTGCCCTTGTACCAGTGGGTGACAAAATGATCAGAGTAGCCTCGCTATATCTCCCCAATGGCAACCCGGTTGACACGGAAAAATTTCCATACAAGCTTGGTTGGATGAAGCGTCTACATAATTGGGCTGAAGCTCATTTGGCAACCGAAGAAGACTTTATATTGGCTGGTGATTATAACGTCATTCCACAACCAATAGATTGTTATAATCCAAAGGCTTGGGAAGGTGATGCGCTTTTCCACGCAGAATCTCGTAGTGCATTTTTTGAATTCAAAAACCTTGGTCTGACAGATGCATTGCGCGCCACAAATCAGGAACAAGTTTTCACGTTTTGGGACTACCAAGCCGGTGCATGGCAAAAGGACAATGGCATCAGAATTGACCACTTATTGCTCTCTCCAGGCGTTGCCGATTTACTGAACGAGTGTCAGGTAGATAAGTATGTTCGCGGCTGGGAAAAACCTTCAGATCACGTGCCTGTTTGGGTTAGACTTCGCACTTAAAAACTGCGAAGATCTGTAGCGAACTCACCAAAAATCTTAGCTAGTTTGGCCGACGCTAGCGTGCTTAGGCGGGTGAATTTGCAATTCAATAGAAAACTGTTACTTTTTTTCATGAAGAAAATTGCTGTCGCCATTATTTCGGCCTCGCTCACAACCGTATCTTCCGGTTTTGCGCTAGCGAGAGAAACCTGCCAATGCCGTGCAGGTGGTCAATATTATAATACTGGATCTATCATTTGCATGGGCAAAGGTGAAAACCGACAGATTGCGCGCTGTGAAATGGCGTTGAATAATACAAGTTGGAAAATGCTTGGCGAACAATGCCCATATGCATTTTCAGATCCTGCTAAAACCCAAGAAAATGTTACGACTTGGCCAAAGGGTCAAGAACTGACTTCCAACAGTTCCTAAAACGAACACAGACTCAAATTGAATTTGATTATTGTTCAAGCGCTTGGGTTTGAACAGTCTCTTTTGTCTCACCACAAATTTTCGAGTAAGATGTCACAATGCTAATGGGCCTCTGAAAAACCCTACATAAAAATACGGCTAACGACACGATGCCTATTGAGAATTATCCAGCTCTCCGGCCACTAGACTTGCAGCAGCGCCTGCATTGACTGGCAAAAGCGGTTCCAACGGAGCAACTACGACAGCTGAAGCATTGATAGCTGGTTCTGTATCTAGAGTCTCAGGTGCCACAATACTAACAATTGCTGGTCTTTGTCCTTCCATTTCTAATGGAGAGTTTCTATCCAACCATTTATTGGAAAGACGCAAAGCCCCTTTTCGTTCGCGTTCAGAGGCAAGTGCAAAAGCACTTTCGTGCAAAATACGCACGTGTTCAGAATCTACGCTGTTGGCGCGTTTCAACGCGATAGTCAGCCACTTCAGGCCACTGGTACGCTTACTTAAAAAGCGTTCACTGTGAAATAGCATCTGCCCGAGTTCAGCTTGAGCTAAAACGTGGCCTTTTTCAGCAGCTAGTTTAAGCCAACGGCCAGCTTGGCGTGGGTTCGTCTCTCCACCCTCGCCTTCCAGGTACATTTTTGCCAACAAAAACTGAGCGTTCGAATCGCCAAAATAAGATGCTGCATAGGCGTAAATCTGGCGTGCTTGATAAGGGTTTTTGCCAACATAAGTGTCTTCTATGCCGCGTTTAAAGAAGCCACCCAATTCGACGAATGCATTGGCAACGAATGGCGCTTCTGGACTGCTAGGACTGTCGTCAGCATGCGCATTTGCAATTTCACGGAAGTATTCAAATGCACGAAGTGGACTAGCTTCAACACCGTCACCAAGTGCATACATGCGGCCAAGCTTCCACTGAGCCATTGCACTGCCTCTGCTTGCGGCAAATTGTAGTGCATCAACTGCAGTCTCCTTGTCACCTTCCCGATAGGCCTTAAAGCCAAACCGAAAAGCTTCCATTGGAGACGCCGTTTCCTGAGTTAAGGGTTTTGCTCCGTCAAATGCAGTTGACGGGCCTGCAATCATGCAGGCCAGCGCCAAAACTGGAACAAAACGTACTCGAGAAAGGGCTTTAAATATCCGCATAGGTCTTTTTCTCTGCTTGCCCACCCGGATGTGTTACCGCGCCCTGACGTGCAGGACCAACTGTCTGTGCGTATTTCCAAATCGCACCGCTGGACGAATCGGTTTCCCGTGGTTCCCAGCTCTCTTTACGTTTGGCCAGCTCTTCATCACTAACCTTGACGTCAAGAACGCCCTCTACCGCATCAATTTCGATGATATCACCATCTTGCAGCATAGCGATTGGGCCACCAATTGCTGCTTCCGGTCCAACGTGACCGATACAGAAACCACGTGTTGCCCCAGAGAAGCGACCATCTGTGATCAAAGCAACTTTGTCGCCCATGCCTTGACCGTAAAGCAAAGAAGTTGTTGCTAGCATTTCGCGCATGCCAGGACCGCCTTTGGGTCCCTCATAGCGAATAACCAGCACTTCGCCTTCCTTATAGGATTTGTTCTGAACGGCTTCAAAGCAAAGCTCTTCAGAATCAAAACAACGCGCGGGGCCAGTGAACTTTTGGTTGACCATTCCGGCAACTTTTACGATAGCGCCTTCTGGTGCAAGATTGCCTTTAAGACCAACGACACCGCCGGTAACTGTAATTGGATCGTTAGCAGGGCGCACAACATCTTGTGCATCGTTCCAGCTGACCTTTTCCATGTTCTCGGCGATTGTACGTCCGGTGACCGTCAGGCAATCTCCATGCAAGAATCCTTGATCCAACAAAGTCTTCATAAGAAGAGGAATACCGCCTGCTTCAAACATATCTTTGGCAACGTATTTTCCGCCGGGCTTCAAATCCGCGATGTAAGGCGTGCGTTTGAAAATTTCAGCCACATCGAACAAGTCGAATTCAATTCCACACTCATGAGCAATTGCGGGAAGGTGCAAGGCAGCGTTGGTAGACCCGCCGGATGCCGCGACTACAGTTGCTGCATTCTCCAACGCCTTACGCGTAACAATATCACGCGGGCGAATGTTATCACGGATCAATTCCATGACTTTTTCACCAGCAGCAAAACAGAAACGATCTCGCAACTCATATGGTGCAGGTGCGCCAGCCGAGTAAGGCAGCGCAAGTCCAATAGCTTCGGACACAGTTGCCATTGTATTAGCTGTGAATTGGGCGCCACACGCACCAGCTGATGGGCATGCGACCTGCTCTAGCTCTGTTAGATCGGCATCGGACATATTGCCAACTGAGTGCTGACCAACAGCTTCAAACACATCTTGCACGGTAACCTGACGGCCGCGGAACGTGCCTGGCAAAATAGAGCCACCATAGATAAACACAGACGGCACGTTCAAACGCACCATCGCCATCATCATACCCGGCAAAGATTTATCACACCCTGCAAGGCCCACTATTGCATCATAGCAATGGCCACGCATTGTAAGCTCAACGGAGTCTGCGATAACGTCCCGAGAAACCAAAGAGGCCTTCATGCCCTGGTGTCCCATGGCAATACCATCGGTTACTGTAATCGTGGTAAACTCACGAGGAGTACCGTTGCCTGCAGCAACGCCTTTTTTAACAACCTGAGCTTGGCGCATCAAAGAAATATTACAAGGAGCCGCTTCATTCCAGCAAGTTGCAACACCAACAAATGGCTGGTGAATCTCTTTGTCAGACAAGCCCATAGCATAATAATAAGAACGGTGTGGCGCGCGGGACGGGCCCTCGGTCACATGCCGACTTGGTAATTTGGATTTGTCTATTGCGTTTGCGTCCATGCTTCAGACCTTACTTCCGTGTTGCGCCGTCAATGTGAGCATTGTCACATAATGCTTTCACATCTTGTGTCTTGAGATCACTTTCAGGCACAGATTTGAAATCTGCAATAACCCTTCAGTTATCTTCACTTTGCAGCGCTCAGCGCAGAAAGTTGTGAGACACATTGTTTGTGGCAGTATATGGGCAGTTGTTTCTGGAACTGTTCTAACGCAGATGCAGTGCCATGGCTGTTGCCAAAACGTCACAAAACGAAGCTACAGACAGCCAGCACTAAGCAAAACGGCCCGAATCGTATTCGGGCCGTAAAAATAGATCGATGGGTTAACTAGTCAGCTGCTGCAAGTCGCTCCAACGCGACGTTGAGCATATCCCGTTTGTCAGAAGCTTCCTGAAGTCTTTCGCGCTCTTGAGCGACCACTTCTTCAGGCGCACGAGCAACGAATTTCTCATTGTTGAGCTTGCCATTCACTTTGGCGATGTCCTGCTCAACTTTGCCGATATCTTTCAACAAGCGTTGCTTTTCCGCTTCCACATCGATCACGCCTTTAAGCGGCATACAGACAACCGCTTCGCCCATTACAATCTGAGCGCTTCCAGATGGTGTGGCATCAGCAAAGCCGACATCACTCAATCGCGCCATACGCATCAGTGAGGATAAATTCGCCTCCGTCTTGCGTCTGGTTTCAGCATTCGCATCTACAATGACGATGTCAACTTTTGCACTGGCTGGCACATTCATTTCTGTACGTACTGAACGAATGGAAGAAATCATCTCAATCAGCCAATTGATATCATTCGCAGCATCCTGATCTTCCAGAACCGCAGTTGGCCAATCTGTTGTAATCAATTTACCCGCACGGTTTCCCTCACCAGTAACTTCCCACAATTCTTCGGTTATAAATGGCATGAAAGGATGTAGCATCTTCAGGATTTCATCACGGGTCCAGGCAACCACTGCCCTCGCCTCATCCTTGTCTGGACCATCTTCACCCATCAACGCAGGTTTTGTCAGTTCGATGAACCAATCTGCAAATTTGTGCCAAACGAATTGGTAAAGCGCATTGGCAGAATCGTTGAAACGGTAACTCTTCAATGCCGCATCTACATCAGCAATGGCATTTCCAGCTTCTGTAATAATCCAACGATTCAAGGAGCTTTTGACGTCGCCTAGAACGAAACTAACGGGAACAACACATTCATTCATTTCAGCAAAGCGCGCTACATTCCAAAGCTTTGTCGCAAAATTTCGATAGCCAGCAACGCGGCTGGTTGCCAATTTGATGTCACGACCAGCAGCAGCCATTGCACACAGCGTGAACCGAAGTGCATCGGCTCCAAACTCATCGATTAAATCCAGCGGATCAATCACATTGCCCTTGGATTTGGACATCTTGGCGCCGCTCTCATCACGCACCAAAGCATGGATATAGACAGTGTGGAACGGCTCTTCATCCATAAAATGAAGGCCCATCATCATCATTCTGGCAACCCAGAAGAAAATGATGTCAAAGCCAGTGATCAAAACATCCGTTTGATAGTAGGTTTTCAGCTCTGGTGTTTGGTCTGGCCAACCCAGTGTAGAGAACGGCCACAGCGCTGATGAGAACCAAGTATCGAGAACATCTTCGTCACGAGTGAGTTCTTGTTTGTCGCCATAATGTGCCAAAGCTTTTTCTGCAGCCTCAGCTTCAGATTTAGCAACAAAAACCTTCCCATCTGGCCCATACCAAGCTGGAATTTGATGCCCCCACCACAGCTGGCGTGAAATACACCAAGGCTGGATGTTCTCCATCCAATCGTAATAGGTCTTGTCCCAGTTTTTGGGAACAAACTCGGTGCGCCCTTCACGAACAGCAGCGATTGCTGGTTCAGCAAGTGTCTTTGCATCGACATACCATTGATCCGTCAGAAACGGTTCAATTGGAACCCCGCCGCGATCTCCATGAGGAACAGCGTGCAAATGATCTTCAATCTTATCCAGTAAACCCAGCGCATCCAGATCGGCAACAACACGTTTTCTGGCAACGAACCGATCTAACTTGTGATAGCTGGAAACAGCAGCGTTCATGCGCTCCAAGTTTACTTCCGGAACACCAGTTGCAAAATCTTCGTTTTCTTCCAATGCAATGGTTGCATCGACCGCCATAATATTGATCGCAGGCAGGTCATTACGTTTACCGACTTCAAAGTCGTTGAAATCGTGAGCGGGCGTGATCTTAACCGCGCCGGAGCCTGCTTCAGGGTCGGCATATTCATCGGCAACGATTGGAATGTGGCGCCCGACCAAAGGCAGCTCAACCATCTTTCCAATCAGGTCTTTGTAACGTTCATCGTCTGGATGAACTGCAATGCCTGTATCGCCCAACATAGTTTCGGGCCGTGTTGTAGCTACAACAATAAACCTATCCATTTCGCCCACGATTGGGTATTTGAAATGCCAAAGATTGCCGTTCAATTCACGTTGCTCGACTTCCAGATCGGAAATAGCCGTAAGCAATTTAGGATCCCAATTGACGAGGCGTTTATCTTTGTAAATCAAACCCTCTTCAAAGAGACGAACGAAAACTTCCAGAACGGCCTTTGACAAGCCTTCATCCATCGTGAAGCGTTCTCTTGACCAATCGCATGATGCGCCAAGACGTTTAAGTTGGCCCAAGATGGTCCCGCCGGACTCGCCCTTCCATTCCCAAACACGTTCAACAAACTTTTCGCGGCCCATATCGCGACGGCCAGGTTGCTTGTTTTCCATAAGCTGTCGTTCAACAACCATTTGGGTTGCGATACCAGCGTGATCCATACCCGGTTGCCAGAGAACATTCTGACCAAGCATGCGGTTCCAGCGAACCAAAATATCCTGAAGCGTATTATTGAGTGCATGGCCCATATGCAACGAACCCGTTACATTGGGTGGTGGAATCACAATACAGAAGCTGTCTTCACCGTCTTTCGCGCCTGATCCAGCAGCAAAAGCGTTTGTGTCTTCCCAGCCCGCATAAATGCGTGGCTCGACCTCATTCGGCAGGTAGGTTTTCTCAAGCATGAAAGTCTCGGATGTTCAAAAAGCTTATATATACTGTGGGTTATGCCCTGTATGTGGGAGTGTCAACAGTGACAGCCCAACATGGAGTAATGATTTAGGCCAGCCACCAGGGTCCTTCGACAAGATTCTTAAGCCTGCTGACAAATGCTCGCAGCCTGGTTGCTATGATTCATAGTTCTTCCCCTCAATTCGGATAGTAAGATGAACAAAAAACTCAGGATGAAAATCATTAACGTGTGTACGCACAAAATCGCCACCAAAGGCGATAATGTTGGTTTGTCATTTTATGCGTTTTTTGCAAACAAAAATGATGATCCGGACTTGCTGATGGAAGCAGCTACTTGGTGGATCAAAACGCACCAGCTCAATCATTTCGAGAAAGCTCACAAAATCCGAGATATGGTCAAAGCGATTTGATATCTACGAGAAGCATAGAGTCACTCTGCACTATCGCCATTACGAATGTCCAGAATCTGCAGCGCAAGGCTTTCCAAATACATACGTTGTTGGATTGATGTCACCCTTTCTTATCCGCGATAGTGCTAAGCTCATTAACATCATTTGCTGAATAGGATTTCTCGAGAAATCAAAAGCAGAGACGTAAAAGAAACGCCAATTAATCCTTAAGTAGAAAATTTGCTATTTGTTAGCAATAAATTGAATCAATTTCTATTGAAGCGAAGCAGAACTTCGATCTTTAGCAAAAAATAAAAATTTATGTTGGCGTATTTTACCACGAACAATTTCGGGTGTAAAAATGTCAAGAAACCTTAGCGTAATACTGTTAACACTTGCGAACATTTTGTTTTTCGCAAATTTTGCCCACGCAGAAGAATGGCACGTTGCGCGTGTCACACAGCCCGCAAGTTTCTCCACAGATGGAGCAAACTGGAATCCGATCAAAAAAAATATGCGCATACCAAATTCCAGTTGGATAAAAACTGGAATTCGCGGTCGTATTTTATTGAAACGAGACAAAGAAACCATTGTCTACAGAGCAAACACTATGGCCGGTATTATTCAACGGAATAAATCCGGAAAGAAAACTGAAATTCACCAAAGATTCGGACGGATTCTGGTTGATGTTGAAACCCGAAAATATAAACACACATCTGTGAAAACCCCATTCTTGGCAGCAGTTGTCAAAGGAACAAAATTTTCTGTGTTCGTGGGTGCGCGTAATACAAAGCTAGATGTTGTTCGTGGGATAGTTGAGGTAACCAACCCTCAACGCGGTGAGCGTGTTAGTGTGACAGCGGGCCAAAATGTTTCGGTAAACCGGAATGTTAACCAGCCGTTGCAAGTAAATGGCCCTGGGCGAAAAGCAACAGTTGTTGACGTGAAAACCGGAAAACCAGTGAAAAGCAATCAGGTCGCTCAATCGAACAACGGTCGAGGAAACGGTA
>JBGCFS010000068.1:0-11617 GCA_045107035.1 Hyphomicrobiales bacterium
GAAGGCGACAGCGCTGACACTGAAAGCCAAAGCGAAGCTGGCGATGAGCAAGAAGCTGGCGAGTCAGAAGCTGGTGAAGCCGACTTTGATGAAAGCGACGATGATTCTTCCGCCGAGATGGATGATTCAGGCGAGACCACACGTCCCAACATGCCGCGCCATATGCGCGACGATGAAAATGCCTACAAGGTTTACTCAACCGAGTTTGATGAAACAATTGCCGCTGAAGATCTGTGCGATGCCGCAGAGTTAGAGCGCCTGAGGGCTTTCCTCGACAAGCAGTTAAGCAGCCTTCAAGGCGTAGTTGCCCGTTTGGCTAACCGTCTTCAACGTAAATTGATGGCACAACAAAGCCGCTCTTGGGAATTTGATCTGGAAGAAGGCGTGCTGGACAGCTCTCGCCTCACCCGCATCGTAATAGACCCTACGTCCCCGCTATCCTTCAAACATGAATTGGATACGGATTTCCGCGACACGGTCGTAACGCTGCTGCTGGACAATTCCGGCTCGATGCGCGGGCGCCCAATTACGGTTGCCGCAACCAGCACAGATATCTTGGCCCGAACGCTGGAACGCTGTGGCGTAAAAGTGGAGATTCTTGGCTTTACGACCCGCGCCTGGAAAGGTGGCCAAATTCGTGAGAAATGGCTGCAAGACGGCAAGCCCGCCATGCCGGGGCGCCTGAATGACCTGCGCCACATTATCTACAAGGCAGCGGATGCGCCTTGGCGGCGTGCAAGGCGCAATTTAGGCCTGATGATGCGCGAAGGGCTACTGAAAGAGAACATTGATGGTGAGGCTCTAGATTGGGCTCACAAACGTTTGTTGGCACGGCCTGAAAGCCGCCGCATTCTCATGATGATTTCCGATGGGGCGCCGGTGGATGACACAACTCTTTCGGTAAATCCTGGCAACTATCTGGAAAAACATCTCAGACAGGTTATTGAAGAGATTGAAACCCGTTCACCGGTTCAACTGGTGGCGATTGGTATTGGTCATGATGTTACGCGCTACTACAAACGTGCTGTAACAATTGTGGATGCTGAAGAGTTGGCAGGCGCGATGACTGATAAACTGGTGGAACTTTTTGACGAAGATGCAAAAACGAGCGGAAAGAAAAAATCCAGGTAAGAGAGCCGGGCTCCACAAACCTGTAAGAGGCATATTACTGCCTGCAATTTGTAGCTTCATTGCTTTGTTTGCATACAAGAGCTTTGCCGATTCACATGCCTGGTCGCTCAATGGTGGCAATCCCATCGATGTTAAAATCACGCAGCTGGAAAGCTTCATTGTTGGAAATGAAAAGCAAAACTTTGGCGCATTGAAATTCCTCGGTGGACTGGCTCTTTCCAGCGAGGAAGAATTTGGTGCTTTCTCCGGTTTAGTCGTCAGCGAAGATGGCGAGTCGCTTTTAGCGGTGAGTGACACCGGTCAATGGTTTCACGCAGATATTGATCGCGACAATAAAAAGCTCTCCGGACTTTCCAACACTTTGGTGTCACCGATTCATGGACAAGATGGCTCGATCCTCAACAAAGGCCGCAAATGGAATGCCGATGCTGAAGGGCTGACCTGGTTTGAAGGCAACGCGCTCATTTCATTTGAACGGCAGCAAGGAAAATTGCGTATCGCAAATCTTGGACAAGAAGGTTTCGGCGCACCAGCCCGCATATTGCCTGAAAGCAAGATGCTCAACAGCATCCGTGGCAACCGCGGCATAGAAGCCATTTCCGTGGCGCCTGAAGGCTCCGCTTTGGCGGGCTCTCTAGTGGCTATCGGAGAGCGCGTACTCAATCGCGGAAATCACACAGGCTGGGTACTCAAGGGCAATAAATTCACCCGATTTTTTATCCGCCGACGTGATGATTTTGATATCACAGCTGCGGATTTCCTTCCCAATGGTGATCTTGTCATTTTGGAGCGACGATTTTCGCTTACCCTTGGCAGCGCAGTTCGCTTGCGACGCATATCTGCAACGGACCTAAATCCTGAAAAACTGGCTGGGAAGTTGTTGGATGGGATTGACCTGATGACAGCGGATCTCACACATCAAATAGACAACATGGAAGGCATGGCAGTGCGCACGGATGCGAATGGCATGCCCATTATTTTGCTGATTTCAGATGACAATAAAAACTTCTTCCAACGCACATTATTGTTGGAATTTGCTCTCAGGCCAGAAGAATTTGGCGTTACGCCACTGCCTCGTCCCGCTGCTGCTGACCAGCCTCGCGGATAGAATTCATCAGCAAGCGATATGGCAGCAGCAACAATGCCACCGCAAGCAGTTTAACGGCCAGATCACCGATCGCCCAAGACATCCATCGCGGTGATTCAACGCCCAATGCAAACAGCGGCGCTGCTTCGATAGCGAAATCATCATTTGGACCCAGAATTGAGAAACCTGCAGCGAAGGCAAGGGTGAAGAACAGCGCCGTATCAAGGACAGAAGCGGTGACAGAAGATATCAATGGTGCCTTCCACCAAGTGCTGCCGTGGCGCAAACGGTTGAACAACGACACATCAAGCAACTGAGCAATGAGAAAAGCTGTTCCTGACGCAATGGCAATGCGCGGCGTTGCCAACCAAAGGGAGAGAACAACCGCAAGGGCGAAACCGGAAAACACAACAATGCGCGCACGAGCTGGACCAAAACGACGGTTGGTCAAATCAGTGACCAAAAACGCGAGAGGGTAAGTGAACGCACCCCAAGTCAGCAGATCAGCCAGGTTGTATCCACCCAGAACAATGTTCACTGGATGTTGGACCAAAAAATTGGACGCAAGAACCACTGTGACCATCGCAAAAATAGCAAGTATGAGCTTTGGTTGGAACACTGACTGACTGGTCATCTCAAACATCTTTCTAGTTATGATAAACAGAAAAACGCGCTCCACCAAAGATGCAGCGCGTTTCAAAATTTGGTGGTCACCTAAGGACCGGAAAACTTATGCAGCGGCGGTTGCAGCAGCAGCCAATTGCCGTTTAGCAACAAGCTTTTTGACCCGCAGCGCTTCAGATGACAATTCTTCATCTTTCGCTTTTGCCAGGAACGCGTCAAGACCACCACGGTGCTCAACGGTGCGCAATGCAGCAGCTGAAACGCGCAGTTTGATCTGCTGGCCAAGTTCATCACTTGTCAAAGACACGTCACAAAGATTTGGCAGAAAGCGCCGGCGCGAACGGTTTTTCGCGTGGCTTACATTGTTTCCGGACATAACCGCTTTACCGGTCAATTCGCAGCGTCGTGCCATGGCACTCACCTTTCGAAATACTGTGTTAATACGTTATCGTTCCCTGTGCGGCAAAGGTACATCTTAATGGCGGAACCGACTTAAAAGCCCCGGCACACGCTTAACCCTGCTGCATAATGGGATAATTCGCTGCGGTCATAGGGCAGAACCCGGCCTTGCGTCAAGGATTTCCTTGGCAAATTCCAGATTCATCGCTCCCATAGCTTAAGGAGGATGAAATTTGAGCTGTTAATCTTTCAATCTGTCATGACCATATGAGTTGGTGTTTGTATTTTTCAAACTGTTCTCGTTCTCACTACCACGTATTCCGTCAGAATTTGGCCCTGTGTTTCACTTTGAAACGAATAGGTTAACAGTGATCGAGATAGTCAAACTCAATGTTCAAAGTTGCGATTGTGAGCCTCTACATATGGACGCCGATTGAGGTGCAATCCCAATATACCATGCGAACAAATGCAGAACTACTCAGAGTCAGTGATTCGTCGCTATTCTGTTCTCTCTCTGATCCAAGTGTTAACACAACGGGGTTTTCCCAATTTTTAGCGCTCCCCACTTCGATCGATATGTTTCATTTTGAAACATGTTGGTTAACGCAAATCATCCGAATCGCACCAATTTTTCCTTCAACATCAATGCTCTTGTGATGTTGCAAGGGTAAAACCACAACCCGTTGTGGTGAACAAACATGGAACCTAAAGAAAGAAGCGATTCGGGCTTGGTTTGTTCCGCTATGGTTCCAATTGTTAATGGGGCATTCAGTGCCATGGTCCCAACACTGCGGCAATTTTGTTCCTAAACTGAAGATTCTGGATTGGTTTGAATGATTCCGAGCCAATCTGCTTTCAATAAATTCGAGCCGGTGTTATCAACCCGCCGGAAGCTGCGTTAAATTGCAGCCAAACTTTACAAAGCGGTAGAACGCGCCACTTCTGTTTCGCAAACGAGAGTGCGTATACCTTGCATGAAAGAAAGCGGCGCGAATTTGGCTCTGTTTGACGCCCTATCACAAAACACCAGCCAAAACATTGGCGCGCCACAGGCACCGACACGTTTGCAAAATAGAAATGTAACGGCGGTTCTTGGCCCCACCAACACCGGAAAAACCTATTTGGCGATCGAGCGTATGCTGGGTCATGAAACCGGGATTATTGGTCTTCCGCTGCGCCTTTTGGCGCGCGAAGTGTACAATAAGGTCGTTGACCGTGCTGGCGTCGAAAACGTCGCTCTGGTGACCGGGGAAGAAAAAATATTCCCGAAAAATGCACGTTATTTCGTGTGCACAGTAGAAGCCCTGCCAAACCATACCAATTGCGCCTTTGCTGCAATTGATGAGATTCAATTGGCATCCGATCTGGACCGTGGGCACATCTTTACTGATCGGTTGTTAAACTTGCGCGGGACGCAGGAAACTCTGCTTTTGGGTGCAGAAACCATGCGCCCGATTGTGGAGCGCCTTTTGCCTGGCGTTAACATTGTGACCCGTCCGCGCATGTCCATTTTGGCGTATACTGGCTCCAAAAAGCTGACACGCCTGCCAAGCCGATCTGCGATTGTCACATTCTCTGCCAATGAAGTGTATGCAATTGCAGAGCTGATCCGCCGCCAAAGAGGCGGTGCTGCTGTGGTTCTCGGCTCACTCAGCCCGCGCACACGCAACAAGCAAGTCGAGCTTTACCAAAATGGCGATGTAGATTTTCTGATTGCGACCGATGCAATAGGAATGGGCCTCAATTTGGATGTCGATCATGTCGCTTTTGCCGCAGATAGCAAATATGATGGTTTTCAATTTCGGAATTTGAACGCTGCGGAAATCGGCCAGATTGCCGGGCGTGCTGGCCGGCACTTGCGCGACGGCACTTTTGGTGTGTCTCACGCGGTTTCTCCATTTAATGATGAAATGGTGGAGGCCATTGAAAGCCATCGCTTTCAGCCTGTTAAAATATTGCAGTGGCGCAACCGGGAACTGGATTTCGGATCCATGGAAGATTTGCGCCAGAGTCTAGAGGTCACACCGAACGAGCCGGGCCTTACACGTGCGCCTCCATCTGATGATTGGGAAGCGTTCGATCGACTGTCTCGGGATCAAGAAATAACTGATCTCGTCACCAGTTCAGACCGCGTAGAGCTGCTTTGGAACGCCTGCCGCATTCCTGATTTTCAGAATATTTCTCCAGGTCAGCATTCAGACCTCATCAACCGTATTTTCCGTTTTCTTGCCACAAAGGGCAAGATCGACGAAGATTGGTTTGGAAAACAGGTAGAACGCGCTGATAAACCCGTTGGGAATATCGATACGCTGGCGGGACGAATTGCAGAAATACGAACTTGGACATTTGTTGCAAACCGTGCTGATTGGCTTGAAGATGCCTGGACTTGGCAGGAAGCCACACGCGCTGTGGAGGATCGGTTGTCCGATGCACTCCACGACCAGTTAACCCAAAGATTTGTCGACCGCCGCACCAGTGTATTGATGCGTCAATTGAAAGAGAAAACTATGCTAGATGCCGAGATTAACTCAGATGGCGAAGTGCTTGTAGAAGGGCACCATGTGGGCCAATTATCCGGTTTCCGATTCCAGCCCGACCCGACCGCAGAAGGTGTGGACGCCAAGGCTGTAAGATCCGCTGCCGATAAAACACTGGCAGATGCAATCAACAAAAAAGCTGCCAAGGCCGCCCAATCGCCAAATGAAGATTTCACCCTTGCCGCCGATGCCTCGATTCGTTGGCGCGGCGAAGTGATTGCCCGAGCAATTGCAGGCGAAGAAATGCTCACACCACGCACATTATTGCTGGCTGATGAGCAACTAAATGGCGCACCTCGTGAACAAATTCAGGCGCGACTTGATTTGTGGCTTGATACGCACATCAAAACACTTTTGAAGCCGCTGTTTGATCTCAAGGATGCTGGAAATCTAACTGGCACTGCGAGAGGTCTTGCATTCCGCCTTTCAGAGAATTCAGGAATTGTTGCACGTTCGGACGTGTCTGAGGATGTGCGCTCTCTGGATCAAGACACACGAGCTGGTTTGCGCCAACTCGGTGTACGCTTTGGTGCATTCCATGTGTTTGTACCTTTGCTGTTGAAACCAGCTCCCAGCAAATTGTTGGTGGACTTGTTTGCCTTGCACAAAGGCGATGCGGACTTACCTGGCCGCGAAGAAATTCCTGCAATGTCTGCTGCGGGCCGCACGTCAGTGCCGGTAGATCCTGCATTCCTTGCTGAAATTTATCGTTTGGTTGGTTTCAAGGTTTGCGGAAAGCGTGCTGTCAGAATTGACATCCTGGAACGCCTGGCAGATCTCATTCGCCCATTGATGGCCTGGAAACCAGGCGGCACTGCAGAAAAACCTGTTGGCGCCGTAGACGGGCCCGGCTTTACAGTCACGGTGGATATGACGTCGTTGCTGGGCTGTGCAGGGGAAGACTTCAGTGAAGTTCTGCGCGCGCTTGGCTACAAGGTCGACCGCAAACCTGTCGAAAAAGAAGAAACTCCCGTTGAGAGCGACAGCGCTGGCGAAGCTTCGACTAAAGGAACTGAAACATCTGCATCCGGTGAAGAGACTTCTGCAGAGACTCCTTCCGAACCAGCACCAAGTGACGCATCGACCGATACTGAGGAAAAAAGCGCGGCAGAAGCTGAACCCGTAGCAACAGAACCTGAAGAGCCACAATTCATAGAAATCTGGCGACCTGCGCCTCGCTTTAGCGGAAACCGGAATGCGCCAAAGCGCGATGCTAAAGGTGGCCCAAAAAACAACAAATACAAAGGTCAGCGTAGCGGCGGCAAAAAACCTGGCGACAACAAAGGTGGCGGCAAACCAAAGCAGGCCCCACGTGCACCGCGACCAGAAAAGAAAATCGATCCGGATTCTCCATTTGCAGCACTTGCGGCCCTGAAACAAAGCCTTGGAAAATCGGACTAGGATTACTACTTGTCAGAAGATCAAGAACGCCAACGCCTTGATAAATGGTTGTGGTACGTGCGGGCTGTCAAAACACGCAGCCTCGCACAAAAACTGATAAAAGGCGGCGGCACACGCATCAATAAAGAACGCGTCACATCACCAAGTTACAATGTGAAGACAGGTGATGTGCTTACGATAGCTTTGCCAAGAGGTATCCGTGTTCTGAAACTTGTGAAAGCCGGTACGCGCCGAGGATCTGCGCCGGAAGCGGCGCTCCTATACGAAGATCTGACACCACCGCCCGTGCCTTTAAGTCCAGAAGAGCGTGCCACCAAGGGCAAGGCGCCTGCCCCAGAAAAACGCCCAGATAAACGCGCCCGTCGCGATCTTATTCGATTAAAGAGCACAGACGACTAAAAACCGGCGATCTGCCGCATTGCTTTTGCTTGAGCTTTGCCAAAAAACCGGATAGCAAACCGCCATAGTAACGTACTGAAATTATTGCCGCCTCAGGAGCCCCCCTTGACCTATATCGTCACCGACAATTGCATCAAATGCAAATACATGGACTGCGTTGAAGTCTGCCCGGTGGATTGTTTCTATGAGGGCGACAATATGCTCGTAATTCATCCAGATGAGTGCATTGATTGCGGTGTATGTGAGCCTGAATGCCCCGCTGAAGCTATCAAGCCAGATACTGAGCCAGGGTTGGAAAACTGGCTGAAAATCAATACCGATTACGCTGACAAATGGCCGAACATCACCATCAAGCGGGATTCACCTCCTGATGCTAAAAAATTCGATGGTGAAACCGGCAAGCTTGAAAAATACTTTTCAGAAGCCCCGGGCGAAGGGGACTAATTGGTGAACAGTGAGATGAATTCTTACTGAAGGCTGACCTGACCTGAAATTTCCAATAGCGTTAACAGCTACCTAAACCGCCCAAAGTCTTAGGTTGTGGGCTTTAGGCCGTCTCGCAGTTGCTTCCATTACAGAAGCAAAAATGGTGCAATGCCAGAAACCGTTGATTTTCCCGGTTTTTTTTGCTATATAGAGATTGACACCAAGTTTTATGACGCAGTTCACAGGATGGTTCTTCGAATCATCCCTCAGTTTTCTTGTCCCTTGTATCACACAAGTGGGCCGTTTTGCTGGGTCGGCGATAGCGGAATTTGATTTGAGGCCAGCTGTCCTTTGCGGGTACGGCAACAAGAATTGGCCTTATTACGGTCACGCGGGTATTTAGGGACCTTTCTATACTATGAATTTGTTGATGGCGAAAAAACGGGAGTTCAGCGCAACGGCAACCAAGTTTGCCAAAGCATTGAGCCACAAAAGCTCAAGCCACATACACAATTCAACAATAACCAACTAACAAACAGGCAACGCGCCAGCAAACACAGCGGTCTTCAGGGCCCGCTCAATTGTCTGGCGCTTAGATATGTCCGGTTTAGTGCATCCAACTGAGACACCGGATTTTAGGAGTGAAAAGCGTATGGCAGCCAAGAAAACAACACAACGTCACGGTTTTAAAGTTACCGAATACATTGTGTATCCAGCGCATGGCGTTGGCCAGATCACCGCTATTGAAAAGCAGGAAATTGCAGGAATGGAGCTTGAGCTCATTGTTGTGGATTTCATCAATGACAAAATGACCTTGCGTGTTCCTGTTGCGAAAATCGAAAGCGTTGGCATGCGTAAGCTGGCCGATGATGCGACAGTTGCAAAAGCTTTGAAAACAGTTGAAGGCCGCGCTCGCATCAAACGCACCATGTGGAGCCGTCGTGCTCAGGAATATGAAGCGAAGATCAACTCCGGCGATCTGATCTCCATTTCGGAAGTTGTTCGCGATCTTTTCCGGTCTGAGAACCAACCTGAGCAGTCCTACAGTGAGCGTCAGCTCTATGAAGCTGCTTTGGAGCGCATGTCTCGTGAACTGTCCGCTGTTAACAAGCAGACAGAAACCGAAGCGATACGCCTGATCGAATCCCATTTGGCCAAAAGCCCACGTCGTGGACCAAAACCGACTGAAGAAGAAGCTGCTGCTGCAGCTGCCGCCGCTACTCCTGCGGAAGGCGAAAGCACAACAGAATCCAGTGCTGCTGCTTAAGCAAAAAGTACGGTAAGCTTTTTACAAATTTGAGGCCGGGGTTGCAGAAATGCAGCTCCGGTTTTTTACGAATCCCGGTAATAAAAAGTTACCACAAGTGATCCAGCCCTGACGCCATTCCGTAACATAAACAGAGTCCCCGCGTTCATAGCCGGGGAACGACAGCGGAGAACCGTCGTGAGTGATGACAATAGCGCCCGTAGAAGTTTTGTACGCAAGGCAATGAAAGCGCCTTATCTAGCGCGCGAAGAGGAACACAATCTGGCCGTGCGCTGGAAGGAAGCTCAAGATCAGGATGCCCTGCATCAACTGACCTCTGCTCATATGCGTCTTGTCATTTCGGTAGCAGCCAAGTTCCGCTATTACGGCCTTTCAATGAGCGATCTGATACAGGAAGGCCATGTAGGCCTACTTGAAGCAGCTGCACGGTTTGAGCCAGATCGTGGTTTCCGGTTTTCTACCTACGCAACGTGGTGGATACGCGCCTCAATTCAGGATCATGTGCTCCGCAATTGGTCGATCGTGCGCGGCGGAACCAGCTCTGCGCAAAAATCCCTATTTTTCAATTTGCGGCGGCTTCGCGCGAAATTGGCGCAAGCCAATGGCGGGACACCCACACAAGAAACCTTTGTCGAAATTGCCAGCGCAATTGGGGTTTCTGTAAAAGATGTGGCCACTATGAATTCTCGATTATCTGGCCAGGACCAGTCGCTCAATGCACCACTTGTACAAGGCGATGGCGAAAGCGCGGACCGACAGGATTTCCTTGTGGACGACAGCCCCAACCAAGGTGAGATCGTTTCAAACGCGCTGGACAGTGAACGCCGTTCTGAATGGCTAAAAACAGCTATGACCGCTCTAACAGAGCGCGAGTTACGCATTGTACGTGAAAGGCGCCTTAGTGAAGAGGGCGCAACGCTGGAAGCTTTAGGAAAACGTCTGGGCATTTCCAAAGAACGCGTTCGTCAGATTGAATGCCGCGCGCTGGAAAAACTCAAAATCGCACTCGTTGAAAATCAACCTGGCGATACAGCTTTCATCTAAAATCAAACTTACGTTCAGACTAGATAAGCGCCGGTTCTACAATTCCCGTAGGACCGGCGCTGCTTTTTGTCCAAGCAAGCGCCATGTTCCAGCCAGTCCAAATCCGACTGTCAGCACCAGGGCCGTTAGCAGCGAAGAGCCCGCTACAGAGGGCAAAAACGTAAATTCAGCTCCCATGACCCGCTCGAGTACGAACCAGGCGGCGGCGGACCCGGCAATCATGCCGAATACAGCCGTCACAATGCCCAACAACAAATACTCAAGACCAAAAGCCTGCACCAATTTACGACGCGTTGCGCCAAGTGTCTTCAGAACCACCGCATCATAGACCCTGTGGCGTTGCCCGGCAGCCAAAGCGCCTCCCAAAACAAGAATACTGGCTATCAGAGCAATACTAGCCGCTACACGCACGGCAAGAGCAAGCTGCCCGATCACTTCATTGGCCTGATCTAACGCATCTTTCACACGCACGCTGGTGACAGCGGGAAATGTATTGGTCATGGCTTTCAACACCGCAAATTCATCTTCAGGTGTAGAGCCATCTGGATAAGTCAACGTAGCCAAATGGGTATGTGGTGCACCAGCAAAGGTATTTGGTGAAAAGACCAACACGAAATTGATCGCAAGCGACTCCCATTCTACCCGTCGTAAATTTCCAATTTCGGCTTTAATCTCACGGCCCAACACATTTACGGAGACTTCATCGCCAATCTTCAAGCCGAACTCTTTAGCCAGTTCCGCATCGTATGACACCAACGGCTTACCCTGATAATCTTCAGGCCACCACTCGCCTTCTTCCAGCGTAGAATTGTCCGGTAGTGTGCCTGAATAGGTAATGCCCCTATCACCCCTTAACGCCCAGGCTGATCCTGGTGGCGCTTCAATTTCCGATACGGGTGTACCTGCAAGGGACATCATCCGACCGCGCAGCATGGGTACGCTTTGCACGTCGCCAGTGGGTGCAGCTTCCTTAAGTGCAGATTTAAAGCCATCCAGGTCATTATTTTGAATGTCGACAAAGAAAAAACTTGGAGCCTGATCAGCAATGGTCGAACTCAACTGACGGCGCAAATTCGCGTCAATCAAGGTCAGTGAAACCAACAGCGCTAGACCAAGGCCGAGCGAGAGAACCACGCTTGGCGTCAGCGCACCCTTACGGTGAAGGTTACCAACAGCCAAACGCAATGGCGTAGACTGCGCGCGCGGCAAACGTTTTGCGACAGCCATAATGCCGGTCGCAACCAGGCGTAAGAGAACAAAAGCCGCTGCGCAGGCGCCCACAAAAATACTGGCAATGAACGG
>JBGCFS010000069.1:0-9903 GCA_045107035.1 Hyphomicrobiales bacterium
TGGGATCATTCGACAAGCGGCATAGACACGACGATAACATTCCAAAGGAAGAAGACACTACAAGCCAATGATATCGATGCAATAGTGGTGCCCGGGGGCGGAATCGAACCACCGACACGAGGATTTTCAATGCGCGTCATGGCGGGTTAAGCCGCTGATATAAATTAATTGAAACCAAAGTGTGCTAGCTTTGTGCTAGGTTTTAGCATGGACACGCGGACTATACATTTGATCATAGTACAGCGGACAATTCAGTATGAACACGCGGATCATTTGCTGGATTTCTCAACAGTTCCGTAGCTGCATTGAAAATAGATCACCTTGACATGTACGTACAATGTACATACATACTTGCAGCAAGGAGAAGAGCCATGCTGAATGAACAAGACACCACCTCCACAATCAATGAACCCAAGTCACAGCGCAAGGATTTGCGTTTCAAGCCATCAGTGATCGACGTTATTGAACGTGCTTCGCAAGCAGTTGGTATGGACAGCAGTACATTCATCACCTCTGCTGCATACCGCGCAGCACAAGAGATTGAAGCAGCCCAACATAAGACAGTTATCCCTGCTGATGCATTCGATGCATTTGCGCACGCTGTTGATCGGCCAGCTAAGGATAACCCAGCTTTGTCTGCCCTCTTTGAGAAACGGAAAGCTCTGCTGGAAGATGACTGAGCAGAAGTTTCGCATCGAAAAGTATGACAAGGCCTCGCATGATCGCGAGGCTTTTTCTTGTGGCGTCGCTGGCATGGACCGATGGTTCAAAGAAAGCATCACAGATCAAATCAAGACCAACCGTATTCGTGTTTGGTGCGCAGTTGGTAAGAGTGGCCAAGTCGTTGGCTTCTACGCCCTGTCGGCACATTCCGTTGAGCCTTCAACCTCATCAGAACTGGCTGCACGACGTGATAGGCATCCAATTCCTGCAGTTTATCTGTCGGCATTGGCAACAGATCAATCCGTTCAAGGGCAAGGTCTCGGACGCGCCTTGATGGCAGACGCTATGCTGAAAGCACTTAAGATATCAGAGGTGATCGGTGCAGCAGCAATTATTTTGGATGTGCTAGACGATGAAATGTTCGAAAAACGCAATAAGTTCTACCTAAGTCTTGGGTTCGCACCTATTGATCTCAGCGGAAACCCAAAGCGCCTATTTCTCTCGATCAAAGAAATTGCAAAGATCATCAATGATTGATCAGAAGGCCAATCTGCTAACGTCACCAATGACTTCTTGACGGATGCGCAAAGGCCCGTAGTTTCTGCAGACGCCTAGGAGACAAAGATGATCGGCAAAACCAAAACGTTTAAACCAGATGGCAAAACTTGAATAAATCAAGTTTGCATACTGCCCATATCGGTGAATGTTCCCCATCTGCTGAAAATCTCGAACTGAAAACCCAAGGTCTGTATTCCCGCAAAGAACTCTATGACATGGCTTGGCAGCAACCAATGACGGTTTTGACTTCGGTCATTGGGGTCTCGCCCACACTAATCAGCGAAGCGTGTAAATCCCACCAAATACCAGTTCCCCCGCCTGGATACTGGTCAAAGGTGAGAGCTGGCAAAAGGGTAACACAGCCGCTTTTGCCCAGCCGTCCAGCGGGTATGTCAAAGTTTGTTCAGATCGGCAGGCCCCGCTGTTTAAGCGATGTACTGAGAAGTTATAATTTGGATACATACCTTCCCTCGACTGAGGAACTTCGCGCCCAATTGGCACACGCCACAGGAGAAGCACTTCGCAAACACCCAACAAAATGGCCCAGAAAATGCGGCCGCCAATCCGCTATTTGGGAATTTTTGCTGGACGCCATCTCCAAACTTTGCACCGTGAAGGTTGAAAACCAATACAACGGGTCACGTGGGCTTCGCATCTACAACCAAACGGTGTTCATACAAATGATGGAGCTTGAACCACAGAGCAGTGGTGACGAACGCATCGTTGGGAACCAATCCAAAAACTTGTCCTTGTCGATATCGACAACCGCCGAAACTCAAGAAGTTTGGGTCAGATTTGAAGACGCAGAAAGCACGCCGCTTGAAGAAAAGCTCTCAGAAATAGTTGTCGAGATGCTGCTTTGCGCCGAAGTAAAGCAACGTCACGCCGAAAATCGTCGTCACGAGTGGCTCTTGGCGCAACATGCTGATCACCTTGCCAAGCTGGACGATGAGGCACGTGATCAAAAACAGTTAATGGAAACGCAAGAGGCTGACCGTTTGTCGATCCTTTTGACCCATGCACAAGATCTTGAACACGCAAACGCGTTGCGGCAGTTGCTTGCCAAGGTGGAAAACGCGCATCCACACCACTTTGATGAGCAGGTACGGATTTGGCGAGAGTTAGTAGCATCCGAGATCAACAAGCTAGATCCCCTCACTGATAGACGTTTTTTGAAGGTCCTAGATTTCACCTCCTTCGACGACAAGCAAACATCACAAGCTGCGTAATTTTGAAGACTGCGACCTAAAAAAAAAATCAGAGCTCACGCATAGTCGGACCTTGGGAAATTCTAAGAAGAACTTTCGTGACGAAACTTTTCCATCGAACTTCCAGGGAAACACCTAACACCGTCGCCCAAGGCGCGCAAATTTGCCCCCATAGCTAGCACAAGCGTGGAGCAGAGGACGATATCCGCGTGTCCGACAATAAGTTGCATTCACCCTGTTTTACTACAAACTAGTGGCGAAACACTCAAATTTTCAATGCGCGTCATGGTGGGTTAAGTCGTTGAAATTGTTGGTGCTGTTTTCGACTGTGCTAGGCTTGTGCTAGATTTTGGCATGGACACACGGATAATGCGATATGTGAAATTACAGTTAGTTAGTAAGATGAACGTAAGCGGTGGCTGTCATACTTGCGCGCAACTGCGTTCACCGTCGCCCCAGGCACCAGCGTTTCCGCCACAATCCGCGCCTTCAGATCATCCGGCCATCGACGGTCCACCCCTCTGTGAGACCTCGACGCCCAAACCTTTGAGAAACTCTCTCGTACTCTCCATGGAGAAACTCACTTCCTGCTATCCAACAGGCCTTGGGTCTCAAATCATGGTGCCCGCAGGAAGGTGGGGTTCAGACACCGCTTACAGATGAACACGCGCCCCGCTTAAATTTCCAGATAGTTGACAGCAAGTATACACGAGCAAACCTGCATCCGTAAGCAAAGCACTCACAAAAGCTTCTTCGAAATGGTCTGGCCAAATAGATCTCAAGCTGGATGAAGCTCTTGCCAGCACCTGAAGAGCTAAACGGCGCTGGCAATTTCATACCCATCAACTTGTTAGAACAAGGAACTTTCGATCATCTAAAAGCAACTACTTTGTCGTCGTCATAGTCAACGTAGTCAGGGTAGTCGTTGTCGAGCACGTAGTCGAAGCCGATTGCCTTGCGAGCATCTCGCTTATCTCGCTCAATGCTTTCATAGGTAGCCTGGTCGTTTATCGGATACGCAGTAAAGTGCGTCGCACCCCCACTTGCCCAGCGAAATCTATCTATGAAAGGAAAGAATTCCTGACGCGCTGCCTTCAGCGGCTGGAGCTGCAGGCTTGGATCAGCCGCTAGTTCGAACAACGAAGCCATGAACTCGGCATCACGTGTCTTTCGAGGGTCGCCGTGGTAAGGAACAATCAGATAGGCTTGGTGAAAGAAAGGTGTGTCCGATCTATTTTCGCCTTTTTTAACCGCAACCGGAAATGACCAGACGAAATTCTCAAGTATCCATTGCACTCTGTGAAAATGGTCTCTTTCGTCGGTAGACAGGCGAATGGCTTTCCCTCTTCCGTATACCAAAGCACCAGCAGCTCCAATGAAGTCAAAAATTGCAGCCATAATTAATAAAGGTGCCAATGATACCAAAGAAATCCCAGCTGACGCCGTATCACCATGACCAACAATGATTTTGTAAATCGTAGCGAAGGCATCAAAGATTGTTGCGCTGCGTTTGGTAGGTGCAATAGATGGCAACTCAACCACCTGATCCGACGCTGTAGCAATTTTCCTGAAGGCGGTTCCCAACTCGTTGTCTGGGCATTCGAGAACACGACCACCAACAACAAAACCTTGGCCCGCGTATCCTGCTGCGAGTTCTTGTGCTGTTGCAGATACTGAAGACCTCCTCGGATCTAGGCTAAGGCTCACAGCCTCCGAAAAGGCTTGTCGCACGGCCGTTTGTTCACCTGCAGCCAAGACTCTGTCGATGAGGCTTCTTGCTTCTGCGGATAGTTCCAAGGTATCGCGTTGAAGATCAGCGGCATGTTGCGCATGATTCTGCCGCATATCTGCAATTGGCCCCCTTCCAGGACGTGATACGCCGCAAGTTCCTCCATTTGCTGCTTCTAACGCTGACCGCTCTGCTGCAACTATGCGCGCCGTACTCGCTATTGCAGCCATGCGCTGATAGTCGCGGGCGAGTTGACCCATTGGCAAAACGACCCCGGCGAATGTTTGTCTATTCAAGACATTTTGTACGGCATCACGGTGATTTACAAATGTGAGCGCCGTAAATGCAGTAAATGTTGACATACCGGTAAAAAATACAGCAGCCCAAACTAGTTTATGGTATCCAGGCACTGCTACGCCCTGAACACCTGATCGGATCTTTCTTTCACGAAGCGCCTTGCCAACAAGTGACCAGCATTTGAAACTTAACATAGTCAGTAACGCTGTAACCAGAGCAGACACGGCTATGCGCACGTAACTTGGTAACTCGGACGAAGCCAATGACTCGTTTATACCGCTACCCGAAAGAATTGTTGAGAAGATTAATGCGATACCGCTAATAATGGCGGCCAAGTTCAACTGTTTCATTTTGAAACCTCATATAACTTAAATTGCGACCCAGAACTTTCTCTAGAGGCTAGAAACACTGAGACGCGTCTTCATAATCGGAAATGTCACGACCCCAGAAACGATTGAAACGCATCATCCAACAAAAGGCGCTGTGCACTTTGCTACTGTTTTGAATTGTCCCTGCTTCGACCAAGCTCGTTCCCATTTCGACGGAGGTGAAGAGCATCATTGCAACCATGCCAAGCAAGATCGCTCCTCCCAAAGCAACAATGCTGGCCCGCTGAGCTTGCAGATGATCGGCTCGGCCCACATATGCATTCTGCATTGGATAGCGATCCTGAAGCAGCGAACGCCTGGGAGGCACCATCGAGTCTGGTCTCGGAGCTTCGAGCACTGTTGGCTTTGGCAAGTGTGCTGAACCCCTTGGTGCTGGTTGCCAAAGAGCACTTTTCCAGTGTGAACTGCCAGACGGCTTTGTTTGCTTTTTTTTCGCACTCGATGCCATTTCGCCCTCCTCCAAAAGCTGTGACTAGCTTTAAGAATAGTCGAAGGCGGCCGCGCTGCTTAGCCGAGGCCAATGACGATTGTGTGGAGAGATTGTAGCCGAAACCGAAACATCATACCGCCAGGATGCCCAAACACCCTTCCCAAAAAAGATCGAATGGTCCCTAGCATGTTCATCATGGTTACCAATTAGTGAACAAAGGTTACCAAAAAGTTATCGGCGGGTTGCCAAGCAGCTGTACACGTGCTGAATTGCCTATCAGTTTAGGGAATGCGCAGACGACATGAGTACAGGCAAAGACCTTTCAGAGGCAGCAGTGAAAGAGTTAGCTCGATCGATAGCGGATTTCTCAGATCAAAGCCAATCACAAAAATTTTGCGAGCTTGTAGGCCAAGCTATAAAGGCAGATCGAGAATTGTGTGGTCAATTTCCGTTTCTATTTTACAGGCTCAGGTCATATTCTGACCCCGTGTTAGAGCCAAAGGGCCTTGCTATTACAAAATGTGCTGAAGGAGCTGCAGAATTTTGCTCTAGCTTTTTCTCCGAATGGAAAGGCGCAGCACCAGAGATAACCACCGCTTCGTTAAAAGAGCTCTTCAGCCGAACCAACGAGACAATGGACGATAGGCGCCTGTATGGAGCACTTCTCGTGTTTTTCCTTGCACTTGGTTTGAGGGACGTTCCCAGATTTCTAGGGGGTCACGTATTTGATGCCCTTCCACGTTTTAAAGCAATAATTTCGCGCTCCGTTCTACACCTGCAGTCTGGAGAAGCAGCCTGGGAAACACTTAGAAAGCACGTTGAAAGTGAATTAGTCGCTGATAAGAGTAGGCAATTCGTCCAGCGAAGCTTGGGCGGGATGCTCGAACTAGGAAGCGTAAAGCAAGACACATTGTGGCGTTCAATCTTCCAGAGAGATGCGCCAACTGATTCTGAAGTGGACGGTATGGATTCGCTACACCGCTACTACGTCGGGTATCGTTACTCATCTGTAGTGCCCAAAGGTGTGCTTTCTAAAACCTTCGTTGTCCTGCAATCGCCAGGCAATGCCACAGGGAAGTTCAGAGGGTTTAGAGAACATTTTGCGATAAAGGCCTTCACACAAACACTAACCAATAGAATTCATGTATCAGCAGGTGCGCTCGTGTCCTTGGGTTCAAAGGTCGCCTGCTTCGGTAGTCGACGATGGCTTGAGGATGAAGATAATTGGGAAAAGGAGCGCCAGTTCTCTGGCGCTAAGTCACTTTTTCTTAACAGGCAGTGCTTCGACGACGGCGGTGACTTTCTAACGGGTCATGTCCTAGTAACAAACAGCGCAAACGAGACTATATCGGCGAACATGATTTTTGTGGAAAGCAAACATCAGCACTCGGATGATGCAAACATTGGGCCTATTCCGATTGGCGGGCTTGCAGATGATTTCTTAGAAAGCACCATCTTTGGCAGTGCCGAGGATTTAGACGATGGTGCCAAAGCAAAATTGACAACAACCCTGCTTGAAAAGATGGCTATTTGTGCTCCGAAAGCCTTCTCCGGAGAGATCACCAGTGAAAAGGCTCCCATCGTTTCCGGTCATGACAGCTGCGCTGGCGAAGTTACTTGGAAACTCAGCGAATTGGGCATCACAACAGAGTTTAGTTAGTTTGTCGTTCGGATCAGTCGATGTGTGAAATGCTTCGCATTTGTGCAGCGGCGTCAGAACATAACAAAATACAAATTTTCCGCGCCTGTACCCTACCAGCTTTGTTTCCTTAGCAATCAGAAAACGGTCGTCTTCCCCGTCAAGTGGCAACATAACAAATGCAGTTGAACATGATTGTGTTGCAGTTAGCGTGCACGGCAACCCGGCACTGGTGGGATTTCATCGGTGATTGGAAAGTATCCGCATACGATATTGGACACTAGTCTCATATTTCTTGATCTAGTCGCCCCCAAAAACAAAATCGTGATATCCAGTGGGGTTGTCATTGCAGGCAAAAGAAGCGCCCAGACCCAGCGTCCGCTCCATCCGCAAACTGATCCGGCACACAAGTGTATCGTCGCGAACCCCATTCAAATAGATGTCCGACTTTGACCAAAGGGAGGCGCGATTTACCTCTTCGCCGTCATAGTCTTCACCGATACAAAGTTCTACAAATTCCGGTAACGACAAAGAAAGCCTTTGTGCGGCCACCCTATTTGTATCTGCCAGGACTCGGAAATACTCTGTATTCATACGAAGGTAGCGCTGGACGCTACCAGCCATACTGGAGCAAATTATTGTTCTATCGCAGATATTGTTGAGCGCACAGCTAGCAATTGAATTGTAATAGATCGATAGCTTTGTAACCAGCCGTCCATAATCACCCTTAGGATCATCGGCCGCACTTCCCAAAACCTGGAGTCTGGTGAATTCACCATTCGGTGGTGAAAGATCTTCAATTCTTTGTTTCCAATATCGGCTAAATTCCACTTCAGAGTTGAGCAGATCATTTTTCTCACGCCGCTCCAAAAGCTCAACGGCATATTTCACACGGGTATCAGCGCGGAATTCTAAGTACTGAAAGAAGCCAACAAAAATTGCAAAAATGGCTAGGAAGGTCATTACTCCATCCTTGTAAGTCCCAAGCGTAACCAAAAAGTGCTTTATCATGCGTCCTCGTACTCTTCGCTGCAGTAGCTAGCTTTGCAAACGTCATTTCCCTTACCAGCGCAGCGACACCCAAAATCATCTAATGAAGTCAGATAGTTCAATGTTCCTCCGCTCTCTACCTTAGCGGCATACGTTTTTTGATATGTCTGGTGATCTCCGCCGTTGTAGAGTGCTTGACCGTTTCCAGTTCCAGCGTATTCAAACCCTTCCAAGGCTTCGAAGACACCCTCGGGTCTAAAGGTCTCAGCTCTAGAAACTGCATCTGCATACAATATCATTTGAGTGTATGCGGTGTGAGCGTCTTGAGAAGGAGGAAATCCGTACTTTGACCCAAAGCTCTTTATGAATTCGAGTGAACCATCTTCTCCATTGCTCCAATGCCAGTTAAGACCAATGTAGCTATTCTCCAGTGCGCTATGAAAACTCGTAGATCCGTTTGGAGCCGCAAAAATCAAATCTTTTCCGTTAGGCTGCCGCTCGAACACCCCAAAGCTAAGAAGAGTTTGATTGAGCCGTGCAAGGAAACCTCCAGATGCTGTTGTAAGAACTGTGTCCGCCCCGGAGTTAACAATATCAGTTGCTATTTTTTCGAGAGGTTGGAAAAAATCCGGATTTAAGTTCACACCGACCTCCCAGCCAACATCCTCGGCTTGTGTAGTCAGCAACCTATCTTTGACGGATTGACCAAAATCAAGTGTTGCCACTCTTCGTTCACTGCCAAACTCTAAAGCCAGAGATTTCACTAATAATCGGGTGGAAACCAGCTCATTTCTGAAGTGCCTAAAGCCGAAGCGGCTCCGCTGTGCACCCGTAAAAGCAAGTGTTGTTGGGTTGCCAGCCATCATAATAACACCAGCTTGCTGAGCGACGCCCAAAGTTCCTAGGGCTGCAGCTGAAGTGCTGGATCCCATGAGAGAAATCACGCCATCAACTTCAACCAGTGACCTTGCAGATGCGCGGGCTGCATCTGGCCTGGTTTGGGTGTCTCTTATTATGATGTTTAACTTTTTCCCAAGTACCCCCATCCCGTCAAGCGCTTTGGAAGAAAATGAGTTCAGAATGCCTCCATCACCCCCACCGTTGAGGTGCTCAATTGCTAGAGAGTACCCACGAACAAGGTCTAAGGCTTCTTCGGCATAAGGGCCTGTCTGGGGAACCGAAATGCCAATTGACGCCACGCTTGAGCCACCAGGATCATTGGTAAACGATTGTGCTCGAGCAGATGAAGGGAAAACAAGAGGGGCCGATAATACACTGCTCGCTACAAATAGACCTTTTCCAAACTCTCGTCGACTAAACATCTTGCAATCACCTTTTCGGATAATTCCTTGCTAGGAGGTTAATCAAAAATTTTCTGAATGCAAAAATTTTCCACGTTTCAAAAAACCTTCCACCAGGGTTGTCAAGGTATGCTCATTATGAACGACCTCGAATATGCGGGTTAACTCAGTCACTAGTGTCCATCGGCTGTCATCTATTCTTCTGAAAAATTTGAACCGCGAGACGTCTGGAGACCCATTGAAGCACGTGGGTTGTCCTTTGGGCAGTCGCCACGCGCTGCAGAAAGACAAACTCATAGTAATGGCTCAAAGCGACATTATTGGCACACTCAACGAAGGCGTTCTCTCGATTTGGGCATTGCAGACATCTAACAGATAGAATGTAACGAAAGTCAAATTTGTCGCGCCTCCCCCCTGCCCGCTTGAAATCCTTGGCAATCAGAAAACGGTCGCTCTGCCCATCAGGTGACAACATAACAAATGCAGTTCACACGTAGAAACGTGTGATATTTCAGTCATTTGGAGCCAAACGATGAAACAAGCAAAGGTACTCACGGAAAAGGAATTCAAACGCGCCCTAGCGATCTGCGAGACCATGCAGAACGGCAAGCGCAACCGGCTCATGCTGCTGCTATCACATTATGCTGGACTGCGCGTGGGCGAGATTGCCTCGCTCAAGTGGAAGGATGTGCTGGATCG
>JBGCFS010000007.1:0-7138 GCA_045107035.1 Hyphomicrobiales bacterium
GCATGAATAGCGACGCTGGCGGCGTCATAATATAATGCATTGCCAGAATCCGGGCTGTGTCCGTATTTCGTGCGAAATTTATCCCGGAAATTCACGGCGTTTTCGTTGGCCACATCCCAAATCATAGATGTCGTGGCGTATATTTGGTCGGTAAAATCACCCGGTCGCGTTTTTAAAATGGGGTCTGGTTCAAAGTAAGTGGGGAACTGCTGATTGATTGAATCAGGGCCAAAGATCGGCAAGGTAAAGCCGGAGTTGCGCATTTCCCGCACGAAATGCGCGGCATTCATTGCAAGAAACACAATGCCACTGTCAGGGGCCAAAGACAGCTCAGACACGATATCAGCCATATCGAGATCGATATCAGGACTCTTGGCATCGACCGTGAATTCCTGCTTGATTTCGATTGGCAGCCTATCAGTAGACGTCACAAAGGCCTTCGCAAGTGAGCGACCATACACACTGCTCGTTGAAACAAGGGTCGCCGTCTTATAACCAAGGACGCTGTTTATCTAGTTCGCAATAAAATCCGCTTGAAAGCCATTATTGTATGTAACGCGGAAATACCACGGGTTCCCAACAGTGAGAGCATCTGCGGTCGCGGTACCGGAAATGGCCGGAATGTTGTTGTCTGAATAGACGGGACCAGCTGCTATTGATGCGCCACTGGTGCGATGCCCAATGACCAGCAAATTATTGCCATCCAGTGCTATTTGCTTGGCAGCAAGAACAGCCCTGGCAGCCGAGTTCTCATCATCATAGGTTTTCAACTCGATGAGACGCCCGTTAACACCGCCGTCGGCATTCACTTCATCAACCCGAATTTGCGCGGCTTCCGCCATCGCGCGGCCTAAATGAGCACTGTCTCCCGACATCGGGCCTACCACCGCAATTGTCTAGGGATCTGCATCTTGAGCCTGCAAGGAGCCTACGACAATCAGTTGGCAAAACACCAAGAAAGCCGAAAGCCAAGACAAGCGCGTTTCAATGTTCATAAGTCCCCCAAAAAACGATTTTCGATAAATGCCTCAAAAACCGCAATTTGTACTTTGACGATTGCAGGACTGATGTCGAGAAATTAAGGTATATTGATCGTAAATACATACACGTAAAAACTACCAATTAAAACAACTACGGGTTTACAGGCTGGTCTTTTGTGACAGCTTTTGAAATCTGCAGGAACCACAACCCTCCTGCGCCTTTCCCGTGCCCATTCCCTAGCCACTTTGCAGCTTCCATTTTCAAGAATGAATACTGCGTCAGCGATCTCCAACATATGAAGGTTTTATTGTTGGTTGTTGGAGAACGACAGTTTATTTCGGATGTGCAAAAAATGCAGTTGGCAAAATTAGCCATTCTTGACTAAGAGTCGTATGGCCTTAGAGTTTCGCCAAATTCAAAGCTGAGAGATGAGACCAATGGACTATTCTACACTATTCATTTTCTCGTTGGCGGCCCTTGCATTAACGGCAACACCCGGCCCAGACATGCTGCTCTTAGCGTCGCGCAGCGCGGCACAGGGCCGCGTTGCTGGCCTTGCAACATGGAGCGGTACTGCGGCTGGAACCTATTGTCATGCTCTTGCAGCAGCGCTGGGCTTGTCACAGTTATTTCTTGCAGTGCCTGTTGCATATGATGTCGTCAGGTATGCTGGGGCGGTATACCTTTTATATTTGGCATGGAAAGCGTTCACATCCAACGCGCATATTGTCAGCAACTCACCCGTCAAACGCAAAGACCATACTGCGATTGCGATGTTCAATCAGGGTCTACTGACGAACCTGCTGAACCCCAAAATGGCTATTTTTGTTCTGGCGTTGTTTCCGCAATTCATTACGCCGGAATCTGAGTCTGTATTCCTCCAGGTAATGATGATGGCAACGATTTTGAACTTGTTTGGTTTTTTCGTAAACGGCGCTGTCATATTGGCTGCCAGTCGCGCCAGTGCATTATTCTCTGGGAACCAAAAATTCCAAAACCTATCGCAGTATTTATTGGGAACAGTGTTTGCCGGTTTGGCTGCAAGATTGGCCTTTGATACGCAAAAATAGGCGACACCAAAAATGCCAATCAACCATTGCGCCCCTGTGGCAAAAGCCCTGCTGCGCGCACAGCAGGCATGAAGCCGCGGCTGATCGGGCGGGTCGCTCCATCTGAAAGCGTCACCTCACCCCTGTCATCGATACGGGTCACCTTCTTGATTTGATCAAGTGCCACCCAGTGAGATCGATGAATTTGCAAACCAGGCGTGTCACCCACTTCTTTCAAAGCGTCTGACAATCGCATCAGCACCAGTTCTGTCCCATTAGTTGTTGTGACGCTGACGTAGTGATCTTCTGCACTAACGGCGACAAGCACTCCACGTTTGTCCAAAGACAATCGCTCTAATAACGCGGCGGGTTTTGTGGCTACAGACGCATTCCCACCATGCAGTGCGAAGCTAGCCATTTCTATCACGCCAGAAATGAGCGTTACAATACCGAGTTGCTTGAAAAATGCTGCCCAACTCGCATACCAATACCCAAATGCTATTAGGTTTATGCAACTCAATACGAGTGTAACTGCAATACCAATGCAGCAACTGATTACCAAAAGCCGCAGCCAGCGTGAATACTTTTGAAGCGCCGCATGCACAAGGGCATGAACCAGACTGCCGGTCGCAAAAGCCAGCACAACAATGCTCGTCCAATAGGCAATTCTCGGCACAGCTGGCAGCAAGCTGAACGTATCAAACGGACCTGAGATGCCAAGAATGGCACCCAGCGCCAGCATCCCAACAATCACCGGGCGCTTAGTCAAATCACCACGCAATTCACGAAGCGCGGATGGAAAAAACCCGTCAGTCACGTATTCCAAGGCTCCTTTTGCGCATCACTCGTTGAAGCATCCGGGGTGTCTTGGCAACAGAGTGCCACGATCAATTGCACGTGCCAAGATAAAGGATATGCCATGACACTCGCCCCACTACTAACAGCTCCAATTTTAGTCCAACTTCACGTTTGTGCCGCCCTTTGCGCCATTATTCTTGGGCCTATCGCGCTTTGGAGACGTTCGCGCGATAAATGGCATAAACGCTTGGGCTATGCGTGGGTGGTTGCAATGGCCCTAACAGCCCTTTCGTCCTTTGGTATTTCTGACGCGCCGGTTGTTGGACCATTTAGCCCAATCCACGCATTGTCTCTGTTCACGCTGTGGGGGTTATGGCACGGAGTGAATTCCGCCCGCGCACGCCGCATCGTCCAACACCAAAAAGAAATGCGCAGCCTGTACTTCTGGGCAATGGGTGTCGCCGGCCTGTTCACATTTCTACCCGATAGACGCATGAATGCGACCTTCTTTGCCGACATACCAATGGTGGGATTCATGTTGATGGCTGGCCTGATTGGCGCAGGCTTGCTCTGGTACGTATATGCGCGACGAAGCACTGCTGTGCGGTGATGGTTTAGTTACCTAAAGGGAATTGCTCGACCGTTTAAAAGATGACCAGTCTAGCTCAGAGCTTTTGCTTCAAATGCCGTACTCCGGCTCCACTTCCATTTTCAGGAATGAACTCCACATCCGCTTCTTCTAACGCATGGCGGATGGTGGCCAAGATGTTGGCTATTGGGGTGCTGTGGCTGGCTTCGAAGGATGGGAATGGCAAGGGTATACTCGTCTATGTTACATCTCAATCAAAGTCAGCAATGCGGACGAAGCGCAATTTCGCTGCGAGCGTGCCAATGTTGGGTTCGGGAAACTCGCAATTCATTTCGGGAACCCAGGAAGCGAACTGCTGAGCGTCTAGTTGCAAACGAAAAGGCAGGCCTGAGGCCCGCCCTTGTGCTTGATTTGAAGTTGTTCAGGCGAGAGCGGCGATGTTCTTAAGGCCAAGTTCGTAGGTCTTGCCAAGCATCCGATCCATGAACAGTCCAAAGATGCGGAAGACAGGGTTGTAGCCCATATCGGATGTTACGGTCCATGTGACGCGGGCACCTGCATCAGTCGCTTTTGCTTCAATGATTTGCACAGGCTTGCCCATCGCACCCAAATCGATGAGGTGCGTGACGCACGTAGCCGTTGTTTCGGTTACGGTCTGTGTGCCTTTTCCTTCCTTGCCTTCAAAACGGAACCCCGAACCAACGCCTTCGGACGGACCAAAGGGAGTGATCTTCAGGTTCGGGTCTGTGGTGCAGTAAGGGTTGAAGGATTGGAAGCCCTCGGTGCTGGCCACGCGGGCAATGATGTCTTCCGGGTGCAAGGCAACATCTGCACAGCGGGTCACGACGACTTTACGCGGGAGAAGCAATGCAATCAGAACGATTGCGGCGATGATGGCTGTGATTGAATAAATGATGGTCATTGGTCTTGTCCTATTCTCTGTTGGCAGGGGAAGATTTTCTTCCCTTCTGCCCACACGACGAAGCCCATCGCCGCCAATCGACACATCACGACATTTTTTTTCGCAAACGTGCGATTTTTTTCTCAAGCCACAATTCAGATGGGCGATCCGTGCAAAGCGAGATTGCTTTTGAATAGGCCTCTGCCGCATCTGCGGTCTGTCCCAATTCTGCGAGGCAATGCGCACGCACGGCATGGAACGGCTGGTAATTCTCCAACCCGTCGTAACTGATGACATGCAGCATCTTCAGCCCTTGGGCTGGGCCTGCATCCTCGGCCACCACAGCCGCTCGACTGACCGCCCCACCGATGGACGGATAGGCCTGCATCAACCCCTTATAGAGTTGTGACAGCGCCCGCCAGTCGGTCTTACCCGTGATAGATCGTGCAGCGTGAACGGATTGAATGGCAGCCTCCAGCTGAAATCGTCCGGGTATGCTCTTTGGCGTGCGTTTCAACGAGGCTTGGGTCAACAAGCTCACCGAGCGTTCGATGAGTTGGTTGTCCCAAAGATCGATGTCTTGTTCCGGCACAGGAACAAGAACACCATCGATAAGGCGCGCAACACGCCGCGCCTCGATGAATCCTATTAAGGCAGTGAGGCCAAGTGTTTCTGGGCTCTCTGGGGCCAGTTCGGCCAGGATATTCGATAAAAAGAAGGCTTCGTGACTCATGTCTCCGTCCCCTTCCAGCCAATCGACAGCGTAGGCCCCGTAAACTGCTTCGAGGACAGCACCCATGCGCTCTGGATAGGCCTCTGGCTCTGGCACAACGAAAGGAATACCGGCGGATTTGATCTTCTTCTTGGCCCGCACAAGCCGCTGCGCCATCGTTGACGGATTGATCAGAAAGGCCTTGGCGATCTGTTCCGCCTCCAGCCCCAAAACGGTCTGAAGCATCAGCGGCGTGCGGATGCCTTCATCAAGTGCGGGGTGGGCGCAGACAAAGAGGAGCTTGAGCCTGCTATCCAGTTGGGCGTCTTCGGGTTCGATTGCTTGTGCGTCGGCCATGTCATTTGCCTCATCTGTGATGACCAGACGGGCATCACGGCGCGCCTGATCGATGCGTCTGTTCTTGGCCACGGTCAAAAGCCACGCCTCGGGTTTATCGGGAATGCCGCGCTCGGGCCACGTTTTCAGGGCCGCCACGAAGGCATCGGCAAGCGCGTCTTCGGCAGCGATGATGTCACCGGTTCGGCTGGCCAGCATCGCAATGAGTTTGCCATAGGCGGCGCGGGCGACATCTTCCGCCCGCGCCTGTGCGTCAGTCCTACTCACACGCTGCCCATGGCAGAGGCACGGATTTCCAACTTGCCATAATGGACGTGGGGGCATTTTTCTGCCCACTTCATTGCTTCATCGAGGTTCTCGACATCGATGGCGAAATAGCCGCCCAGCGTCTCCTTTGTCTCGGCAAACGGCCCGTCCTGGACCCGCTTCTCTCCGCCGGCCAATGTTACCGTGGTTGCGGTCTCTGCAGGGTGCAGCCAATCAGTCTCGATAAAGACCCCAGCCTCCTGAAGGGCGCCAATGTATTGGCCGTAAATTTCCTTGGACTTGGCCCAATCCTCTTCGGTCATGTCGGCAGCCATCGCAGGGTCGGAATAGAGAAGAAATGTATAACGCATTGTTTTGTTTCCTTGTTGATAGATTGTGTTGTTGGTGAGATTAAGCCGCAACGTCGGCGATGTTGGCAAGGCCAAGTTCGAAATTCGGACCGATCATGCCATCCATGAAGAGCCCCATGACACGGAAGACCGGGTTCATGCCCAGATCCATGTCCATGGACCAAGTCACCTCGGTCACGCCATCAATAGCGACAGCTGAGATTGCCTGCGTCGGCTGGCCTAGCGACCCTAGATCAAGGTCAAAGACCACCTGATCAGATGTGACGGACGCGACCGTTTGCTGGCCCGCGCCGTCTTTGCTTTCAAACGAAAAGCCGGAACCAATGCCCGACGCTGGACCAAACATTTGAACCTGAAGGTTCGGGTCGAGGTCCTTGTAGGGGTTGAAGGCTTGGTAGCCAGTGTTGGAGGCCGCCAGTTCGATCACAGCCTTGGGCGTAGCGTCGATCGTCGCCGTGCGTTCGATGCTCACGTGGCGCGGTAGAGCCAGGGTGGCAACAGCAAGTGCGCCAACCCCGCAAGCCGTATAGGTGGCGATTTTCTTGAAGTTCATAAGTCTGTCCTCTCATATATGCTTGAGAAGGGCTTTTTTGCCTCTTCGCCAACACGACGGATGAGAAACGCGCCAATCGACAACCGAAAGAAAAAAGTTAAAAAAAGATGCGGCTTGGAGAACCGGATCTTTGTGCAAGTTGCAGCAAAAGTAATTGTGGGCTCCAAGCTGACCTTCGCAAAACTAGCTCAGATTCATAACCAAACTGGCTTCGAATGCCGCACACCCGCGCCACTTCCATTTTCCGCGATGAACTCCACACCTGCTTTTTCCAGGGCGCGGCGGATGGCGTTTAAATTGTTGGCTATTGGGGTGCTGCGGCCTGCTTCGAAATTGCGGATGGTGCTTAGGCTGGCGCCAGACAGTTTTGCCAAATCAATCTGGGACAGACTAATCAAGGCTCGCGCTGCGCGAACTTGGGACGGAAGTAGATTCAATGTAGAGTTATTTTCATTCAACATAACGATAATCACTTGACTTAATGATTTTGCGATGCGATAAATAATGCACCCTAACTAAAATCGTTATACTTGGGAGTCTGCTCATGTCCAAGCTGATTGATGCAGAAGATCTGCTGTCTG
>JBGCFS010000070.1:0-3854 GCA_045107035.1 Hyphomicrobiales bacterium
AGGCGATGATTGTGGGACATACAGACACCGACAATCCGCATGTTCATGTCGTCGTGAATCTGGTGTGTCCCACCACTGGCAAAACCGCGTCATTGAGCAATGACCAGTTGAAGTTATCCAACTGGGCGGAGCAATACCGCCGTGACCGTGGCGAGGAACATTTTTGCCCGCAACGGAAGAAGAACAACGACCGCCGTAAAGAGGGCGAGTTTGTCAAAGCCGACAACATGTCACGGCCTGAGTATGAGGCATGGAAATCATCCCAAACCAAAGAAATTTGGGATGATTTCCGTGCCGATCGTGCCAAGGCCAAGCAGTCCCGCAAAGGTCAGTATGACGCGCTGTGGCAACAGAAAGAAGACCGTGTTGCCCAACGGGTGGAGGAAATCAAAGCCACCTTCAAACCCAAGTGGCGCGACCTCTACAAAAAACAGCGCAACGAGCTGAAGAACTTCGATGCTGGATTTTTCGACCGTTTGGGGTTTGCGTTTTCACGGCGCGACCGATCAAAAATTGTGGGATTTTTGGAAGCCATCACCAACGATGGTCAGTTGCGTGATGATTTCATTCGCGATCAGGAGCGCGAGAAAAAACAGCTAGGCCAGGAACACAAATCCCGCATCGCCGATGCATCCCGTGAAGCACGGAAGGCGTGGCAGTTTGACCGTGATAAGTTGCAGGAGATGCACAAGCGGGAAGACGACAAAGCGCATCAACAGGCCAAGGTGAAGTCATCCGAGGTTTGGAAAACTGACACGGCCAACACATCTAAGCCGGATTTTGACGAGACATCTACCGACAGCCGCAACCGTGATGATATGAACAAAAAACCACGATCACAGAAGAAGGGGTTTTGGGATGGCACACGAGAAAAACGCACGCGCAATCGGCCAAGGCGCCGACCGCGTTAATCTTGGGAAGTGCTGTTTTCGTTGATCTTGTTGGTGTTGATAGACATTTTGGTCAATGCGCCCTCAATCTTGGTTTTGCCGGATCGTTGAAGAAATTTCCCAAAGGCTAGTAGATCTTCATCGGGCAATGTCTTGATAATGATTGCTGACCCTGCTTGAGCGCAACTCATGGCAATCAGATACGGGTCGATCCCTTTGTCGGCCATCGATGAGATCGCAAACCCGAGGGTTTCGGCTGAATGATCATCGACACCAGATTGCTTCATGGATTGGATTATCTTTGGTATGTCCATATGTTCTCCTCATGTTGGTTGGTCGAAATAAATCATTATACCATAAAAATAAGGGACTTTGGCTGTGAATGATGAACGTCAAGAACGCGAAAACAGCATCTTTCAGGAAGAGCTGAAAAAGGTTGAAGACCAACAAAAAGAGCGTGATTTTATCAAGGATAGAAGTATCGGCGGGAAAGATGCTCCACGGCCAACGGATGATTTCATCGACCGTAGTTTGGGAAAAGATCAAGACCGAGTGGAAGTTGTGGCCGAAGCAGCCGAGAAAACTGATAAACGCATGGTGCAAGAAGATGCGAAGGATCGACACCTCGAAGAACATGCGCGTGCTGACCGCGCCAGAGATCAGGCAGAACAAAAATTGAAACCTGAGCCTGATAAAGCTCCAGATCATGGCAAGGATGATGATTTTTGGGCTGGTTTGGACAAAAACCGAGAGCGCAAACGCGGTCATGAAAGATAAAAGATGATTAAGAAAGAAATAGCACCGCAAGCTGTAACAGAAGTAATAACGCCGCTTACATTCACTGATTGGGTAAAGGCTAGTCGTGAGGCTCTGGCATTACTTCGTGACATTGGATCTATGGTGGGAAGTGTATCGGGAGCTTATCAACAGCATCAAGGTAGAAAGGCAGCTGATCAGATCGATATGATCGCATTTGGTGAGGATGGATCACGTAAACATTTAGAGAGGATAGCATCTGGAAATGCGAACTCTGAGGATTTTCAGGCCATTGTTCAGAAGATGGATGAGACAGGAGAGCAGGTCGAACAAGCGTTAGACAAAATCAACAAAAGTAGGGATTTCGTTCGGAAACGCTTCGGGGCTCAGCTTGCCAACACAATTGATAGACTGATTTATGCAGGGCAAGGCAAACAGTCGATCCGTATGGATCTCACAATGCTCGCTAATATGGATCTCACTTTTTATTCAGCAGACCAAATCGCGGCTGAAGCACAGAATATCATGTCGAATATTCAAGCGCTCAATGACGAGCTTGCAGAAGTACATGATATCCTTGCGGGTATCGATAACACATAGCCCAATTAGGTCAGTGTGATAATATATCTTACGGAAACTAGCCGCTTTGCCCATTGATCCATTTTTCGGCCTCCAAAACGTTACCGAAATTGTTCCCGTCTACAGATACCCCTGTTTCAGCCTTCAATATTTCGCGCCCCTTGAATACTTTGACCCTATCTCCCGCCTTCTTGGGCGCTGAAGTTGAAGGGGTTGAATATGTATTCTGGGATATTGGCTTTGTACCTAGATCGACCTTACCACTTCTAACTACATCTAGAAGCGCTTTCGTGTTTTCGGCGGTTGCAATCTGTGCCAAACCCATCTGGGAAGTGGCAACGATAAACACCCCCATGGCGACTATGACGACAGCGGATAGAGCTTGTAAGAACCCAACCTGTGTAAAAACATATAGGAAAGCGATAGCGCCTAGCGCCGATAGTCCCCAACCAAGAAGTGCTAAAAAGGCTAAAACGGCCTTAGCGGTAGCAAACTGCATTATTTTTCCGATCTATAACTATTGATTTTTACTGCGTTCCCACTGCACTTTTGCAGCAGAAAACATGAAATCTTCTTCTATTGTAATGTCTCTGTATTCGTCGAAATTCGGCTGAACCAGAGCATCACCATCCAAGGTCTTCAAGTACTTTACGGTCTCGACGAAAACTTGATCACCTTCGGCAAAAGATACCAATATTTCATACATAGAAGTCCATTGCCCTGCCTCTACCCCTGTGCCATCGCTCCTCTTAAAATCCACACCATTTATCGCTCGGGTGATAACTCGATAGCGGTTTTCGCCTTGGTCAATGACGGCTTCGATAGCCTCCGTTCGGATTGATATGTTTTTTGATTTAGTTCCGTCAGCTAGACTGTATTCAGTCTCCCCCACGTATCTGAAACCCTGAAACATAACTGTGATCTCGATAATATCTTTTGGAGACAGGTCATCTGCATGTGCTGGAAGCACCAACACCTGCAAAGAAATAACCAACGCTATAAAGTGTCTGAACATATTTTTCCGCCATTTTTTAAGTCTACAAAGTTGTACAGTTTTTGGAGGATTTTGAGATGTCATTCAATAACATGAAGATCAGAGTATCGTTTCATGGTTGATCGGGGATAGAAATAGCTTGCAAAATAGGTCAGTATAACTTACCTAATAAGCCAAGTTATGTTGAGTGATACATGTACCACTCAACTTAAAGCGCGTTAAGTAAGAGGTTTGGTCGATTTATTTCGTCGTACCAAATACAGATCGTCCTTTTCCTTTTTCACGTGTGATGCGCCATTTATTACCGTCAACTTCCACTTTTTGGCAGTCGGTTCCAAGCTCACGGTCACCAATGATTGCGTTGCGACACCAATATTTGCCGCGCCATTGCCATGCGCCCCTCAGCTTATCACCACTCTTCAGTTTACCAGTGAACGTACCATCGGCAGAATGCCGATATGTATTACCGTCAGCATCGACAGTGTTTTTACCAACAAAAGCAGATATATAGCCTTCTTCTGTAGTTACCTGCTTCCAATCGGCAAACGCTACAGTTCCTAAAAATGACGCTGCAAAAACAACAGGAACTAGATACTTCTGTCTCATATTTTCGTCCTCATTATATTAAGTGCATA
>JBGCFS010000071.1:0-4703 GCA_045107035.1 Hyphomicrobiales bacterium
CGGAAATGGGACGCTACAAACGATGTGGATGAATTTTCAAAACTGATTAGCGGCAGGAGTCCGACATCTGTTGGCATAGTGGCTCGAGATACGTTTGTGGTAATTGATGTTGATACGGCGGACGGTGGCCACGCTGCAGACGGATTAAGTGCGGTAAAAGAATTGTTTGGTGGTGAGTTGCCAAATGCACCCATTACGCAAACACCGACAAAAGGCCTGCATCTATACATGCAACCCGTCAGGGGGCTGAAGAAGTCCGTTGGTGCACTTGGTGCTGGTATTGATGTGCAGGCAGGTAATGCTGTTGTCCTCGCCCCTAATTCATATCGCCCAGATAAGAGTGATTCATACAGACATTTACCAAATCATGGTTTTTACAGACCCCTGGCCCCTTGGCCTGACCACGTATTATTTCAAGCCATGTTTAGCAGTGAGCGAAATAAATTAGCGAGCTTTGGTATTCATTCACACAGAGATCTGCATGGGGTGAAACAAAATGACTGGAGGGAGCATGTTGACGAACTTTATAGGGAGGCTCTTGCCGCTCAGAAGCACGAACGCGATATCCTAAGGGCAAAACGTGGCGCTGGGTTAACACCATCTCAGGCGAAGTCCGTCAATGAATACGCACAAAACAAAGTCGATAATATAGCAGCGCAACTTGAGGTCCTAACCAGGGGCGGTCGGAACAATGAGCTGAATAAAAGAGCTTTTATGGTCGGATTGCTATTAGGTCATGAGATTTGCGGCCTTACAATCGACAGAGTTTCCGTAGTCCAAGTGCTTTTGGATGCTACTGAATGCTGGAATCTCGATGGGAGGCATCCGGAGGAGCGTAGATTGGCAACGATCAATTCTGGAATAGATAGCGGCCTACAAAAATCTGGCATTGAGACAAGTGACTGGATTGAGCGCGAATTAGACTGTTGCCGGGGTATCCATCCTCATCAAGCCCCAGAAGGTGCAGTGGGCGAAAACATATGTCAAAAAATAACACTCGATCAAGGCAGAGCAGAACTTTCCGAAATTCTCGACAGGTTTTGGGATCAGGCGTTGCACGCACACAACAAATGCCGCTTAGATGACGAACCCAATGGAGTAGCAATCAAGCCGTGGTTAAATGCTAGACTCGATACTGGTATTGGAAAATCCCACGCCGTCATTAATTTCCTAGCTGGAAAACGGTCGGAATTAAAGAGTATAAACAAGCCGGTTATTATCTACGCACCGACACGAGCGTTATGTGGTGAGTACGCAAGACGGCTCTTAGGAGCTGGTTTCGCCTCAGATGAGGTACATGTCTATATTGGTCGTTCGGTGAATCTTGCAGATGCAATAGACCCTGTTTACGCATGCCCCCGGCATCAAGCAGCTAAAATTGTAGCAGCTTCGGGTAGATCCGTAGCAAGCGAGATGTGTGCGGAGTGTCCGCTTAAGAATGAATGCGAGTACCTGGCGCAGAAGAAGTTTCAGCCCCTTGTGTGGTTGATACCCGCTAATTTAGCTTTCTTGCCATCTGACATCGTCCCGCGAGATCCATTTTTGCGGATCTTTGACGAAGATTTCACGGGCAATCTCGTAAACCCAGCCAAGCGGCGGCGCGTAGAGTTGCCGGTAATGGATAAAATCGGCAAACAACTCACAAATATTGATGGGACACCTCGTGTTTCACTTAAACCTGATCGGGACAGATTGTTTTCGCACGAATTACAGATGGGTTTACCAAAAATTCTATTGGAAACAGGGTCGATAGACTTGGGTGCTACAGAGAAATACAAAGAATATAACGCCATGCTCACAGCGGCTATTTCTAATTGCTCCGGCGGCTACTTAACCCGGGAAGCTCTGATTGATGCGGGGTTTGATGAGCTTGATATTGATGATGAGTTTGAGCCGCGCTCTTTAGAATACACTGCAATGACTCAATCTTCACTGCCAGATTTAAATATAAGATTCAAAATGAGCGGTGAGGATGACACCGATTTTATCAAGAAGTCGTACATTTCAGATTTTTCGGGTATAGTCAGAAAGCGCCACTCGCTATGGAACGAGGTGTATCAGCTTTTAAAGCGAAACGACAAAAGTAAATTTGAGACTTTTTATCACGAAGATGGCACTTTCGAAGAGTTCCAGACTGCATATGCAGACGGCCCCATAAGCCCGATTGGTCGGGTTTTTTGCTGCGCGGAAACAGGTGACGTTGTTATCGGTCGGGTTTTGAAAATAAATACCAAGGATATCCCGACACTTACAATCGATGCCACACCGCCATGCTCCGAGATACTTGAGAGCGTGTCATCTATTTTCAGTCAATCGGTTGCTGATATCTCCGTATCAACCCCAAACCAGCATCTTTCAATTATCACTGGCACACCCACCTCGAGAAAACAAATGGAGTCCGACCAAACTATCAGAGAAATTTGCACTTCTATCGAGGTTGACACTCTTCGTCATGAAGACAATTTTGAAAAAGTTCTTGTAATCACCCACATGAAATACGTTGAATTTATTAAGAAGTATCTACCCGAAAGCGTTACAGTTAAACACTACCGCTCGCTGCGCGGAATTGATGCTTATAAAGACTTTGAGGTGTGTTACTGCGTTGGCGCACCGCTTAAATCTGATGACGTTGTCCAGGCCGAATTTGAAACATTTATGGGTGAGTCAGGCGTCGGGGAATCAGGGCTAAAGACACGGTTTATTGAGACAAGAGGCGGTAAACTTCACGCGCTTGGCACTAGAGGTTTTGAAAATGAGGTTGCGGATTCTCTGTACAGTGGTGATGTGCAGAATGAACTTTTGCAGTGCGTTGGCCGACTTCGAGGTGTGAGTAGGACGAGTGATAACCCATGTCGCATCGTTGTTTTAGCTGATGTGGTCTTACCAAATACTGAAATTGATGAGGTTTTCATGTGGCAACGCTGGGCGGCAGGTCCGTACGATATTATGGAGGCATATGGAGTGTTTACCGAGAGTCCAGCAGTATTAATGAGATTATTGCCGCGTGTGTTTGCCAGTGAAAAAATCGCTCGAAACGCAATCGTCATTTCGAAGGCTACGATTGAGCATTTCCAATCAAAATCCAGATGCGTCAACATCCGCCCTTGCCCTATATATAATACATACAAAGGGAAAGGCGAAGGTTGGCGCAACTGGAATTTAGCTGAAAAACATCGAGTGAGAGTAAATACTCAATCAGCATATTCGGATTTATACACATATGACATTGATGGCTTGAAGAGATTATGTCCAAGTATTGATATTCAATCGGAAAGGCACGAGAAACTTGATACCTTGATGGACAGGGTTGGTTTTATTCCGCTAAATCCTGCGTATTGCCATCAAATCGCTCCTGATCTGTTTCCAACACGACATTCCGCGCGACGACCACTTAAAAGCATGGAGCAAAGAGAAAATGAAATCACAGTGGAGTATCAGCTGAGGGGTGCCAGAAGGAAGATAACTCAGGCAATTGTGTGTAGCGGGGGTGTTGAGGATGCAATGTGCAGAATACGTGAGCACTTGGAGATTGTTTAAATCTATGGAACTAAGATTTTGACGGTTTGTGCACACTTGGTTCGTGTTTAATAGATAGTGCTGAGTAAAAAGGATGGCCAATACGCAAAACCTGCAACTTTTTGATCAATTGCGTTTGATTGCCAAGCTGACATACACCAAATCCATTATGTTTTCAGATTTTGGCCTAATTCAGAAGTCCAAAAATTTGGTATTGATTCACCACAATGCGAACATAAGTGTCCGGATTGAGCCCACTTTGACCAATGCTGCGCGGTACACGAATGTCGGCTCACTGATTTCAATGCATCTACGCACGCGCAATTTCGCGGATCAGATCATTTGCTTCTGGTCTCGTCGATTGGTGCCTAAAACGGAGAGCATATACTGTTCGTTTGATCTCAAGGCCCTCGATTGGTATCGACACAAGGCCTTCATCTGTAGGAATTGCCGTCGTCGGCAAGATCACTGCACCTGACCCTTGTCGCGCAAGCTCTATCAACCAATTCACGCGATTGGACCGATAGGTCGCGTAGAGTTCGTGACCGTGGTCCGCACAAGTGCCATGCAAAGCATCCCGCATTTCACAATTGGGTCGGTCGAGCAAGGTCGTCTCGGCGAGGGTTGACAGAGACACGGTATCGAACTCGGACAACGGATGCGTATTTGACACCACCACCTTGTAGTCCTCATCATAGAGGTGATCTATTCGATAGAGGTCTTCGTTGGCCCTTTCTGCCGTTACTACGATGTCATACTCCCCGTCACGCAGCCGAGGCAGAAGCGCAGCGGACGTGTCCACGATCAACTCTATTTCTGCTTGCGGTAGCTGCTCACGAATACGTTCCATGGCGGTTGAAATCCGGTTATGCCCAATCGTTTCGCCAAGGCCGACCGAGATTGGCACCCGTTCCAGTCGCATATGCCGAACCGCCTCTGTCTTAGCCTGACGCGTTTCATCGATAACCTTCTGCAGCCTAGGCTGCATGAGTTTACCAAGGGCCGTCAACCTACATCCTGCGCGGTCCCTTACAAACAAATCACCGCCAAGTTCGTCCTCAAGCTTCTTGATCGCAGTTGTCAGCGACGGCTGGGAGACATTTGAGGCACTGGCGGCATGGGTGAAATTGCGATGTTCGCAGACAGCGAGAAAATATCTGATCTGGTTCATTTCCATTGCCGTACTC
>JBGCFS010000072.1:0-43598 GCA_045107035.1 Hyphomicrobiales bacterium
AGACATCAAAATTTATACCGTTCTGAAGCGGGCAATTGCACTGCGTTCAATGGCAGCGACGGTCAATCGATCTAAATTCAGACGATTGCGTATCATTTGAAGTAGCCGAACTTCTTCGCGTTCCAATTTTCCATCCGCAGCGGCAACTTCTACTGCCAGTGCATAGGCCGTATCATATAAACGCGGCTCGAGGCTGTCTCCAATGATATTCAATACATCCGACAAACCATTTTCACCCTGGAGCTTATCGGCGCAAGAGGAAGCGGTTAGCAAAAGAGCTTCTGGGTCGTAGTCAATAAAAATTGGCAAACCCTTTACCAGGTCGCCAATGGTTTTCAGCTCGGCATCGGTCATGTTGCTGTCAGCAGCAGATACTGTGACCATTGCATAGATAAGGGCTTCTTGAACTGCGATTTGCTCAGGCATTGGATGTTCTTTCCCGTTGCGCTCCGGTGGTAATACCCATTTAGAGCTTTAATTCTGGATTCTGTTGATTGACCGTTTAACACTTCACGATACATATGGGCGCGTAAACACCGCACAAAAGTGATTTTTTCATTTTTTGCCCACAAATTTGACACCACGAGAGATTTTACATGACTTCTTCAGCCCCTCACGCGATTCCTATGGATGCAGACCTTGTCGCCGCGGCCCAGACCTCAAAGGCTTGGCCATTTGAAGAAGCACGCAAGATTGTCAAACGTCTGAACGGCAAGATGCCAGAGAAACCTGTACTATTTGAAACAGGATATGGCCCATCTGGTCTTCCGCATATTGGCACATTTGGCGAGGTCGCTCGTACCAGCATGGTGCGAAACGCATTCCGCCTGCTGACCGAAGACAAAATTCCTACGCGCCTTTTGTCATTTTCCGATGATATGGATGGCTTGCGCAAAGTTCCGGAGAACGTGCCAAATAAAGAAATGCTGACAGCATATCTTGGCAAGCCACTAACTGTGGTACCCGATCCATTCAGCAACGAATATCCATCATTTGGTGCTGCCAACAATGCCCGTTTGCGAGCATTTCTAGACAGCTTTGGGTTCGACTACGAGTTTGCCAGTTCAACCGACTATTACAAAGATGGGCTCTTTGACGAGACGCTTCTAAAAATGCTGGCGGTTTATGATGACATCATGGCCATTATTTTGCCGACACTTGGTCCTGACCGTCGCGCGACCTATTCGCCATTTCTGCCGATTTGCCCACGCACCGGAATCGTACTCCAGGTTCCCATGGAAGCCCGCAACGTGAAAGCTGGCACGGTCTCTTATCGCGACCCGGAAACGAATGAATTGGTGGAAGTTCCGGTAACCGGTGGTGCGGTGAAATGCCAATGGAAGGCCGACTGGGCGATGCGCTGGGCAGCGCTGGACGTGAGCTATGAAATGGCCGGTAAAGATCTGATTGATTCAGTCCAGCTCTCCAGCAAGATCTGCCGCGCCTTGGGAAAGCGCGCACCAGAAGGTTTCAACTACGAACTGTTCTTGGATGAAAAAGGCCAGAAGATTTCAAAATCCAAAGGCAATGGTCTTTCGATTGAAGATTGGCTGGCCTATGCGACGCCTGAAAGCTTGTCGCAATTTATGTTTGTAAAACCAAAGACCGCCAAACGGCTTCATTTTGATATCATTCCTAAAACGGTCGACGAATATTTTCAGCATTTGAATGCATTTGAAGGCTTGGAAGCTGACAAGAAACTGACCAGTCCGATTTGGCATATTCATAGTGGCGCACGGCCTAGCGTCGACATGCCTGTATCATTCGCAATGCTGCTTAATTTGGTAAGTGCGTCCAATGCGTCCGATAAAGCCGTCTTGTGGGGGTTCATATCTAGATACGCTCATGGTGCAAATGCAGACAGTCATCCGAAGTTGGATGAAATGGTCGGCTATGCCATTCGCTACTTTGAAGATTTTGTAAAACCCAACAAGGTTTTCCGTGCGCCAACAGATCAAGAACGTGCGGCCTTGGCCGATCTGAAAACAAAACTGGATGCTTTACCGCGTGATGCAAATGGCGAGACTATCCAGAACGAAGTTTATGCGGTTGGCAAAGAGCATGAATTTGACCCCTTGCGTGCTTGGTTCCAAGCGCTCTATCAGGTTCTGCTCGGTCAAGATCAAGGGCCTCGCTTTGGCTCCTTTGCAGCACTGTATGGTTTGGATGAAACCTCGACATTGATAGACCAAGCGTTAACCGGTGCCCTCACATCTAAGTGACATTGCACAGCTAGGCACATTGTATGTTGGCGATGTTATTCCAATTCCTCTGCATCGGTCAGCGGGCCCAAAATGTCGACTGTTGGCAGATCTGGTGGTGGTGGCAAATCAGCGGCACTTCCCTCTCGTGTCCAAGTGCTCAAAGCAGACAAATCGCCGGAAGGTGGTTGGTAAATACTAGCCATTTTCTGTTTGGCTTTATCAGCAAGTTCTTGCAGGTTCTCGGGTGCGTTTTCAGATACTCTAGCCCAACCTTCAGATATAATTTTTCGCTGAATATCTTCGCCGCGCAACAAGCAGGAGATATTTAATGGTTTATCTTGTGGTTGCCAAGCAAAGTCACATTTGAAGGCACTCAACCTGATGTGCCTTTGTAATTTTCTTATAATAAATTCCCCACAAGACCAGGCATTACCATCGTCAGTAGGACAAGTCTCATCTCGGCTTATACCGATGGCCTCTGGCAAGTTCACACGCCAAATACGACCGAGATAGTTTCCCTCAAACGTCGCTGTATCGACGACGCGGATGCGGTAGAGATTTCTGGTTCTTATTTCAGGAGGTGCCGGAGCAACACCAGGTATACGCTTGAGTGGTGCCGTGATTTGAGGCCCCGGAGTCACGCCGTTTGGCGTAACATCACGAATTGTTTTTGAAGAGCCGCCCGCACCCGATTGAGTAAAAGCAGGAGCAGCCCATACAACAACAAGGCCTAGAATGGCATACTTAGCAATCGGTACCATGATGAACTGAACATCGCCTTACTGGCTGGCCCACAAAATACGCACCATCCACTCAACATCCTTTTGCGCAAAAGTGATGTTTTTATGTTCAGGATTAATCGATTCCAATTCAATCGTTTTTGCAGTTCGTCGCGATAGTGTTTTTGCCATCACCTGCCCATCAACGGTTTTGACGACTACACGATCCCCCCGCCTGACCTGTGTGTTTGGGGACACAATGATCCGATCGCCATCACGGTACAAAGGTATCATACTATCGCCGGTTACTTCCAACGCATAAACCGCTTCATCACCATCGCTAGGAAATTCAATTTCATCCCAACCTTGGCCTTCTGGAAATCCACCATCGTCAAAAAAACCGCCCTTACCGGCCTGAGCTAACCCTAATAATGGAATGGTTCGTCTTGATCTAACAGCCTCATACGCAGTGTCGGCGCCGCTCATAAGCGCCATAAATTCATCGATATCTGCATCGATTGCCTTCAACACCTTTGCAATGGACTCCGTCGAGGGCCATCGTTCGCGGCCATCACTTGCAATACGTTTGGACCGATTGAAGGTTGTGGGATCTAGACCAGCCTTGCGAGCTAACCCTGATGGGGACAACTCATTCTTAGCAGCAATTGCATCGATAGCCGCCCAGACAGAAGCATGAGAAAGCGTCGTCATTTTTGATCTTCAATGTTGAAAAAGATGTGTCTTTTTGGCATTTATTCCTTTTCAAGTCAATTAATATGACAAAAAACCTTTAAAACATTTTTAAGTTGAATTATTCCATGTTTTTGGAAAAATTAATACTTTAAATTGCAAAAGAGCCACTTTTGCGAAACCTAGTGAGCGGCAGCGAATGCTCTCCCACGTGTTAGTACAGGCTTCAATCAATTTCCAGGTTGTCCAATTTTACGGCGCCAGCATAATGCGTCATTAACAAACAAGCGATCCTCACATACATTTGTGCTTGCAGATGAGAACTGCCAGTCACTTCAAAAAGTATCGTGATTAACTTGATGCCGTTTCCTTTTCGCGGAGCATTCCCGCCACGACATCGACGGTGCGTTCCAGTTCTTCAATTGCCTGCTCAATGTCATTGTGTTGTTCCCGGAGAACGTCAACTTGTTCTTGGAATCGCTTCAGTGCAACCCGAAGCTGCACGACTTGGCCATCCTTCAAATCATAAAGGTCAAGCATTTCGCGGATTTCTGTAAGTGAAAACCCAACTTTCTTTCCCATTAGAACGAGCTTCAAACGGGCTCTATCCCTGCGGCTATAAATGCGTGTCGTGCCGTCACGGCGTGGACTAACCAAGCCTCGGTCTTCGTAAAACCTGAGAGTACGCAATGTCACGTCGAACTCGCGTGCCAATTGTCCAATGGAAAAGGAATTCTCTGTTGTATCTTCACCTTGGCCCGCGCGCTGTGCGCGAGAAGACACCGTTTCCATAATCTTGGTAACGCCGTCGATATTTCCTGACTTGGATTTAGGCATAGGCTCTCTCACCATACAAAACGGTCTTCTGGCAGGCCCTGTCGAGTAACGGAAGCAACTGACGCTGTCCATACTGCAGCGATAATATTGGCCCCAATCCCGCGCCTGTAATAAATGACAGACCAAACCTTAGCGATGAATTGACTCGGAAATTAACGACATATTTACCATAAACGTTGAACTTTTCGGAAATTAAGCTTTTCGAGAGAATCGTATCTGCGTACGGATTCCTTCGGATTTTTCAGAGAGAGCCTTGTCCCGTGACTGTTGTGAAACAAAAGTCAGCCATGCCCACCGGCACCAACGGACCAACCGATAGCAATCAGTCAGATGATGTATTCGGTCTTGTCATTGAAGCTGCGAAACGCAACGGCATGTCTTTGGAAACATGGTTGCAAGAAGCGGTACAGCAAGACCAAACACGCGAAGAGCTTTCCGATAACGAGAACACACTTAAGAAACTCCTCCTGACCCAGCATAACAGCCGTGCAGATGCTGAACGCGCATCTTTGTTGGCTCAAGAAGAATTGCATAAAAGCACACATCAAGAGCCAGTTGAGAACGATGTAGATGCTGACGCATTAGCTCTCATCCATGCTATAGATGATCTTAGCGCACAGCTAACCTCGCTAAAAGGAGCGGCCCCAGAACAAGCACAACAATTGTCTGAACCGGAAACGTCTAGCTCTGTAGTTGAGGTTGAGACTGAACACACACCGACTTTAAAACCAGAGGCTCAAGCGTTTGATAACCTAAGAACACGCATCTCTGTATTAAAGGAACGAATTGCAGCAGAGCCTCTGCCTGAAGCAATTCCAGCACCGGCAGTAAACATTGAAGAAGAGCTTGCTGCTGAAATACAGATCGAAATCAAGGAAACAGCTGAGCGTAAAGCTGAGCCGGAAGCCACTCCAGTTGAAGAGTCGCCCTCAATTAACGTTGCGCCGAAGCTTCCAGACCACAGTGAGCTCGACAAAAAACTTGAGCAACATTTTGGCAATCTTGGTGAAAAAATAAACTCGCTACTTGCAACTAACGATGCAAAATCACCACAAGAAACCGACCACATTCGCTCACAGCTTGAGGCGAGTTTGGGCAAACTTGAAGAACGACTGACAGGCCTGCCAACCAAACAGGACATTGCCATTCTCCAGCCACTGGCAAAACTTCAGGTAAAGTTACAGGCTGATCAAGAACGGCTTGGGGAAAACTTCCAACGGCTTGCTGACGAACAAGTTCGGCTCCAAAGTGGTCTTGGCGATGCGTCAAACAATGCTGAGGAAATTCCTGCATTGCGACAACAAATTACCAACCTCGAATCGTCTTTGAAGGCCATTAAACCCGCAGTAACACGCGACATGGCAAGTCTTTTGGATGTTACCGTTCAAAAATTGCAAAAGGTCAGCAATGACCAAAACCCCGCTGCAGCTCAGCAAGAGATACGCGAGCAACTAGATCGCCTTGAAAACGTGGTGACCGCACTTCCGGCGGACGTTGCACAGCAGCAGCCAAACGCACAAAGTCTGATTAGTTTCTTGCCGCCACGTGAAACGCTTGAAACCATCGAACACACAGTTGGTCGACTAGAAGCGCTTTTGCTGGAACAACAATCTACTTTGGACTCAATAGATACCGCTGAGCAAACGGCCCTATTCAAACAACGTTTTGACGCTTTGTTATGCCGCCTTGACGATACAATGATGCGTTTCGATGCTGCATCTTTAGATGCGGACCGTCGTGCTCAAGAAAGTATATCAAAACAAAATTCCCATCAGACATCGTTGATGCAGCAATTGACCGCTCAAATCGAGAGTCTTGAAAAGAGGATCGAAGAGGCACCCAATCTTACAGCTGCGGATCAAAATGCAGCGCAAGATATCGCCCGAGCATCTCATGCAGAACTCCAAGACGATTTATCCAGAATTGAAGGACAACTTGGTTCGGTAATGACGACATTGGAGCAGCATGTCTCTAATGAATCGCATAACCAGTTGAAGGCTTCGCCAAGTCAGGACACGAAAGCTGTATCAACAGCAGTGACTGATGCCCTCATCCAACCACTCAATGAAGCGTTGGATCGATTGGAACGCGGCCTTGATGCCAGAAGCAGGCAGACATTGGATGATCTGTCGTCATTAGTGAAATCCACGCAAAACACCGCACGTCCCGAAGATGCGTTGCAGCGATCGCTGAATTCAGTTCCTGATACGCTTACAATTCTTCTTGATAAAATCTACGACCTTGAAAGCGGTGTAAACCGTTTGCAGATGCAACGCGATAATGGCAATACGGACAGCAATGTCAACGCCGCAAAGGTCAACGATGCTCCAAAGCAACATCGCCAGCCAAAAAGCCATGAAGTCCTGCCACCAGAAGGTCGCAAGAACCGCGCAAAAGATGCAACTGATTCCAAACAAGGGATGGACTACATTTCAGCGGCTAGACGCGCTGCAAACAATCGCCCCGTAAAAAAGGGCCCGGCTGCCAGATCTAAAGCAGAGGCGGATGCCGGCTCAATCAAAAAAATTAAACAGCGCGCAGAAAAAATACTGTCTCGACAAAGAGAAGCTGTTGAGACTGATACTGACCCAAGTAACCGTAAGAAAATTGTTGGTGTGTGTCTTGGCCTAACACTGATAATTGCTGCGGTCGCACTTGCTTTGCAAAGCCGTCAAAGCGTACCTGAATCCACGCCTCTGACCACCGGTAGCATTTCAGGATCCACAGAAGCCGCACGAGCTAACAGGCTTGTATCAAATACATTCGACAAATCTACTAACGCGAAATCACAGCGCATTCTTAGCCAGAAAATTCCCGACCGCTTGCCCAACGCTCCTGGCGCCAAAATGTGGTACAGTGACAAAGCAACTTCAGCAGTTGGAAACGCATCAAACGTGGCGATGCCAATTGCACGACCGAAGACATTGGAAGCAGCCCCCAAGGGCAACATCTTCGATTCATTTGTAGCACCTGCTCCTTCAAAGGGAATTGGGCCATTGGCTCTACGCTATAGAGCTGCGACAGGTGATCCGGTTGCCCAATTCGAAATTGGAAGTCGATATGCAGATGGTTTCGGCGTGAAACCTGACATGCAAGAAGCAGTAAACTGGTACCGCCGTTCGGCATCACAGGGTCTTGCTCCCGCTCTCTACCGCTTAGGTAGCCTTTTGGAACACGGCCGCGGAACAGCCCAAGATAAGCCAACAGCCGCAGCGCTTTATGAAAAAGCAGCCGAAAAAGGTAATACAAAAGCGATGTATAATTTGGGGGTCCTAAATGCACAAGGTGCACTTGGAAAACCAAATTTCAAGGCCGCAGCCAAGTGGTTCACGAAAGCAGCCCAAGCTGGAATTAAGGATGGGCAATTTAACCTTGCTATCCTGCATGCACGCGGAATGGGGGTCAAAACAGATCTCGAAGAAGCTTATTTCTGGTTTGCGGTTGCAGCCAAGGATAAAGACCCCGACGCTGTGGCTAAGCGGGACGCACTGGGTCAAGATTTATTGACAGAAGCACGCCAGGATTTGGATGCTAAAGTAGCGCAATGGCGCCCGACTAAGTTGCCGGCGAATGCGAATAATGTTTCTATGCCGAAGGAAGGCTGGCTGGCAGTTAAAGTGCCAACCGATGCGGAAAATCGCTTAACCAGTCACGCTAGGAATTCTGCCGACAAAACCTCAATTCCAGAAGATGGAATTCAGGCAATCTTTGAACAGGTCGGTGCGATTAGTGGCAAACAAGACATTGCCAGCACTGAATCTCGCATTTAAGTCGTTTGAAGACTCATCCAGATATTGACAAGGCGGTTAAGCAGGCGTTTATCACAGCTTCGCAATAGCGTCGCAAACTAACCTGTTCACGCGCCCTTTGGCGCATAGCCAAAAGATAAACGTCCAGTGCAGATTTACCTGCCCATAGCCGAATTGCCAGTCAGCATTCTGATGCTGCTTGGGATGGGTGCTGCGGTCGGTTTTATCTCCGGATTGTTTGGTGTTGGCGGCGGTTTTCTTCTGACCCCCCTGTTAATTTTTACGGGCATTCCACCTGCTGTTGCTGTAGCTACCGTTACATCACAGACTGTTGCTTCTTCAACATCTGGCGCACTTTCCTACTGGCGCAAGCAAGCGATTGATCTAAAGCTTGCAAGTATGTTGATCTCAGGCGGAATAGTCGGTTCAGCACTTGGCGTATTTGTCTTCCGGCTTTTGCGCGATGTCGGCCAACTCGATCTCATTATTTCAGTCTCCTATCTTACATTTCTGAGCTCAATTGGAATTTTGATGTTGCGAGAGTCAGTTCGCGCAATGCTCAATTCCCGCGATGGCAAGAAACCACCCGTGCGGATGCCCGGACAACATAGCTGGGTGCTTGGACTTCCTCTGAAAATGAAGTTTCGCCGATCAAAACTATATGTCAGCGTTCTACCTGTTTTAGGCTTGGGCATTTCAATTGGGTTTATGGGATCTGTGCTTGGCATCGGTGGTGGCTTTATTATGGTTCCGGCGCTTATTTATCTTTTGCGCGTACCAACATCGATCGTTATCGGCACGTCGCTTATGTATATTTTGGTGACCATGTCTGTTGCCACTGTCTTGCACGCCAGCGCCAACCAGACCGTAGATGTTGTACTTGCTTTGTGTTTGATGATTGGTGGTGTCTTTGGCGCTCAGTTTGGAGCGCAACTCGGGCAAAAACTGCGCGGTGAACAACTTCGTGCGCTGCTGGGTCTTTTAGTTTTGGCGGTCGGTATGCGGTTTGCTGTAAATCTAGTCTTGCAACCAGAAGAGCTCTATTCCTTCTCTGTTCTTCGCCTGATCGCAGGTGGTGGCTAATGCGAGCGTTTCTCTTTGCCATTATCTTGTCGATTGCGAGCGGATCTGCCTTTGCTGAATCTGTTACAATGGCTTTGTCCGCCGAACGAGTCGGTATTAGTTCGAATTTCTCTGGCACGGATATTACCGTATTCGGCAGCATTGATCACGAGTCAGCGGCGGTGCCGCGCACAGCTGACTATGACGTGGTGGTGGTTGTCAAAGGACCACCTGTAGACGTTGTGACACGAAAGAAAGAACGGATCTTCGGTGTTTGGATCAATCGTAATTCTCGCACGTTCCTAAGTATTCCATCTTTTTACGCCTTGAACTCCAATCGCCCACTGGATGACATTGCTCAATCTCAGGCCTTACAGGTCAATCAGATTGGCTTGAAGAACATTAGATTTCCTGTAGCTACGGACAGCATTGAAGCACCGGGAAACGCGAGTGAGTTTGCCCAAGCTTATCGACGTTTAAAAGCAGATGACGATTTATTTGCAATGAAAACTGATGGGGTTGAGTTTCTTAATAAGACGCTCTTTAAAAGCCGCATAAAAATTCCGTCACGGGTTCCAGTCGGAACCTACAGTGTTGAAGTATTTGTGTTTGTTAAAGGTGCTCTTTTGGCTCATGATGAGCAATCTCTTTGGGTTTCGAAAGCTGGCTTTGAGCAATTGGTCTATGACTTTAGCCGGGAGCAAGGGCTGCTATTTGGTGTATTTGCCGTGTTACTTGCCATTTTCGTAGGCTGGTTTGGCGGTGTTGTATTCAGAAGAGAATGAGAAACAATTTGGGCAATTTTGAATGACCGTCTTCTCCGAGGATCCTGTTCAGTCGAACCAAGAACCTTCCAAGTTAGCAAGTTGGTTGGGCTATACTGGACTTATTCCGTTTGTGGCGGCAGCCATAGGCACGTTCGTTTTTCGCTCTGATATTGAAACACAAGTCTTCTTGGGGACTACTTTGTTGGTTTACGGGGCAGTGTTACTGTCATTCCTAGGTGGCATTCGGTGGGGGACAGCTTTGTCCATCCGCAACAGGGGCGACCAGATGCGTCAACTATGCTTTAGTGTTTTACCAACATTACTGGGTTGGATTTGTGTATTGCTGCCCAGCCAATCTATTGCATTGATGATATTGGCTATCGGTTTTTCTGGGCAATTGTACTTCGATCTACATTCAACAGCACAAGAGCTTCTGCCTAGATGGTTTGGCAAGCTTCGAATTCAGTTGACCGTTGGCGCTGTCATTTCTCTGATTTTTGGTTCAATGCATTTGATGTAGCTGCATGCTCATCTAAGTCTGCTGTCAGGCCTACATTCTTTGTAATTCACTTTGTAAATTTGCTCTTCACCCAACATATAAATGTTCGCTAAGGGCCGCGTTTTAAACAGACTAGAATAAGCACCATCACAAATATTCAAGCTGCCGGTAAGCGCACCAAAAGCTGGCATAATGAGCCGCTCACCGTTTTCAATAAAACAAGGGCGTCGCACCGAGCGGGAACGCCCTCTTACTTTTGCGCAAGGATGCAGATGGCCGGCAACTTCGCCGGTGGCGCCTGGCAAAGGCTCGTGACGAAACTTCAGTTTACCGAAAGACACTTCATCAACAGCCGTTCCACCAAGCTCTTGGGGAGGCAATGGATCGTGGTTCCCAGCAACCCAAATCCAATCACGACCGGCCTGCATGCTCGTCAATATCTTTCGATCTTCGGCGCACAGTCTCTCAGCACCCTGCCCGTCATGAAAACTATCACCAAGAGCAATGATTGTTTTGGGAGTTAGCCGCTCCACAATTCTTGCCAGGCGTTCGAGTGTAGCCCGACTGTCATAAGGTGGTAGAAACACGCCCCTGCGCGCAAAACTGGACCCTTTTTCCAAATGCAAATCGGCAACAACCAACGCATCTTGGGATGGCCAGAATAAAACTCCGCCAGGACAGGCAAGCAAAGCCTCGCCCATCAGCGATAATGGGATTTGATTGTCATCTTTAGCTTGGCTTGTCACCTCAGCGATGCTCATTTTTTAGTTGCCCAACTTAAATTCGCATTGCTTCTTCGATAAGATCATCAACTGGACTGGTGTTACCTGCGACTTCAGACAGGATCATTTCATCTGCGCTTCCAAACACCGGTTCCTTACCAATTTGCATCATCACTGGAACAGCAAGTGGTGAAATACGATCGAGTGGTTTGTGCAACAAATGATTCTTTACGCGTGCCAGCATATCGCCAAGGCGACCAATGTCCAAAAGTCCGATTGATGCATCAGCCCATGCTGCTTGCAACAAAATATGACTAGGCTCATGTTCGTTGAGAACATCATAAATTAAGTCAGATGACACCGTTACCTGGCGACCCGACTTTTCCTTGCCCGGATGCCGCTTTTCAATAAGGCCAGCTATAAGGGCCGCGTTTCGAAAAGTCCGTTTCATGAGGAAGCTTTCGCGCATCCAAGCCTCCAGATCATCGCCCAACATATCTTCATCAAATAAAGCATCCAGAGAGAGTTCGCCCTTCTTAATCATGGTTGAAAGGTCTCTTAGGCACCAAACGCCTAACGCGTAATCCGTTGCAACAAAGCCAAGCGGGCGCGCCTTCATACGCTCCAGCCTACGGGTCAGGAGCATTCCCAGTGTCTGGTGTGCCAAACGGCCTTCAAAAGGGTATGCAATAAGATAACTCTTGTCAGCGCGCGGAAAGGTTTCCACAAGCAACTCGCTCTTGCTCGGCAGCACAGAGCGCAGCTTTTGTATTTTCAACCATTCGGCAACTTGGTCAGGAAGCTCATTCCAGCTTTTGTTATCTGAGAGCAGTTGGCGCACTCCTTCAGCCAGATAAGTGGATAGGGGAAATTTCCCGCCAGCAAAACTTGGCACTTTTGGCGTATCTGCGGTGGTCTTGGTAACCAAAGCCTCGCTCTCACGAATACCTTCAAACCGAACCACCTGCCCGGCAAACAAAAACGTATCACCGGATTCCAGCGTTTCTAGAAAGTATTCTTCGACCTTTCCTAGAACACGCCCGCCGCGGCCCACACGCCCATTGCGACGGCTCGTTAAACGCACAAGCAACGTTGGATTTTCAATAATGGTGCCTACGTTGAAGCGATATTGTTGCACCAGACGTGGATGAGTTAAACGCCAGGCTCCATCCTCTGCTTTTCGGATTTTGGCGTATCGTTCATAGCTCTTAAGTGCATAACCGCCCGTGGCCACAAATTGCAAAATTTGATCAAATTTTTTGCGGGATAGATTGGCGTAGGGTGCGGCAGACACCACTTCAAGAAACAATTTATCATCGCGAAACGGCGCTGCGCAAGCCATACCCAAGACATGCTGGCATAACACATCCAACGCACCATCATGTATGCGCGGCGTATCCTGTGCCCCAATATAATTTGCATCTAGCGCAGCTTTACATTCCAAGACTTCGAACCGGTTAGCCGGAACCAGAATGCCTTTTGAGGGAACATCCATTCGATGGTTTGAGCGTCCGATGCGTTGTGCCAGACGGCTAGCACCCTTTGGTGCACCAACATGAATGACAAGCTCGACATCTCCCCAGTCAATGCCAAGGTCCAATGTTGATGTCGCCACAATAGCGCGCAGACTGCCGGTCCCCATTGCCGCTTCAACCTTGCGTCGTTGTGCAACATCTAACGAGCCATGGTGCATCGCAATGGGAAGGCCATCATCATTAACACGCCATAGTTCCTGAAACAGCAACTCCGCTTGAAAGCGCGTGTTGACGAACAACAATGTCGTCTTATGTTCTCTTATTTGATGATAAATATCATCAATAGCGTAAAGGGCGGTATGACCGGCCCATGGCAGACGTTCTTCACTCTCTAGAATTGAAATTTCTGGCTTTGCGCCGCCCTTGATCTCAATAAGGCCAGCTTCACGCACCTCACCATCAATCTGTTGCGTCTGTGGCATGAGCCAAGCTTGTAGATCTGAAGGGATTGCGACTGTTGCTGACAGACCGATAGTCGTCAACTTTGGCGCATGTTGGAATATCCTCGCCAACCCCAGAGACAGCAAGTCACCGCGTTTGGATACCACAAGCGAGTGGAGTTCATCAAAAATGATTGTTTTGACTTGTTTGAAAAAACGAGGGGCATTCTTATCCGCCAAAAGCAGTGCAATCTGTTCGGGCGTGGTCAGCAAGATGTCAGGTGGGCGTTCTTTCTGCCGCTGCTTTTTGTGTGCTGGAGTGTCGCCTGTTCGCGTTTCAACGGTTACTGGGAGGTCCATCTCAGCTATTGGCGCTTCCAGATTACGGGCAATATCCACTGCCAAAGCTTTGAGTGGGGAAATGTACAAGGTATGCGGTCCGAAAAATGCCGCGCCAGGTTTTCTGCGCAATCCATCTTCGTGGTACAAATCAACCAGCGTTGGCAAAAAACCAGCTAGTGTTTTACCCGCACCAGTTGGCGCGATGAGCAGTGTCGATTCACCATTTCGCGCACGCGCCAATAATTCAAGCTGATGCGCACGCGGCTCCCAGGATCGCGAATGAAACCATTTCGCGAAAACAGGTGGTAAATGCGCGAGGGCATCTGTTGCTGAAGGCAGGTCCACAGGGGCTCAATTTGTTATCGTTGGACTACCAACATAGAAACGAAATTAGGCTTTGCGAAGTGTGTTTGTTTAAGTTGGTTAGGTCGAGAACTTAAAATGGGCTAGCTCTCGACCTAACCTGCACTGAACGGCCACCAAAATGTAGGGGGGAAAGCTAGGTACAAACCGCCCTATTAAGGGGGAACACATTTCCATGGCCGTTCAATTTTTAACGTTTGGTTTTTCTGCTGCGCTTTTGATCCGGATGCATTGTTTTGCCCAGAATATGCTCGCTATGCCGGATGACATCTGAGCTTCTACTTACGATCAACGGATCCGGTTTTTTGATTATGTTTAAATTCTTATTGGGATATGGAACCTCGTTCAGGAAATGCCTGAGGCAGTTCAACCGAGCGCGCTTTTTATCATCGGACTTAATGGTCACCCATGGTGCATCGGCGGTATCCGTATAGAAAAACATTGCCTCTTTGGCTTCGGTGTAATCATCCCATTTATCGATAGAAACACGATCGATTGGCGATAATTTCCACTTTTTCAACGGCTCGGATTCACGCGCCTTGAAACGTTTGATTTGCTCATCTTGTGTGACTGAAAACCAATATTTGAATAAGCGCACTCCGCTTCGAACCATCATGCGTTCAAGTTCGGGGGCTTGCCGCATAAACTCCAGATATTCACCTGGATCGCAAAACCCCATTACGCGCTCCACGCCGGCTCTATTGTACCATGAACGGTCAAACAAAACGATTTCGCCACCTGCAGGCAAGTGTTGGATATAGCGTTGAAAGTACCACTGAGACCTCTCACGGTCTGTCGGCTTATCAAGGGCAACAACCCTTGCGCCGCGTGGGTTTAGATGCTCGGTGAACCGCTTTATTGTTCCACCTTTTCCAGCGGCATCACGGCCTTCAAACAACAAAACTATTTTCTCACCGCTGGCACGCACCCAATCTTGAACTTTAAGCAGCTCTACTTGGAGTTCAGCTTTTTGACGCTCGTAAAAACGGCGCTGCAATTTTGATTTGTAAGGGTATTGGCTGGCATCAAACGCTGCGTCAGCCGCCTTTGTCACACACTCGGCGCTATCAGCGGAGACCTCTAAATTTTCAGGCATTTGCAATTGATCAATAGATTCTGACACTTCGCTCTCCCCCAATAATTGTATGCATTCACAATTGCATGCGGGGACTGGTGGAACATTGATTGAGATCAAATTGGAAAACTTGATTTGGATGCTGTCAGAAATGGAACCCGATGGGGTGTATTTATTTGAAAATCACACTAGGTTTTTCTCATGCGCTATGACGATTTGCTTCATCCAACGCCAAGTGGTCTTTACTGCCCATTAGGCGACTTCTACATCGATCCTGTAAAATCGGTTGATCGTGCGCTTGTGACCCATGGCCATGCAGATCATGCGCGGCCAGGCCACAAGCACGTTCTGGCAACCCAAGAGACGTTGGACATCATGACGCTCCGATACGGCGAATCCCATGCCAGCGCAACCCAAACTGCGGCTCTAGGCGCAACACAAACTATTGGTGACACAACCGTTTCATTCCATCCAGCCGGACATGTCCTTGGATCTGCGCAAATTGCCGTAGAACACCAAGGAACGCGTATCGTTGCCTCAGGAGACTACAAACGCGGCAATGACCCTACCTGCGCCTCGTTCGAACCTGTTGCTTGTGACGTCTTTATTACGGAAGCAACATTTGCCTTGCCTGTTTTTCGGCACCCCGATGACCGATCTGAAATACGCAAGCTGCTGAAATCTGTTGAACAGTTTCCGGAGCGATCCCATTTGGTGGGCGCCTATGCGCTTGGCAAAGCACAACGGGTAATCGGGTTGATCCGGGAAGCCGGATACGACAAACCGATATTCATCCACGGCGCGATGCAGAAACTCTGCGACTATTATCAATCACAGGGCATTGATCTGGGAGTGTTGTCCCCCGCGACTTTGGAAACTGGCAAAAAAGGCGATTTTGCAGGAGCTATCGTTGTTGCACCACCATCAGCCTTTGCGGATAAATGGGCAAGACGCTTCCCTGATCCGATCGCAGCCTTCGCCTCTGGTTGGATGCAGGTGAGACAAAGAGCGAAACAGAGAGGGGTCGAGTTACCCCTCATTTTATCCGACCATTGTGACTGGGACGAATTGCTGGACACCATTCGCGAAATTTCACCGCAAGAAGTCTGGATCACCCACGGCCGTGAAGATGCTCTAACGCGCTGGTGTGAACTGAACGGCTTCAAGGCAAGGCCGCTATCACTCGTTGGCTATGAGGAAGAGGCGGAATAATGCTGCATTTTTCGCAACTTTTGGATCGCCTCATATTAACACCACAGCGCAATGGAAAGCTGCGCCTTTTGCAAGATTATTTTTCCGAAACGCCAGATCCCGAAAGAGGTCTGGCATTGGCCGCAATTACAAATGAGTTAAAAATTCCAAGCGCCAAGCCCGCTATGTTGCGCGAACTAATCCAGGCACGCATGGACCCGGTTCTGTTTGCATTGTCATACGATTATGTTGGGGATCTAGCGGAAACTATTTCATTGGCTTGGCCAGAGCAGCAAGCGTCCACCAAGCTAAACTCTGAATTGCACCTGAGCGACGTGGTGACGACACTGTTGCAAACTGCCAAAAGAGAAACACCCCAATTAGTGGAAAGCTGGCTCGATCAGCTCGATAGCTCTGGTCGCTATGCGCTTATAAAATTGCTCACTGGCGGGTTGAGGGTGGGAGTATCTGCTCGCCTCGCTAAGACAGCTCTGGCTCAGTTGGGTGATAGGGACGCAGATGAAATCGAAGAAGTTTGGCACGGATTAAAGCCTCCCTACGAGACGCTTTTCGCTTGGGTTGAAGGTTCTGGCCCCCGACCAGTAAATAACAATCCTGCGCCGTTCCGTCCTGCAATGCTTGCCCACCCAATTGATGATGCAGATTTTGAAAAGCTGGATGCTGCCGACTTTTCGGCCGAATTCAAATGGGATGGTATTCGAGTCCAAGCGGCATCAGGATTTGATGAAGACGGTGTATTACAAAAGGGGCTGTATTCGCGCACTGGGGAAGACATAGCCAAAGCGTTTCCAGATTTGTTGGCAGCCGTGAACTTTGACGCGGCGATCGACGGAGAGCTGCTGGTTCTAATCGAGGGGCGCGTTCAGCCGTTCAATGTCTTGCAGCAACGTCTCAATCGAAAATCAGTCTCTGCAAAAATGATGCACAAGTATCCAGCGTATATCAGAGCTTATGATATTCTGGCTGCAAGTGGCGAAGACCTCCGCGCGCTGCCTTTTTCAGAGCGACGCATACAGCTAGAAGGGCTGCTGAGCAAGAACCCCTCAGAGCGAATTGATATGTCTCCACTGGTGTCCTTTGACCAATGGGAAGCGGCGGCGGCGGCGCGCAAAGACCCTGCCCAGCATGGAGCCAGTGTAGATGCGGATGCGGTCGAAGGGCTTATGCTCAAACGATGGGACAGCCCATACGTACCTGGCCGACCACGAGGGCCATGGTTCAAGTGGAAACGAGACCCATTTACCGTCGATGCGGTGCTAATGTACGCACAGCGCGGACACGGCAAACGTTCTTCATTTTATTCCGACTATACATTTGGCGTTTGGCGCGGCGAAGAAATCGTGCCGGTTGGCAAGGCCTATTTCGGTTTCACAGATGATGAGTTGAAAGAAATCGATCGCTTTGTCAGGAACAATACGATCAATCGATTTGGACCCGTTCGAGAGGTTGTGCACGACCGTGAAAATGGTTTGGTGCTGGAAGTTGCCTTTGAAGGCCTCAACCGATCTACCCGGCATAAATCTGGTGTTGCCATGCGCTTTCCGCGCGTTTCACGCCTGAGATGGGACAAACCGACACGAGACGCCGACAAGATCGAAACGCTCGAAGCTCTTCTTCCGCGAGAAGATTGAACGCTACACTGCACATTCCTTTGACTTTCCTTGCTTCTTGGGGCTGAAAAGCACGCCACATGGCGCTATGAAGAACAATGAACTGATTCAACCGACAAAGAGACATCATGGAAGACGCAACCGTACTTGCCCAATCATTGGTCGAAACATACGCACCATTCCTTTGGAATGTCGCTAAAGCCTTATTTTTCCTGATTGCCGGTTACTGGGCCGCAGGAATTGTCCGCCGTGTCATTCGCAAGCGTGTCTTAGCAAGCGAACGCCTAGACGATACGCTTGGTGTTTTCTTCTCTTCCATCGCATTCTATCTGATTATGGTTGTCGTAATCATTGCGGTGCTGCAGTTATTCGGGTTTCAGGCAACCAGCCTTGTAGCGGTGCTTGGCGCTGCGACACTCGCCATTGGTCTTGCACTACAGGGAACTCTGTCTCACGTAGCGTCTGGGGTGATGTTGGTCATCTTCCGTCCGTATAAACTAGGTCAGTTTGTTCAAATTGGAGGCGAAAGTGGGACTGTTCAGGAAATCAACTTATTCTTCACAGAGCTTACGACACCACAAAATGTTGAGATCATTGTTCCCAATGGCGATGCCTGGGGATCGACCATAACGAATTACTCTCATCACCCCATTCGTCGCCTCGATATGACGTTTGGAATTGATTATGGCGATGACATTGGCAAAGCTATGGACATCATCCTGGAAGAAGTTCGCAAGGATGGACGTGGGCACAAAGAACCAGAACCATGGGTCCGTGTTGTAACGCTCAATGACTCTTCCGTTGATCTTCAACTGCGTGTCTGGTGCCTTGGTTCAGATTATTGGGAATTCCAGTTTTCACTCCTTAGAAACGTCAAGGAAGCATTTGATGCTGGCGGAATCTCTATTCCATACCCACATCAGGTTGAGATTCAGAAGGAAAGCTAATGACTGATCCGAACCAAATGCATGATAACCGCTCCACTCTGGAGCGGTTTATGGGTGACACACCTTTGCGGGTCGCTGTGCGTCTCATAATCTTGTCTTTGGTGGTTGGATTTGTGCTTTCAGCGTTCCAACTTCATCCGTTAGAACTTGTGCGAAATTTGTTCTCGTTTGTGGAGCGCGCCTTCATTAGCGTCTTCAACTCCCTGGAAGACTTCATTGCATATATCGTGTTGGGAGCTGTTATCGTAGTGCCCGTCTGGTTCCTGTTACGCTTGATGAAGATGCGCGACTAGCGCAATAAAGAACCAGCAACACGATGAAGAATTGCATGTCGGCGCGCGAGGGCGTCGATATCTTTTGAGTAACCGCCACCGATCACACAGGCCACTGGAATGTTGTGTGCCCGGCACAGTGACAGAACGTTTTTATCTCGTGCAGCAAGGCCTGCATCGCTGAGACCAAGTCGACCCAACCGATCGTCCATGTGAGGATCAACACCTGCGTTGTAAAACACGATATCAGGCGTAAGCTTTGGCAATAATTGGCCCAACATTTCATCCAAAGCCACCAAATACGCATCGTCTCCCAAATTGTCTGCCAGAGCCACGTCTAAGTCGGAGTTTGCTTTTGGGTGCGGGTAATTCCTCTCGGCATGAAGCGATGCTGTAAACACGTTTGTGTCACCACTAAATATTTGCGCGGTGCCATCTCCCTGATGGACATCAAGATCAATTACCAAAGCGGTCTCAATCCGATGGTCAGCTTGCAGTACACGTATCGCTACTGCGACATCGTTGAACACACAAAAACCGGCACCTTGTTCATATCTGGCATGGTGGCTCCCACCTGCGGTGTTGCAAGCAATTCCATGCTCCAATGCCAACGTTGCAGTTAGCACCGTACCTGCTGTTGCGCAGCGCCCACGATACGCAATCGCACGGCCTGCATCATCATTGTGCAAAGGAAACCCAACGTCTCTTGCAACCTGCACCGAGAGCGTTCCATTTAGAACTTGATCAACATAGGTTGGGCTATGCGCCAAATTTAACCAGCTAACCGGAGCTAGGATTGGCTTATGAAACCCACCATGTTGAACATGGCCCTCCTCTACCAGCACCTCCGCTAAACGCTTGAATTTACGCATGGGAAAGCGATGTTCATCAGGCAAGTCAGCAGCGTCATAAGCAGGATGATGGACGATTGGCAGCATAGATTTCTGAAACATAGGAAGATACTTTTGAACTTTTCTGGATGTTCTATCAGACATAGAGTGAGGGCTCAGAAGAGAAAGTGCTTCCATGTCCTCTGATTCGAAAGCTGACCAAAAGGCGGAAACGTCATATGGTGTTGAACAGACCTTCCCTGTGAACAACCGGGTTGTGATCGGCATGGCATTGCCAATGACCTTAGCCTACCTTTCCACCCCACTGCTTGGAATTGTTGATACTGCCGTCATAGGGCAACTAGGCGATGCCGCTTTGATTGGAGGTATTGCTGTTGGGGCGGTCATCTTCGCTATCATTTTCGGTGGATTCAATTTCTTGCGCTCAGGCACCACAGGATTAACCGCCCAGGCATTGGGGCGCAAAGATGCGAAGGAACAACAAGCGGCTTACTATCGCGCTGTCTTGCTTGCGATTGCTCTGGGACTGTTAACAATAGCCCTCAGCAAACCTTTTTTGGAAGCTGGGCTCTTTTTCATGAAACCAAGCGCAGCTGTAGATGAAGCAGTGCGAACCTATTTTACTATTCGCGTGCTCGCCGCCCCGTTTTCACTTGTCAACTATGCGGTATTGGGATGGTATCTCGGACTGGGAAAATCCGGCACAGGTCTGTTCCTGCAAACTGTCTTGAACGGGCTGAATATGACTTTTAATGCTGTGTTGGTTTTGCTGTATGATTTTGGTGTAGCGGGTATTGCATGGGGCACATTTTTTGCCGAAGCCATCGTGGCCGTTTTGGGTTGCTTAATGATCCAGATACAAATGTCCAAGCGCTTTTCGACCGACGAGAGACCTAGTAAAAAACGTGTTTTCGACAAACAATCCTTGTTCAAAATGTTTGCGTTAAACCGAGACATTATGATCCGCTCATTCATTCTTCTGTTCGCGTTTGCGTTTTTTACGGCACAAGGCGCTCGGCAGGGCGATTTGCTATTGGCGGCAAATGCAATCCTGATCCATTTCTTTCTCACAGGTGGGTATTTCCTGGATGGCCTGGCGGTGGCTGCTGAACAATTGGGCGGACGCGCTGTTGGCGCCAACTATCGTATAGGCTTTGAAGCTTCCGTTCGTCTGACCAGTTTCTGGGGTTTTGGAATGGCTGTATTGCTTGCCATTGTGTTTTGGTTTGGCGGTCCCTGGTTAATTGATATTATGACCATTGAACCAAATGTGCGCGAACTAGCGCGCAGTTATCTTTTATTTGCGGCCATGACACCAATTTTGGGCGTAATGGCGTTCATTATGGATGGCGTGTTTATCGGTGCGACTTGGTCACGTGACATGCGTAATATGATGATCGTATCGCTTGTACTATTTCTGGTGGCTTGGTGGATTTTGTTTCCGATCTACGGAAATAATGGGCTTTGGGTTGCAATGTGGGTATTCTTAAGTGCTCGCGGACTAAGTCTTTGGTTCATTTCAAAGCGCCGTGTCGCTGAAACATTTTCTAGTTAGCAGTTGTACAAACACTCCTAGGCTTATGCCAGTGACTTGGCAGCCCAATCCTTCACATCGCTGCTGGTAAGAACGGAGATACGAGACACATCTTGCCTTTCCAACGCCTTGATCATCTGCGATTTAATATCGTCCAGAACTGGCATTCCACCATATATCAAACCACTATATAGCTGGATTAGATTTGCCCCAGCTTCCAATTTTTGAACAGCTTGCAATCCGTTGGAAATGCCGCCAACTCCGATAATCGGCAGATGTGGACCAACACGTTCTCGCGTTTTAGCCAATACAATTGTGGATCGCTCAAATAGTGGCGCCCCGGAGAGACCACCTGACTCACTAGCCTGTTTCGAACCTTGGACCAAAGATCGATCGAATGTAGTATTAGATACTATCATGCCATCAATGCGATGATCAGACACCGATTTCACAATTGCGTCCAAATGCGCTTCACTCACATCAGGTGCAATCTTAAGCAGCAAAGGGGTTGGCAAGTTTCCGTTCGCGACTTCATTGCGTGCATCCACTACCCGTGCAAGCAAATCATCTAACGCCTCGCCAACTTGAAGCGCGCGCAATCCCGGAGTGTTTGGCGATGAAATATTTACAGTTATAAAGCTGGCGTACTTGGCAAGCGCAGTAATACAAGCAGCATAGTCCACTGCCTTATCTTCTGTGGTCTTGTTGGCACCAACGTTAATTCCCAGAATGCCAATCGGTGCCGCTTGTTCCAATCGTTCCTTAAGCTTTGCAATGCCGTCATTGTTAAATCCGTAGCGATTGATGATGGCCTTATATTGCTTCAGACGAAACGCCCTCGGTCGTTTGTTTCCCGCTTGGGGTTGCGGTGTAACGGTGCCGGCCTCTGCAAATCCAAAACCCATCTTGAGCAAGGGATTATAAACGTGGCCATTTTTGTCGAAACCGGCCGCCATACCAATTGGATTCGGAAATTTTTGACCCAGAATCTGTACTCCCAGACGAGGATCATCTTTTTTTGCGGCCACTGAATGAAAACCCGCACGCATGGCTGCAATCGTGATGTCGTGCGCACGCTCCGGATCTAAAAGGTGGAGACCCTTTTGACCAAACCTTGAAAGAAAACCCCGCATCAGATGTCCATCGCCCAGTCTGGAAAAATCAATCGCCCGATTGCATCTTTTTCAAGTTCGCAAGTGCGTGTGACAGCGGCCATTGGCAGCGTTGCATATAAATGCGGAAACAATGCTCCGCCTCGAGAAGGCTCCCAGGCAACGGGCGTCGACAATTTTTCCGCATCAACTTCTGCCAATATCACCTGTGGTAAATCAGCAAAGTATTTTGCAGCTGTTTCCGCAACCTGAGAGGCAGAGGAGAAATGAATGTACCCATCAGCAATATCTATTGGAGCGCCGGAAAAGACTTTTTCAGCTTTGAATGCTTCCCATTGCTCCTGCGTCAATAGTTTGAATATGAACCTGTCAGACATGAGTTATGTAATAACCTTATAAATACTTCACATTTGAAAGCTGATCTGCCACCGCCTGTCAATCATTGCAATGCCATGATCTACAGATATAAGCACCAATAACGAAATGGAGCCGCTATGAATATCCTGTCAAAAACATCAGCCTGCATTTGTGTTATTAGCCTTGCAGCTTCTTTTTCAATGTTTGGTGTAAATCATGTGCAGGCTGAGCGCTTCCAGGTCATTGAGTTGGACGAAGCCCAAGGCAAAGCATATCTGCGAGTAGATCTGAAAACTGGCGCCATGTCTCGTTGCGCAGAAGATCAAGGTGTCTGGCAGTGCGTTCCATTTAAAGACACATCGAAAGACAATGAAAAGCGCTTGAAAAATCGAATTTCCAAATTGGAAGCTCGGATAGAAGTGTTAGAGAAAGAACGCGAGAGTCTTCCTGACATGGCGGAATTGGAGCAAGCTATGGATATGAGCGAGCAAGTGATGCGCCGTTTTTTTGGAATGGTCCAAGGCCTCAAAAAAGACATGGCGCAATAGCCACAGTGTTATAATCAGGATAAATTCATGCGCCTTATTTCGGGTATAATGGGCTTGGCATTGGCAGCGCTCATAGTTTGGGCAATCGTGGTCGGTGACTTTAGTGCGGCAGGAGATTTCCTCCTTCAAAAACCATGGGGCATCGTAACACTTACAGACTTATATCTGGGCTTCATTCTTTCGGCCGTTGTTATCTACATCGTTGAGCCGAGTAAGAGTGTTGCACTCATCTGGTTGGTTCCAATATTTGTTCTTGGAAATGTCGTTACAGCGGCATGGTTTGCGCTGCGTGGCCTACCCAAACTCATCAACGCATTTCGCGATAATTGAGCTTACTGAGCGCCGCTTAATCTTTCGATAATCAAATTGTCATTCGCTGTTGGTGCCAGTCGTGCAAAGCAGAAACCAACAAAAAGACCAGCAACTGCGCCTGGCAAACCAGCAGCAGCGAGAGGAAAGTCACTTCCAAGTACTGGAAGAATTGTTGAAGACAGCGTCTCAAATCCTTCAACTTTAAGCAGAACGCCTGCGATACAGGCGGTGCTAGCTGTGCCAACAAAGAGGCTTAGAAACGCGGCAATTGCACCAGCTCTTTGGCTCCATATCGCCAACATGAACACCGGAAAAAGACCGCCAGCTGCAACAGTAAAACCTGCCAAGATTAACGTTTCTGGCGACTGTAAATAGGGCGTAAGAGGTGCCCAGGTTAGCAACCAGTAAGTTCCAGCAGCGACGAGTAAAACAGACAAGCGAACCAAAAACACTACCCGGCTCATCGGGGCACTTGTGCCAAGGAATTTTCCGTACAGGTCTAACGCAATGTGGTGGGCCAATCCAATAAAACACGCAGAAACCACCGCAATCAACGCGGCAAGTGCTCCGCATGCAAGCATTGCGGATATCGTTTGTGGGATATCCCTGCCCATGCCAACCAACAAATCCGGCATAACGGTCATAAACGCTGCTGGCGATATCGAAAGATCTGAAGAACTCAGACGAGCATCATCTCCACATGCAGCGATCACGTCCTGCACATTCCCAACCACAGAGCCACAAAGGCTCAGTCCTGACCTAATTTCAAATAGGAATGGAGCGGAGCGATCGAGGTCCGCCACACTCAACCCGGTGAGAAAGTCTGTGAACTGCAAATGAAGGAAAATCGCATAGATTGGTAAGGTGAAGACAACGGCTGTCAGGAAAATCAGCGCCCAAGCAATACTTGCATCGCTTTCTTTAGCGCTGCGAGCTGTCTGTGACCGTGCCAACAATGGCGGAAAAACACTGACCCCGAGTGCTAAACCCAAAAGACTGAGACTAATAATACGCCAATTTGGTGGAGCCAATTCTAGCCAGAATGTGTCCGAAGCTTCTGCAATTCCTCGTATGACGGCATCTTCCTGCAAAAGTTTCGTCGCAGAAAGAGCATCACTGGCCATCAAATATGGGATCGGAAATCCGGACACATCCATGGCCATCCAAGAAAGAAACAGCAAAAAGCCAAACCCAGCCAAAATGGCCATGGTCATTTGAAGCCAGCTTGCCGCGCGCATGCCACCCAGAACCAGAGGCAACGCCACGCCAATAAGTATAACCAAAAGAGCAGAATTTGGGTCTGCAGTTGTGAAGCGGGCACTTAATCCGGACAAAAAGGAAACCTGCCCGACAAGAACCAAAAGAATTGAGAGCACCGAAATCAACGTCGCCAACAACAACAAAATTCGTGATTTAAATCGGTGTTGCAAAAATTCCATTGGCGTCAACACGTCAGCGCGCCTTAAATGCGGTACAAATAATGTCCCCATTAATGCGACGCCGCCCATAACACCCAAAGGCACTACAAACCCACTAATTTGGTTTGCATAGATATCACCTGGCCAAAAGCTGTAACCAAGAGCGCCGGTAACGACCATGGCCATCGCCAAGCCATTTGGCAGTGGCGTCATGCGATGACCATCGACAAACATATTATTGGTTTGAACACTGCGTGCGCGAATGCCTGCAAACAATGTGTAAACGAGCGCCAGCGCAAACAGCATCCGCGCCACCAGATCGCCAGACAAGCCAAGGCGCTCCAGCAAACCCAGGATACAAAGAAGTACGATCGTGCCAAAAAAGAAAGCGTTCAGAATTTTTAGGCGGATCATGTAAAGGTTTCCCTCGGAGCTTTAGCCTGCGGCCTTTGGTCTTTAGGCCAATGCGCATCGGGAACTTCTTCACCTTTTACAGGAAATGATTTTAACCGCTTTGGTACCGCACGACGGCGCAATTTGTCTTCGGTATCAACTTCATAGGCCCGATCATGGCTTTGCTGTATCGATGATTTAAGCATAGCAATGATCAATAAAACCAACGGCACGCCAAGGCAAAAAAACAATAAAACAGGGGGGAATCCGAGAATAAGCTCCGGCTGCAATCTGGAGGCAACAAGAGGTGAACCTATCAGCACTGCCAATACAAGCGCCAGAATGAGGAAGATCTTTGCTTTCGCTGAGCGCCAATAGGGTTTTGACATTCTGCCTTACCGGTACGTTTAACGAGACCACATTTTAGATTTGCCATCGAAGTTGCGAATCAACTTCAAGTGCAAGCCCTGTTCAGCAATGATTTCTAACGCAATTTACTCTTCTTGTCTTTGCCCGAGCATCTCTCATGTGCAAAACACGTCATCATAAAGAATGTTAGACACATCCTGATGCTCGATATATGTTTTACCGGCGTTGTTTGAATAGAACTTCAGTGCTTCTATAGACAATCGATCTGGACTGAACTGGGAGGGGAGCGTCGGGCGAGCACAAAGTGGCCATGACGTGGGGTATGACAAATCTTCAGAACATAATTATAGCGGATGATCATCCGTTGTTTCGCGGAGCGTTACGGCAGGCCGTTGAGGCATTATTTTCTGATGCGACCATTCATGAAGCTGGCGCATTGGACGAAGTTACGGCGGCACTTGATGTCCAACCCGATACAGACTTAATCCTGTTTGATCTATCGATGCCTGGTGCCCGTGGGTTTTCCGGACTTATTTATCTTCGAGCACAGTATCCCGCAAACCCGCTTATTGTTGTCTCCGGGAAAGAAGATCCATCAACTGTCCATCGCTGTATGGAACTTGGTGCAAGCGGTTATATTCCCAAATCCATGGGCATCGATGTGATGCGCGAGGCGATTGAAACTGTGCTTGCAGGCAATATTTGGGTTCCGGAGGGTGTCGACTTGGATGCCCCAGTTGATGATGCGACCGCTGACATGGTGTCACGACTTTCAACTTTGACCCCGCAACAAGTTCGTGTGCTGATGATGTTGAGCGAAGGGTTGTTAAACAAGCAAATCGCATATGAATTGAGCGTATCGGAAGCAACGATCAAGGCTCATGTTTCAGCAATTTTGCAAAAACTTAATGTTGATAGCAGAACGCAAGCTGTAATAGCCGCAGCACGTATCGAATCCGGTCAATGGCAAACCGTAGCGCCTGGTGCAGGCACCTGAGCTTAGACCAATCATTTCAGTAGAGGGCCAAATGCCAAAGAAACGCGTCATTGCAGAATTTGGCATGGGCACATCGCTACGCCGAGAAGATTATACCGAAGCTAGTGTTCGAGCAGTAAAGGACGCCCTTTGGCACAATTCAATTTCCGTCTCTGAGTTATTTGGTTTCCCAAAGGATGCCATGCTGATTGATGTAGAAGTGGGCGTCCAACAGCCTGATCAGGTGGATGTTGCAAAGCTTGAGGCAGTGTTTCCATACGGCCAACCCAGCATAAATGTCACGTATGGCGGATTAGACGTCCTAAAACCAGATGGGACTGGACGCACCGTCATTGCGAATTGTGCGATATTGGTTTCTTTCAATATGGAGCCCAATAAATGAGTCTAAAGCGCATCATATTGGAAATGGGTACCGGCAACGACTTGTATGGTGGCGACTATACCAAAGCCGCTTGTCGGGCTGTCGACGATGCCATCCACCATTCGTCCATAACCCTGTTTTCTTCTCTTGGTTACGACCATAAAGACATGCAGGTAAGGGTCACGATAGCCGTCCAAAACCCAGACGCTGTCGATGTGAAAACTGTTGGGGAAAGACTCCCACGCGGAAACGCAACTGTAAATGTCGTAAAGGGAGGATTGGATGTGTCAAATCCTGACAAAGGCGGCCATCATGTTATCGCGACGGCCGCCATTGAGGCTTTTTTACATGTGAACTCTGAAGATTGGCGTTTGGTGAACTAAGACGCAACTGGCACTGCAACTCCACCGCCGAGCAAGCTTTGAACAATAACCATCACGATCAATGAGATGATCCAATACCCGGCGTCTACAAACCGCGCATAGGCAGACTTCTTTGCGAAAAGGCCGCCAGAGTACGCAAGAGCCACAAATGAAATGGTCCCCAAGACCGCGACAGCTGTCAAGTTTTCTGCTGACAGCGCGCCGATAAACCAACTCATCAGAAGCAGTCCAACGCCTTGAAACACCATGGCACTAACAGGCATCTCACTAGCCCTACCCATCTCAACTCCAACGCCCTCTGCCCATTTAGGACCGAATAAAATTGGTGAATACCAAAGCCATCCAGCCATAAACGAAACTACAGCGCCAACTAGAACCGCTATCCAGCTGATGTTTGTTGTTAGCATATCCATTAGTTCATTCCTCCCAAGTCTGCTCAACGGCTCACATTTGCATTAGCTCAGCCACCTCGATGGTGCCGTTGCCCATCTCAAGATGCGGGCAGCCATTTGCCAACTTGATGGCATCATCGATTGAATCAGCTTCCACCAAGGAAAATCCAGACAAAGGATTTGATCCCCCATCATCTGCGACACCAGATGTGCTGACGGTCTTTGAAATGCCAACGGGTTGGCCGCGGTCAAATGCCGCTGCACCAAGCCCATCCAACCATGCATTCCATTTTTGCATCATTTCAGCACCAGCTTCTGGCGTCTCAGGGCGTCCGCCACCATGATAGGCGAATATAAATTTGGCCATTTCTATCTCCCTTTGAATTTTTAAACATTGTTGTTGGCAAGCCGTTCTAATTTCCGAAGACTGGAAGACCAGCCCAAATCGTGTTTGGCGGCACTCTCTTCGCTTTCCAAATTGGAATGCGTTAGCACAAACTTTGAACCACCACTTTCAAGCGGGCTCACATCCAAGCGAACACTGGTTTCTCGGCCACGCTCATCTTTGTCATTGTGCCAGCCTCACGTGAACTCAACAAATTTCGGTGGATCCAGAACGATGACTTCACCGCTCATTTTATGAATGCCACCTTCTGCATTCACCATGGTTGACGACCACGGTCCCAAACGAGATAAGTCCAGATTGTGCTCTTTCATATTTAGCGCTTCAGGCCCCCACCATTTAAGTAGGTGCTCCGTCTGCGTAACGAATGAAAAAACGGTTTCCGGATCGGCATCAAAATTGCGTTCAGTTGTGTAAACACTCATGGTCGCGCACTTTCCTGATTGAGAGCGAGTTCAAGCCTATCTAGGCTGCCCTGCCAAAATTCACGGTAGCTCATGGACCAGGCCCCTATCGCCTGAACGGCCTCCGGACGGACTGAGTACATCCGTCGCTGCTTATCAACTCGCTGTTCAAGAATTCCGGCGCTTCGCAATACTTTCAAGTGTCGAGATATTGCTGGTGCTGACAATCCACCTACATCCAGTAACTCGCCAGCCGGCAATTCCCCCTGCTTCAAGAGACGTTCAACAATAGCAAAGCGTGTTGCATCGCCAAGCGCAGCGAATGTACTAGAAAGGTTGGACATACTGATTTTTAATTCCATTTTATGTTAATTAACATAAATAGAAAATAATAAATGTCAACTCACCTGTCGGTTGGACGGCATGTACCAATCTATAGAATCACCGCTACCGGCGCACTTACATCAAGGGTTGCTCCATCAGTATCCAACAGCAATAGCCTGCGTTGACCATAAGGCATATCGGTTGGCACCTGCAAAATTTCAGCCCCCAATTGTTTCGCCTTAAGATAAACCTGATCCACATCGGCAACAACAAATGTTTGGATAGAGCCGCCGGACTCTTTGCGCAGGTTTGGTGGCACGACCTCATGATCTTTGGCCAAAATACCAAACTCGAATCCCGGGTTATTTGGATGTGTGAGGATTACAAACCAGTTGGAATTGAAATGTCTCTCCATCCCCAAAAGCTCTTGATAGAACGTAGCAGCCACATCTACATTCTGGCTCAGCACATTTGTAAACGCGCGATCCATAAAACAGTCCTTTCTAGACAACTACGATGAGCAATGCTCACAATTTTATTCAGCGGCTGGAGTTTGCTTACGAACGTCATCAGACCGTGCAATCTGCTGAAGCAAACTTCGCAACGCAGCTGGCTTTAGAGGTTTGTTCAACACAGGCATATTTTTGGCTGCGGCCTCATCACGCACATCTGTTGTGCGATCTGCAGTAATAAGAACCCCTGGCAAGCCGCCGTCAAAACGCCAACGTAAACGTGCTAAAACCTCCACGCCCCGCGTGTTGCCATCTAGATGGTAATCAATCAGAACCGCATGAGGTAAGCGACCAGTTTGACGGCGCTCGGCTTCAATTATTTCGGTCGCGCCTTCCTGATTAAGTGCAGTGATAACCGAGCAGCCCCAACCTTCTAGTAAGATACGCATCCCTTCTAAAATCTGAGCTTCATTATCGATGCATAAAATCAACAAACCTTCTAATCGCGCGCCAACTGCTGGCGTGACTTTTTTCAACTCTGCTGGGAGCGCAAGCGGCTTTGCTGCGGGAAGGCTAATGGAAAAGCGAGTACCGCGGCCAAGGCGAGATTCCAACTCAATTGGATGCTCAAGCACTTTTGAAAGCCGTTCGACAATGGACAGGCCCAAACCTAATCCCGGCGCCGCGCGAATACCGGATTCCAACCTTTGGAACTCCCCAAAAATTTCTTTTTGCTTGGAAATTGGAACACCAATTCCGGTGTCATAAACATGAACGGTGACCCTGTGATATCCGCGACGACACCCAACAACTACACGTCCACTTGGCGTGTACTTAATTGCATTGGAAATCAGGTTTTGCAAAAGTCTGCGCAACAAACGCCTATCCGAGCGTACGAAAAGGCCACTTTTAATCACACGGAACGAAAGCGATTTCGCTTCCGCCATTGGGATAAACTCAACACGCAATTGTTCGAGCAATTCATCCAGAGACAAGACGGTGAGCTCTGTGGTCATTGCGCCAGCATCCAAGCGAGAGATATCCAGCAAAGCGCTCAAAATATCTTCCACCGAACTCAACGCGGCCTCTACATGACCTGCGCTTTCTAGATGTTTTTCATCTGATAACCGTTCGCTCAATGCGGTTGTATAGAGTCTTGCCGCGTTCAAGGGCTGCAAAATATCATGGCCAGCGGCAGCCAAAAATTTGGTTTTACTGATATTGGCATCGTGAGCCATGCGACTGGCTTGCTCCAGCTGCCCGTTGAGCAAGGTTAGCTCTTCGGTGCGCACTTTCACGCGTTCTTCGAGTGCCTGATTAACCTCCTCTAGCGTTCGCTTGTTTGCCGCGCGCTCACTTACATCAGTATAAGTCACCACAATGCCGCCATCTGGCATTCGGTTTGTCCGCACCTCCAGCACCTGCCCCGTCGGGAAAAAAGTTTCTTCAAATATATTGGGCGCTTCAACGAGCTGCTTTAATCGCGCATCGATCATCGAGGACGCGTTGCCAGAGCCGTAGTGACCATTTTCCACGCCATAACGCACAAAGTCACCTAATGACGTGCCCACTTGTCCAAACTCAGTTGGAAGATTGAGGAAGCCGCGAAAATGTTGGTTCCAACAAATAAGTCGCAAATTCAGATCGAACACTGCGATGCCTTGCCATACGTGATCAAGTGCACTTTGGAGCAAATCACGATTGTATTGAATAGCCTGTGAAGCGTCATCCAGGAGCGCCAGAGACACATGAGATTCTGTATCGCCTCGTTGCATCAAAAGCGAAAACACGAGACGGGATGACGCTGCGCCAATCGCCGATGCCAGCAACTGTTCTGAATGGCTCACCAAGGACGGATCAGCCAAAATGTAGGGGCGCAAATCCACTCTGTTGTCTTTGGCATAGGCATTGAAGGCACGGACCGTGCGTTCCTCTCCCAAATAGCGTCCAATCGTTTCCTGTAGTTCCCCAACAGTTATTGTTGTGCGCCACGATCGTCTTTGTGCCAGCAAAGTACCAGCGCTTGGCAGTGTATTTTGAACAAAGCTGTCCGCCTGCAAGCGTTCCAAAGGAAGTGGCCTACGACCATATGAAAACACCACAAAACCAAAAATGTTCGCAGCCAGAGACCACAGCACGCCATGCGTAAGGGGCGGCATATCCAAACCAAACAGTTGCTCGGGCCGCAACCAGCCAATTTGAAAAGGTCCCTCCGCAAGGAACGAGGCGAGTGACGTGCTGCTGTTGACAAAACTTGGCAAGAGTAATGTGTAAAACCAAACTCCAAATCCCATTACCATTGCGGTGACAGCCCCTCGAGCTGTTGCACGTCGCCAGAACATACCTCCCAGAAATGCAGGCGCCAATTGTGCAATGGCAGCGAACGACAAGAGCCCAATAGATGCTAAGGCTGCGCTATCGCCTGCCACCGCATAATATAAATAGCCAAGTGCAAGGACTGCAAAAATCGCGACCCGGCGCACCACCAGAACGGTGCGGGTCATATCTCGCCCGGCGAGTTGCTCACCTGATCGACGCAACAAAATTGGCAAAACAATCTGGTTGGATATCATGATGGAAAGTGCAACTGCTGCCACAATCACCATTGCGGTTGCAGCAGACAAGCCACCAATAAAGGCAATGACGGCAAATCCAACTGAATCCGTTGAAAGTGGCAAAGCCAGCACGAATAAATCACCGCTAACATCCGGCCCCAAAGTCAGGCGGCCCGCGATAGCTATTGGTACGACGAACAGATTAATCGCCACCAGATAAAGCGGAAAGAGCCATGCGGCGCGCTTAAGTTCTTGACTATTGTTGTTCTCAACAACCGTAACATGGAACTGACGCGGCAAAAGCAAAATTGCGATACCGCTGAGCAAAGTAAAAACAGCAAGTTGCCCCCAATTAAAGGGCGCGATGTAAAGCGGAAGTATATCGCCTGCATTTTGCGCCGCGGCGAACAAAGCGGCAGGGCTATCAAACAGAACTGTCAGAACGAAAACGCCAACACACACGAATGCGATCAATTTGACCATACTTTCGGTCGCGACGGCGAGCATCAAGCCCTCCTGGTGCTCTGTCGCGTCGCTGTGACGTGTACCGAATAAGATAGCAAAGAGCGCCATTGTAACGGCAACAAGCAGTGCGATATCTCCAATAAACGGCAAAGATATATCCGCCGCTCGTCCACTTTCGGAACGCAAAACTGTTGCAGCTAGTGAAGAAGACACCGCCTTCAATTGCAAAGCTATATAGGGAACAGAGCCCACAACGGCGATCAATGTTGCGACCACAGCGACCAGTTGGCTTTTTCCGTATCGTGCTGAAATAAAATCAGCAACCGACGTTATACGCTGCGCTTTTGAAATCGCGACAATATGGCGCACCAATGGATAGCCGACGGTAAACACCAGTATTGGGCCGGTGTAAATACCTATGAAATCCCAACCGGTGGAGGCAGCAAGCCCAACAGAACCAAAGAAAGTCCAACTGGTACAATACACTGCCAGAGACAGGGCATAAAGCGTTGGTCGGGTGGCAAAACGCGTTGCAAAACCGGCAGTTACCGCTCCACGCCTGCGCGAGGCCCGGTCGCCTAGTGTTGCCACCAGGAACAAAAGCACGATGTAAAACAGTGCCGCCGCAACGACGACCCAACCTGCCAGCATTCCTCCCTCCTCCAAGTGTATTCGTATTGTTTATACCTTAGACTTGTTGCGGAATATGCGAAAGTCATCACATAGTTGACCGAAAACTTGCATTTGCATTCGTAGTCGAGCCATGTTTTGTGTGTGAAATTAGTAGAATCAAGGGGTGAACATGCTTAAAGAATTCAAAGAATTTGCTTTAAAAGGAAACGTACTCGATCTCGCGATTGGTGTCATTATTGGCGCATCATTTGGCGGAATTGTTAAATCCATGGTGGCAGACATCATCATGCCAATAGTTGGCGCTATATTTGGTGGCCTCGACTTTAGCAACTATTTCGTTGGCCTTGCATCCGGGGTTGATGCAAGCACTCTGGACGCTGCAAAAGAACAAGGCGCTGTTCTTGCTTATGGTAACTTTCTAACTGCGGCCGTTGATTTCGCGATCATCGCCTTCATTTTGTTCCTGGTTGTTAAGGCCGTGAACAACATGAAAAGAAAAGAAGAAGCGAAACCTGCGGAGCCTCCAAAAACACCAAGAGAAGAAGAGCTTCTCGCTGAAATTCGAGATTTGCTCGCAAAAAAATCCTGATCAGTTAATTGTGTTGAATAAACCGGCTCTGACTTTTCAGAGCCGGTTTTTATTTGCCTTGCATCCACCGGCCGTGGCAAAGCAATTGGTGATGCCAACATTCATAATTCTTCAATTGGGGTGACTCATGAACGCGGACATGCTGCTGAATGCTTTGCGGCCGGAAGCTATTTCCACTCCAGAAAGTGGAATCGTCAAAGTCATGAACCATGTCAGAAAGAGTGGTAAATCAGTCATTCCATTGCTCGCTGGCGAAGGTCACCTGCCAACGCCGGATTTCATTCGTGAAGCAGCAAATGCATCCCTTGCCAGAGGCGAGACTTTCTATACTTATCAAAAGGGGCTGCCTGAACTTCGCGAAGCGTTGAAATCATACCACCTACGTCATTTTGTTAGAGACCTTCCAACAGAACGTTTCATTGTTACAGGCTCCGGAATGCAGGCAATACAGCTTGCAATCCAAGCAATTTCGGGGGCCGGCGATGAAGTCATCGTTCCAACACCAGCGTGGCCAAACTTTGCTGCCGCCCTTGGAATTATGGGTACCAAACCGATCAAAGTGCCTATGCAGTTTCAAAATAACTCTTGGTCATTGAATTTGGAAGCAATGGAGCGAGCGATAACGCCGCGAACTCGTGCGATGTTCATCAACTCCCCAAGCAATCCAACTGGCTGGGTCGCAACAGAGGACACACTGAAACGCCTATTGGCATTAGCAAGGAAACATAATCTGTGGATCATTGCCGACGAAGTTTATAGCCGCTTCTATTATTCTGGAGCTCGGACACCATCCTTTTACGATATTATGGAGGACGACGAAAAAATCGTGTTTGTAAACACCTTTTCTAAGAACTGGGCTATGACTGGCTGGCGCATTGGCTGGATATCTGCACCTCCGGCTTTGGAGCAAGTGTTTGAAAATCTTGTTCAGTACTCCACGTCCGGCGTCGCTGCCTTTATGCAACACGCGGCGATTTCTGCATTGAATGAAGGAGATTCATTCGTGACGTCACAGGTAGCATCCTGCAAACTGGGACGCGACATTCTCTGTGATACCTTGGAGACAACGGGCAAGACAAAATTTGAGCGACCAAGCGGAGCCTTTTACATCTTTTTGGAGATGGATGAGATTCCAAATACGAACGAACTAGGCATTCAACTGGTTGATGAAATTGGTCTGGCAATGGCACCAGGAGAGGCCTTTGGGAAAAGTGGCGCAGGTTTCCTACGCCTATGTTTTGCGCGCGATCACGATGAACTGAGAGAAGCCTCCCGGCGGCTGAAGAGCTGGCTGTTAAGTCTTTAGCAGCAACTTTAACGAGAAACGCCAGTAAAATTGATGAACTCTAATGGTTTCAAACCCTTAAACTGCAAATTTTGCCTCAAATTTAAGACATTGGTTGGTAAATTTTAACCTCTTTGCTACACAAACCCTGCACGATCACGAGGGAGCTTTTCTTGCACGATTTTTCTGACCTGTCGGTTGTTATCGCTGATGACAGTTCGTTTTTCAGAACGGTCATGAAGTCTGTTTTGCGTGGGTTTGGAATACGCAACATGCATGAAGCTTCTGACGGTGCTGATTGTTTGGTTGCTCTTTCGGAAAGGCGCCCTGATGTCCTGTTTCTAGATTGGGAAATGCCAATTTTTTCAGGCCCGGAGGTCATGCGTCAAATCCGAAACGATGATAGTATCGATCCCTTCTTACCGGTTATCATGGTAACAGCGCACACAGAACTTACGCGCGTACAGCACGCAACCCGGCTGGGTATAAACGAACTGCTTTGCAAGCCTGTGGCTCCAAAGTCCGTATATCAACGACTGTGTTCCGTAGTTTTACATCCTCGCCCCTTCCTTAGATCAGATGATTATTTTGGCCCGACGCCACGTGGATATAAGCCGCCGGAAAAACCAGCAGACTCTGCAGATGACGCGTTCCTTCTTTAATCAGAGCTAAAAAACATTTAGATAGTCAATACATGTTGACAGAGTTTCCAAACGCAGAGTGATGCGTTTGCATAAAACGATACTTTGCCAAACAGCCGCTATCTTGTCCGCCTAGATTCAGTCGCGATCGATATTTCAAAGTAATTTCAGGAGATCATCAATGCGAGGAATACCTCCATTCGCCGTTGGAACTTTCAAGTTCGCGGCAGCCATTGCATGAGCCAAATTCATGGTTCTTGCGGGTTCAAAACCTTCATGGATTCCAAAGAGAACGCCTGAACAAAAAGCATCCCCCGCCCCAACCGGGCTAACAATGTTTTCTTCCGGAATCTGCGATACATTTGACCAAAGTTCACTACCATCAACATCTGTCCAAAGAGCTACGCCGGGCATATGGATGACGACTGCCTTGTTTACGCCCAGCGCCAGGAGCCTACGGCTGGCCTCGTGCAAGAAAGCAGAGATATCTTGCATTGGCTCAATTCCCGTAGCTCTTGCAGCTTCGGTTTCATTCAAAACGAGATAGTCGATATAAGGTAGAGACGCTGTGACTATTTTTGAAAACTCAGAGTGAGCTGCTGAGACAAGGTCCACGCATGTCTGCAGGCCATTTTGCTTAGCTTGCTGCAATATATCGGCAGCAAACGTCGAACCATCAGACTGTAGACGATCCATCTGTTCAAGTAGCATAATATAGCCGAGATAAAACAGCTTGGGTCGATGTTCGGACAACGCCGAAATCTCAATGTGGGAAGGATCGAACCTATCGTTTGCCCCACCAGCATAGAAAAATGTTCGGCTTTCCCCGACGACGTTCATTACGTGTGTGTGGGCTGTTTCGGCATCAGGCAACTGAACAAGATAGCTCGTCTCAACACCTAACCTTTTACAGTGCTCTTGGACAAAACGGCCATAGTCGTCTTGTCCAATACATCCAACAGGAAACAGAGGTAATTGAGGGTTGAGTTCTGCTAAATTTGTAAGAACATTGGCAGCACCGCCGCCAATTCCATGTGTCGCATGTTCAATACGAGCTAAGTCATTTTTGTTTGGCCAGTGATCTATAGAGTGAACAATATCGACAATCCAATTCCCAGCACAAACAATTCCATTTGCACTGGCGTCGGGCTGTTTTGAATTGTCCAATTCACTCATACTTCAACGGTTAGCTACGTTCAGCCAAGAAAGCTTCAATTTCCGCGCGCGTTGGCGGGTTGCAGCCAACACTTTGGCAATTGATCGCTGCGGCGCTGGCAGCAAAAGTAAGCATTTCTTTCAACTCTTCTTCGCCCAATTTGCGCAATACATCAACATCGGAAATGCCCCGATCCAAAATCCAAGCCAACGTCGTGCCCATCAGCGTATCACCAGCACCAACTGTATCGGCCAGTTCAATTTTTGGAGTATTGGCATGATATTTTGCATCGCGGGTGTAACCGGTCGCGCCATTTCCACCATCAGTCACAATTACAAGTCCCGCACTACCTTCCAGGCGCTTTTCAGCAAACTGGTCTGCGGTGTGATGAGGTGCAATTACCTGTAAATCTTCCACGCTCAACTTGATAATCGTTGCCACATCAAGCAGACGGGCAATACGTGCGTGCCATGCTGGCCAGTCTTCGATCATGCTTGGCCGCGCGTTAGGATCGATTGAGATCATCATTTGTTCGCTCATCGAAACGGCAAAGTTTGTGATGTTGTCAGCGCCCGGCTGGTCGATCAGAGAAATTGAGCCAATGTCCAGAATATCACCAGCATTGGGCTCAAGCATGCTCGGCAAAGGTGCCATGTTTGCCGTGGATGCATTGTTGTTAAAAAACGCGTATCTAGGATCGCCCGTTGCTAAATCAACAAAAGCCAATGTGCTTGGGTAACGGCTGCGTGGAACAGCATCACAGTAAACACCGCTTTCTTCCAAATGCTCCTTTAGTTGGTCTCCAAAGAAGTCTGTTGAGATCGCACCAAGAAAACTAACTTCAGCACCAGCACGTGCCGCAGCTTTCGCTGCATTGTAGGGAGAACCGCCCGGTTTTGGCTCATACCCAGATTGTCCCTGTGCACCGTTCATTGGCACAAAATCGATTAATGCTTCCCCGCAAATATATAGTCTCGGCACGCGCGTCTCCGTTAAATAGCGTTGTCGATCGCCGCTGTCATGATGTCATGACTCCCGGCTGTTTCAGCAGGTGTAGCACAATGAAACGGCTGAGACATACCCTCTTTACCATTCACCAACTCATCGATAAATGCACACCACATCTGTTGCAAACTGTCGGGGAAGCCGAACTCAAAAATTCCACCGGTTATGGCAGGATAGGCTGATGAGTAGCCAAGATCGACATGTCGCCAAGCCTGGGGTTGGCCGCTGACATAATCTAAAGTCTTCAAGGTTTTGGGGTACTTCGTTGAATACTCCATAGACCTCTTGGTGCCTTCCACCTTTAAAAACCACGTATTGGTTTCACCTGGTGCAATTCGCTTGGTTTCCATTGTTAAAGGGAACGGCTCTCCGTGACCTTCGACCATTGTATGTATGGAGCCATTGTCCCAAGTCTCGCAAGGAACCGTTCCACCCTTGCCATCAGGCCGCGTGGTCATGATGTTGGTCAACTGAGCTGCGATACGCGTTGGCTTCCAACCAAACCGCAATGGAATATGCATGACATGCAAGCCTAAGTCGCCCATGCATCCGTAAGCGCCGTTGACGCCAATCATGCGTTTCCAGTTTATCGCTTTGTCGGGGTCGAGGTCAGAGGAATGATAAAACCCTGCGTGGACGCCAATGATCTGGCCAAATTCCTTAGCTTCTATCGCCTTTGATATGGCCAAAGCGCCGGGGAAAAATGGAAATTCTGAGCTTGACCGAACCAGCACGTCAGGGTGCGCTTCAATACATTCCAAAATCGCGACGTTAGCCGCTTTGTCGATTCCGAATGGTTTTTCACCGAGAAGATGTTTCCCAGCCTTTATGATGTCGCAATACAGTTCCTGATGCAGATTGTGTGGCACCGCGCAATAAATGGCATCAATCTCGTCGCTGGCAAGTATCTCATGATAGTCGCCAGTACTGAGAGTACAGCTGGGAATTTTCTGCGTGAACCAAGTGCGGGCATCTGCGTTAACATCGCAAATGCCCGTGATTACCGGACGTGCATCTGTGTAATTGAGATGGAGCCACCGCGCAGCAGCCGAGGCAAACTCCTTGCCCATCAATCCACCGCCAATAACTCCAAAACGAACGTCCTTCATGGCTTATGCTCCCTGCATCATGGCAAGAGCTTCATCAGGCGAAGCACCATCGTGAACAATTGCCATTAGAGCGCGAGTGATCGCTCCCGGATTTTCGTGCTGAATGACGTTTCGCCCATATACGATACCCATTGCACCTTGTTCCATTAGATCATTTGTTCTTTTCAAAATTTCAGCATCTGACACACGGCCGCCGCCACGCACCAGAATAGGGATCCCGGAGGCTGCTTCTACAACCTTGTGGTATTCGCTCACGTCATCGGTAGGATCCGCCTTGATAACATCTGCGCCCATTTCTACGGCCTGACGCACCAATGTACGTACAAGCGCCAGATCGCCATTCACCATGTAACCACCAGCTTTTGCATTATCCTGCATAACAAGTGGCTCAACCATCAGCGGCATGCCTGCGGCATCAGCCTCAGGTTTCAACCGCGCGATATTGCTGACGCACTGCGCGTGAACTTCCGGTTGATTTGGCATCAACAGCAAATTGACGCACAGACATGCCGCATCCAGCTGCACAGCTTGTTCAACTGCATTTTCTACGATCTGCGAAAACAGATATTCGGGCAGATCTTTCGCATAGATGTTTGCAACGTCAGTTCTCAGCACAAGGGATGGCTTTGCCTTACCTGGAATAGACTGCAGGTGCCTTGCCATGCCGGGAGACAATTGCACGGCGTCAGGCTGCGCATCTACAACAGTGGCAACCGCGTCGCGCATATTCTCGATCCCAGCAAGGAAACCAGGTTCATTGAAAAAACCGTGGTCAATGGCAACATCAAAGCATTTTCCATCAGCTCCCAAAAAGCGGTTCAGGCGATGTTTTGTCATGGGTCTATCCTTAGTTTTATTTATCGTGTGGAGGGGTGTCGAAAGTATTTGTCGGCGTGGGCAGGCTTTGTAAATGATCTCGCCACACCTGATAATCTGGTCGTAGTTGGTCCAGCCAGTCGGCCATTTGTGATGCTTCTTTTGCAGACGCACCTGAGGCAATCCAATTTTCAATCATCGTGCTGGTTGGTTTTTTCATGACCTCAAAGCCGGCAAGGGCAGCATATCCATATCGGTGGGCAGAAACGTCCTGCCCTTGAACAAGTCGTATTGTTCCAATCAAACGATCATCCCAACCGAGTTTGCGCACTACATCACGGCCAATTCGGGCGCAGGTATCGCGGAGCCAAGGGTTCGCCATTCTTTCGAGTAAATCATCGACGTAAACTTGATAGCCTTCCTTGGAAAAAAGCGGGTCTTTCCCTGCGTGAAGCCTGATCAAAGCTTCACCAGATTCTTCTAAAAATGCATCTCTAAAGAATTCTCGTATCTCTGGAATAGCAGCTACATCTGCCATCCATTCCAACCCTAAAACGCCTCCAATATAAGCAAACCCGGCATGCGTCGCATTGTGCCCATGAATTTTTGCGTGCTCGAACGGCATCAAATCGATTTTCTCAACCAACTGAGTGATACCACGCCCACTCGTGCGTTCTAACTCAACTTCGCTCATCAAAATTTTGTTGAAAGATTCAACCAAAAAAGCTTGAGATCCATTGGGTGATGATGTGGTGAGGCCGGTGTCATTTATCTCGTCGATGTTTGTGATCACACGCGACATTTTTCCAATAACTGTATCTACAGTTTGAAAAACGTTCAGAGCCTTTGCTCTGTCCTGTTCAGGCAATGCTGACAGTATCGCTTTCTCCAACAGACTTGCAGCGTCATTGTGATTTTCAGAGGAGTAAATTAGTGTTCGGGGCGAAGTGCTCCTCAATTTCTCAGCAATCGCATTCGCAAGCAAAACATGCAGGCTGTTTGGCGCATCAGTGACGTAATCGTCGACACTGGAAACCGCGACAGATATTTCTTCAGCACTCACAAGATTGCTATGTAAGAGCGCCAGATCTTGTGGATTTTGAAGACATCGTGCCTCGATATTTTCGTATGTTTCCACCGTGATTCCATCTGGCATGGCAATGTTCACAGTTACAGTGCCGGACCTATTTACATCATCCACCAATTCAGGGCGACGCATAGCAACAACATAACGATCAAAAGCGCCAGAAGCCTGAGCTTCGCGTAAAAACAAACCTGTTTGGATAGCCCCAAAACCTATTCCAACAAAGGTGCCCCCCATCGATCAACCGCCCCCGGAAAGATGTCTGACCTCGTCAGCCGCCGTCCAATTTTGTACTTCAAACGCTGTATCCACACAGTGGTGCGGATATAGGACGGCCTTGCCTTCAAGTTTTTGGCCCTTCACATCATGGATCATTTCTATTGCATGCTCTAGGCTTCCGATTTTTGCTATATGTTGCGAGGCATCTATAGAACCCGCTGCCATCCAATCCAATGTTTGCGAAATATCCCAGGCGCTTCCTCCGGAAGAGCCGGTAATCATTGTTTCCAAATAATGGATGTCATTTGCATTTGCCGAAACGAATTCCTGCCCTTTCTTCAAGCCACCAAAAAGGTTTGCGACACCTCCTTTGCCGAGCAAGGGCAATGAATTTTCGATGACCTTTGGGTGTCCAACCGCAATGATCAGATCATCAGCTCCCCGTCCGTCAGTTACGCGATCTATCACATTTTGAAGATCTGATGGATCAACAGCTAACAACTCACAACCATTTGCGTTCGCTTTGTCTGACAAGGTGGCAATCATACGTTCCCGTCTTGCAGGCATTGGGTCAGAGCCAATAACAACTGAAGCTGATTGCGCAAGTGCAACATCAATATGCATTCGCCCCATCGCTCCAAGGCCAATTACAACACATGTGCCATTTTTTTTAAGGCCGGGCTCGGCAATTCTAGGTCTCGTCAAGGCCGTTTGTCGCAAGTGCACATGATGAAACTGGCCCGATACGCAACAGGAAATTGGTTCAGAAATAGCAGCGTGCGCGAACGGCATATGCTGATCTGGAATCGGCACAAGGCATTCAGCTGCAAACACTTCTTCGGGGATCAGCATATACTCCGCCAAATGGCCGGGCAGCGTATACCCACAAGCGATCTTTGAAACACCACGCCCATTGTTTACGTAGCGTTCTAGGTGATTGATAGGCGCGGTATCTACCGCAGGCTGAACAACATAACGCGTGCCAATTTTATAGTGCCCATCCAAATTTTTGCCTAGAGCAACAAGTGTTACCGAACCCTCGTCACCCAAAATGGAGGGAAATTGTGCCAGGTCCCAACCATAGAGAAAATTGTGGTCATTGCCCTGCGCAATCATTTTCACTAGGGACGCACAAATGCCTGCTGCATCCACGCGCACCAAAGCCTGCCTTGGTCCAGGCACTGGCACAGGAATTGTTTCGAGCGCGAGGTTTTCAAAGCCATGCCCCCGCAAAACGACAGCACGCATTGAGGCCGGAATTTTCACCGAGGCTAACCCTTCTAAAAGCTATGCGACTGTTGCGGACAGGCGAGCGCCATCCTTCGTGGTGAAGAGATATGTAAGATCTGATGGGAAATCGATTCCCACCAATTCGTCGAAATCAACCATGAAGTCCTTCGGCATTTTAACAGTCATCATGGATTTACCCAGGCGCATGGTAACAAGTGTCAGATCGCCCGTCATTTCTGCTGTATACACTTTGGCGTCAAATCGACCTTTGCCTGCCTTCACGACCGTTGCATCTTCTGGCCTGAAGCCCAGTGTGACTGAAGATCCTTGCGGTGCGCCTGACAAATTAATTTTGTTGTCGCCGAAATTGAGAACATCGTTGTTTACATCGCCCTCGACGAAATTCATCGGAGGTGACCCCATAAACCCAGCCACAAACAGATTGACCGGATTGGTATAAACTTCAGCTGGTGTGCCTAGTTGTTGCAACACGCCATCGCGCATAATCGCAACGCGGTGCGCCAATGTCATCGCTTCAATTTGATCGTGTGTCACATAGATGGTTGTGACTCCCAACTCGTGCTGCATGTGCTTTAGTTCGGCCCGCATGAACCCGCGTAATTTGGCGTCCAAATTGGACAATGGTTCATCCATTAAGAATGCAGATGGCCGGCGAATGATGGCACGTGCCAAAGCAACACGTTGGCGTTGACCACCAGATAGTTCCCGTGGATAGCGCGCCAACAAAGTTTCCATCTGCACCTGAGCGGCCGCATCATGAACCGCTTTGTCTCGCTCGTCTGGTGCCACACCGGCAACTTTCAATGGGAAGCCGATATTTTCGGCAACCGTTTTATGCGGATAAAGCGCATAGGATTGAAACACCATCGCAATGTCGCGATACTTTGGCAGGACGTTGGTCACATCCCTATCGCCCATGATCACTTCACCGGAGGTGATTTCTTCAAGACCGGCGATCATTCTTAAAGCTGTGGATTTACCACAGCCAGATGGGCCAAGCAGGACCAAAAACTCGCCTGGTTCAACTTCGATATCCAAGTCTTTTACAGCATGAAAAGTGCCGTAGTGCTTGTTCATATTTCGAATGACCAAACGTTTGGCATCAATCGCAGGAACATTTTTCACTTCAGTACTCATCCTTTAACGGCTCCCAGCAAGACGCCTTTTGAAATATATCGTTGCAACACCATCGCCA
>JBGCFS010000073.1:0-2714 GCA_045107035.1 Hyphomicrobiales bacterium
CAATCATGAATCAGTTCCATTTTTATTGAATGTTTTCAATAAGATATATTCAGTCCACCTCCCTTATAGTGAACAAAGTTGAAACGTGCATTTAACCGCTAGGTAATGCGCCACCTGTAAATTGTGACCATAAATTTTCACCGATACGAGGTGGGAAACTGGGGCACGTTCTAAGAGTACTGGGCAACTGACTATGGGAATTCTAGTAAGCGATGAGTTTAGCTCTCGCTCAACAAAACCGATATTTGAAGCCATTGCCAAACAAGGTGATGTGCATGTCGATATCATATCAGAACTAGCAGGCGTTGAAGCGCTGGAAGCAGAGTGGAGGGCCTTGGAGAAAAAGGTCTCTGATGGCCTCAGTTACTTCCAAGGTTTCGACTGGTGCCATCGATGGATTAAATCCTTTGTCGGAAATGCAAAAGCTGATGAAGACACACAATTATGCCTCATCACAATTCGCAGATCCGATAAAATCTCAGCCATTTTTCCGCTTGTGCGCGTTACCAAATCATTTGGTGTAAAGACAATACGCACCCTCGGCGAACCGCTTGCTCAATACGCCAACATTCTGATCGACACAGATCTGATGTCTATCCAGGAAGCCCGAACCTGCTGGCAAGATATTTCCAAGGAACTAGATGCTGACGCCATTGTGCTTGACCGCGTGCTGAAAGGAAGTCAGCTCGCCCATGTCTTGGATCAGAAAAATATCAGCAATGAGAAAGAAGACCTTTCTCTGATCATGAATTTAGAAGGAGTAGAGAGCTGGGATACGTTCCATGCTGCCTTCAAGAAAACTGTCCGTAGAGGCCGCCGCAGACGCTTCCGCAAAATTGAAGAAGAGATCGGTGCAATTGAGTTGCATACTCACTTCGGCGGCACGCAAGAATACAAGGATGCTGTCAACAAAGCCCTTGAGTATAAAATGATCTGGCTCAAGGAAAACGGCCGTAACATGGCTTCGTTTTCTGATGAGAGAGCAACACCATTTCTAGCCGATTTGGATGGTAATCGCGAGCAAATAGATGGCGCGATTGCATACGTAATGACTGTCGATGGAAAACCGGTAGCCATTGAATTGGGGTTCCTACAGGACAAACGCTACTATTGTTTCCTGGGTGCATTTGATTGGGATTTGCGTAGCTTCTCACTCGGCAAAGTTCAGATGGAACAAAGCCTAAAATGGGCCATCGAGAATGGCATCACGAAAATCGACTTCCTAGGTAATTACGAGGCCTACCAAGGTGACTGGTCAAACACCAGCACAGAGGTCGTCAGCTATGGAGCTGCAACCAGCCTTAAGGGCATGGCCTATGCCAATTTATGGGAACAGCAACTTAAACCTGGTTTGAAAAAGGCATTCCGTCGCCTTCCGCCATCTGTGCGCAAAGGACTGATGACCGGTCTGGCAACACGCTAGCAAGCATTTAACGAAACCAACAAAACAAAAATTGCGCCACGCGCAACAGTTAAAACAAGGAACAAGACGTCATGGACACAGGTATCATGAATCTGGAAGCTGGCGCGAAGGGCGTCGTTGACGGATGGCAGAATCACTACAGCTCCCTCTTCGGCAAACACACGTTAAAGCTTCAGCATCGATTGGTTGAAAGTGGCTTGTTCAAAGAAGAAGTTCTCAGTGAATTGATAGATCGTTATCCGCGAGGACTATACAATCTCAATACGCTTGGTACCGACGCCAGAAAGAAAAACTGGCGCGAAGGCCATTTAGGAGATGTGTCTGGAGCCGAAGTTATTCGGGCAATCAAGACCGGGAACCTTTGGTTGAACCTGCGTAACATCATGAGCGTAGATAAGCGTTATGATGACCTACTGCAAAGTATCTTTGCGGATTTTGAAGGCAAAGTTCCGGGACTTAAGACCTTCAAACAAACATTGGGTGTCCTGATTTCCTCTCCCAATATGCAGGTTCTTTATCACTCCGATGTACCGGGCCAGGCTCTTTGGCAAATTGAAGGCCGCAAGCGTCTCTATGTTTATCCAAATACGGCACCGTTCCTGAACCAAGAAGGCCTGGAAGGTCTTATTCTTGGCGAGACGGAAGAAGAGATGCCATACGAAGAATGGTTTGATCAGCACGCTGAAATCCACGATCTGGCGCCGGGAGAAATGGTGTCTTGGGGTTTGAACGGACCCCATCGCGTTGTGAATGAGGATTGCCTCAATATCTCAGTGACAACCGAGCACTACACTAGTGAAATTCGCAAATCCTATGCCGTGAATTATGCCAATGGCGTTATGCGTCGCCGCTTGGGCATGACACTAGCTTCCGACACCACAGATGGCTTATCCCCTTATCCAAAAGCTGCACTTGCGCTGCTATGGAAAAAGTTGAAGCTCAACAAAAAGCGCGAAGTGGTTCGGATGATCGACTTTGTACCTGATCTGAATGAGCCAAACGGTTATCGCGATATAGAGCCATTCCCCAAAGATTGAGCAGACTTAGCTAATAATCAAATCATGTTTCGACGGCTGTTTTCGGACGGCCGTCGATGCGTATTAAATGCAAGGATACGACTAGCATCACACTGGCAATAAGTGTCAGGAATCCTGGTGCCTCGTAAAACAACAGATATCCAATAATCGCGCCGAACAACATCGATACATAATTGGCCAAAGATACAAATGTTGCGCCATACGCCTTAATGATGCGCAGATAGACTAGCAGTGCCAGCGTTTCCAGAATGATT
>JBGCFS010000074.1:0-12013 GCA_045107035.1 Hyphomicrobiales bacterium
GAGTTTACCTCTTCCGGTGTTATCGGACGGCCTGGATCCGCAAAATTGGGGTTCATTTTCGCAGGATATAAATCTGCCGTCGGATCGTTTTCCGCTGCTTGCATTTTACCGCCTGGCAATGACAGACCGGCTGCAACACCAATGCCACCAAAACCGGCAGCCTTAATCAGCGTGCGTCGGTTCAAGAATGTGCTTTCATCCGTCGCCTTACTTTCGGATATTTCCCAACTCTTGGGGCGTTTGATAAACATAAGTGTGCCTTTTCCTTACTCGTTAAATAAAGAATTGATACAATCGCCCCAGAAATCAAATAAACTGTTGGTGAGGTGGGCGTGTGCTGGGTTTATTTGAAGCACACCCGCAGTGTTTAAGCCTAGTTAACCGTCAATAAACTTAGGGACTCCCATGCTGGATAAGGAGAGTTTTGAGAAATTTGAAGCCATTCTTTCAAAAAGCCAATGGTATTCCAGAGAACGGCTACAAAATCTGCAGTCAAATGCAGAGCGCTTTCATCCGAAAGAAGCCCCACGGATTGCAGGTCGCTCACTTGGTGGCCAAACATCAGGATCAACAGGCACACCGATAAACCACAGGAAAAGCAGTTTGGTTAATATCAGCAACCGGCCCTTTGCAATAAATTTGTAACAAGGCGGTTGCAACTCTTCTGGCACCTGCTGCCGTCATTTTTATTTCGATCCTGCTAAACAAAAGCGGCATGCCTACCGTCTATTCTTTTTTGATTGAGAAAGAACAGATATAGTCGTGCCAGACGTTAAATGGTTTGCTTTAAAATCTCCTTTGGGTGAGACAAATTATAATAAATGTGAGGATGCATTTTGCTGAACGCAGCGGGTCTTGAGGCCGCCAGAAAATTTACTGCTGCACTGGACCGCACGCAAAATTACACTCCTGAACGCATGCAAGCTTATCAGCGTAGCCTACTGGGGCAGCTTTTACGCCATGCGCGCGCCGAGGTTCCGTTTTATGAAACACGGCTTGATCCACTATTTGGATCAGACGATGAGATCAGATGGGATGCTTGGAAGGATATACCAATGGTGACGCGTGAAGATGCGCAAAATGCCGGTGAAGCTATGTTCGCCCGCAAGCTGCCAGATAATGTTGGCGTCTTGGAAAATGGCCAGACAAGTGGCTCCACCGGGCGACCGTTAAAATTCCGAACAAACAGCCTTATGCGGCTTGTGGGTAATGCCCTTGGCGAGCGAATTTTTAACTGGCACGAAGTAGACCGCACGCAGACTGCGGCGTTCATTGTTGATAACTCAGACGAGCACCCATTTCCCGACGGTTCCATTGGCACGAATTGGAATTTGACGCATCCAGAGGCCATGGGTCTGAACTTGACGATGGGTGCAACAATCGCTCAACAGGCAGACTGGTTGTCGCGAAAAAGACCTGCAATTTTATTCACCTACCCATCAAATGCATCTGCTCTCTTGAGCCATTTCTTGGAAGAAAACTCACCGGTGCCTTTTGAAACGGTGATTTGCCATGGGGAGGTGTTAACCCAGGAAGTCAGGCATTTTTTCTCGGAACATGAGATCGCAATCATTGACCGTTTTGGCGCTTCGGAGCTTGGGCCAATTTCGGCAGAATGCCCACAAGGCAATGGGGCACATCACCAATTCTCGGAAGCCGTGTTGGTGGAATGTCTTTCAAACGAAAGCAACAAACATATGCAGTCAGGAAATGGCCGTTTGATTGTTACGCCATTTTATAATTATGCAATGCCCCTAATACGTTATGAAAACTATGATCACATAACGCTCACAGAAGAAGTATGTAAATGCGGACGGACCTTACCGACCATTGAGAGCATTCAAGGGCGCAGCAGGAACCTGTTCAAATTTCCTGGTGGAAAACTGCGTTGGCCAAACCTTCACTTCGCGGAGTTTATCAAGTTACTGCCTGCCAAGCAGGTTCAACTCATACAACGCACAATGCATGAGATAGACATCTTATATGTTCATGATGGTTCGCAGCGGCAGCCAGATAAAGACGAAATCAGGGATTATTTTTGCAAAAAATTCGACGAAAAAATCGAAACTCAACTTATAGAAAAGACCGAGATCCCCAGACTGCCATCTGGAAAGTTTGAAGACTGCATTTCAATGGTCGAATAAAACGTTTCCAATTGAGATTCTAACGAAGGTTCATGGAATTTTCGGCCTAAATTTTAAGGTCGGAAACCATAAGGAGATTGAAAATTATTCAATCTTATTCCCCATCGCTTGGAGGGCTTTCTATGATAACCGACTGACTCCCAGTATCAGTGGTCACACCGGTGCAAGTATTGTATCCCTCGCTTAAGCGACCGCCATTTATGAGCTGTTGAGCATCAGGAACACAATTTTCGGCACCATTTGTAATACCAAAAATGTTATCTTCACCCCACTCGGTAGGATCATCTTCACGATGGCGGCGGATCAGAGACTTATTGTCGCCCAGATACATGCGGACACCGGCCCAAGCACCTTGATAGCTGTCTTCTCCAATACGGCCCTCGGCATAAAGCGACACACCGCTGGAGAATACTTGCTGGTCAAGTTGGTATTCAACACCCAGCGCCAGGGCGTTGCTTTCGCCGGTGTAACGATGACCAATGGATAATTCCAGATTATCCATTGCGTAGTAGGACAAATCGGTAAATGCGAAAAAGTTGGTTTCATCGTAAGCTGGCAAATTTATATCGATGAATTCTGCGCCCAGAACCGTTTTAAACGTGAACTGGTTCCAGTAATATTCTCCTTCAACGCCGATCCGGGAAATATCTCCATCGACATGTTCGTTGCCTGAGTAGGATCCGTAGATCCCCAAAAGGCCCAAGCTTGGATCGCGCCAGAACAAGTGGCCACCAACACCGCCAATAAAGTCGTCTTCAACGACACCAACCATTGCATCCAACTGCAGGCCATAGCGATACCCAACTGGCAGCGTAATAGAGCCTGACAGGGCAGCGAACCCTTCCGCATCTAGAGCACCGCCTTCAATGGCAATCTTTCCGTTAATTCCTGAAACCGCAGGCAAAACAGTTGGCACACTTGGGGAGCCATCAACATATACATCTGCCGCGACAACGTAGGTGCTCAACAACAATCCGCTAACCAGAGCAGTAGATGACATGAAATGTTTACCGGTACGCATAGATTCCATCCTCAATTAACTAGTTACTTTTACAGTGTAAAATATATCTACGCAAACCAATTCAAGGTTGTGTTTCCCTTATTGTTGATTCATTTGCACCAAAAAACAGAAACTGTTTTAAGGTCTCCGTTCGCTGAGACAAATGATGATAAATGCGAGATGTTCTTATGCTGAATGCAGCCGGTCTTGAGGCCGCCAGAAAATTTACTGCGGTGCTGGAACGAACACAATACTACCCTCCTGAACGCATGCAGGTCTATCAGCGAAACCTGCTGGAACCGCTTCTTCGCCATGCACGCGCAGAGGTTCCATTTTATGAAAAACGGCTTGATCCGCTGTTTGGTCGAAACGATGAAATTCGTTGGGAGGCATGGATAGATATTCCCACAGTGACACGCACAGACGCGCAGGAAGCTGGCGAGGAAATGTTTGCGCAAAATATACCTGAGCATTGCGGAGTCGCAGAAAACGGCCAGACCAGTGGTTCTACCGGACGCCCGCTCAAGTTCCGAACAAACAGCTTGATGAGACTTTTAAAAAGCGCTGTTGGAGAACAGATATTCAACTGGCATCATGTTGATCAGTCAAAAACTGCCGCCTTTATGGTAGATTTCAAATTAAAGCACACACTACCCGATGGAACGAGGGGTAGTTTTTGGAACATAACCAAGCCTGAATCCCGCAGTTTTCAGCTGTCTCTTGGCTATACTATTGAAGAACAAGTTGAATGGCTCCTGCAGACAAAGCCACAAGTTCTAACAAGCTATCCGTCAAATGCCGCTGTAACTTTGAAATACTTTCAAGACCACGACATCACGCCTCCATTTGACACTATTGTTTGCCACGGAGAATGTCTTTCTGGAGAGGTAAAACGAACACTGACGAGCGACAATAACATAAATGTTGTTGATCGATTTGGCGCTTCGGAAATTGGTCCTATTTCTGCCGCCTGCCCAGAAAATCCGGACATTCATCACCAGTTCTCGGAAATTAACCTCGTGGAAAATCTGGAATATGAAAGCGATAAGGTCCAAATTTCTGGAACAGGACGAATGGTCATCACACCATTTTATAATTATGCCATGCCTTTGATACGGTACGAGAACCACGACTTTATCGAAACAAGTGATGAGCAGTGCAATTGTGGGCGGACTTTACCCATCATCAAAAGAATCTATGGGCGCAGACGAAACCTGTTCAAATTTGCCAACGGCAAAATACGATGGCCGAACTTCGATGTCATAGAGTTCATACCGTTTCTGCCGGCACATCAATTTCAGTTCATCCAGAAAACCGAGACGCATATAGATGTCGTTTACGTGCATGATGGCTCATCAAGGGAACCAGATGCAGATAAGTTGAAAGCCTACATGCAGCAGAAATTAAATGAAGAATTTGAGATTGCTCTCTTCAAGAAAACAGAGATTCCTCAACTTCCATCCAGAAAGTTCGAAGACTGCATCTCTTTGGTTGAATAGCCGATTTTGCTAACGCTGCGCTCAATCAATAAACAAAACACCCCCAGAAAATCCAGAGGTGTTATTTGTCCTTAGGCTAGTTCGAAAACATTCCCGAATAAAGCCAAGAAAGTTTAGAATCAACTATGTACCGAACGAGCAATTAACCGGGAGAATCCCCACCCAAGCTTTCGCCTGTACAGGTGTTAAACCCTTCGCTGAAGTCGCCGCCACTACCATTTAGTTGAGCTGCATCAGGAACACACGCCCCCGGCACACCATTGACCACAATCCCAAATAGATTGTCTTCAGACCAATCTGTCGGATCATCTTCACGATGGCGACGGATCAAAGACTTATCGTCGCCAAGGTACATGCGAACCCCGGCCCAAGCGCCCTTGTAGTCATCTTCGCCAATACGGCCTTCAGCGAACAGTGCGATACCGCTTGAGAACACTTGTTGATCAAGCTGATACTCAATGCCCAGCGCAAGTGCATTTTTCTCACCGGTGTAACGATGCCCAACCGACAGTTCCAAATTATCCATCGCGTAGTAAGACAAATCTGTAAACGCGAAAAGATTCGTCTCATCGTAGGATGCAACGTTGATGTCTATGAATTCTGCACCGACAACCGATTTCAACGTGAATTGGTTCCAGTAATACTCACCTTCAGCACCAATGCGTGAAACGTGACCATCTACATTATCAGCATGTGAAAATGAGCCGTAGATACCAAGAAGAGCATAACTCGGGTCACGCCAGAAAAGGTGACCGCCAACACTTCCGATAAAGTCGTCATCCAGAACGCCTGCCATTGCATCCAACTGCACCCCATAGCGGTGGCCAATAGGAAGCGACAACGATCCGGAAATCGCGCCAAAACCATCACTATCCAGTGCACCGCCTTCAAGGGATATCTTACCATTGATGCCGGAAACCGCAGGAAGCACAGTAGGTACGTTTGGTGTACCTTCAACATACAAATCAGCAGCAATCACAGATGTGCTTAAAAGCACTCCGCTAAACAAGGCGGTTGAAGTCAGAAATCGTTTACGCAATAGCATCGAGAATTTCCTTAATTTTGGTTAGCGATTTTTAACTTGTCAATAATCGCAAATAAACAAATCACGCGTTGAAAAAGCCCATAAATCTTCAATGTTGCCAGTCAGCAACAAATACACTTAACTATCTGAATATATGTACTAATTCTACGTGATATAGAGTTATAAAACAGGCTAGCAAACACTATCGTTAAGAGCTTGCCACAATTTCACACGCAATGGTTGCAATGATTTGAATCAACCAATTAAGAGATTCACCGGGAGTATGCAGTGTTGTGTTTCTTAGAAAATAATCGAAACTATTGTTTCGTTTGCAGCCCCACCCGCATTACACAAAGAGGACATAACCCGGCAATTCGCTGTATACTTATTCTGTCGAACTCAGGTTTTAGCAGACTCAATTGGTGTTTCACTATGGAAGACGGATATCAGCGGTTCATCGCGCTGCTTGAAAAGAGCGAAAGCTTTGACAAGAAAAGGCTTCTCGCGCTGCAGCACAAGGGACTAAAGAGATTCCTGCGTCATGCTTGGGAACAGGTTCCTGCCTACAAAGACAGATTAGGCCCGTTGTTTGAGGGGGGCGAAGACCCCGACCTTTCAAAATGGCATGAAGTACCCGTTTTAACCCGTCCCGAGGTGCAATCTGAATCTAGAGAGCTTCGGGCTGCAAATGTTCCGCGCCAAGCAGGAGATACCAAAACCAAACACACTTCTGGGTCAACTGGGACACCCATGATCCATCACAGAAGTAACCTGCAACAAACCGCCAATCAAGCGACGTGGGAACGTGCTTTGCGGTGGCATGGCCTAGATGGCAACAAGAGAATGATCGAGCTAGCGACCGATTATGATGGTGCCGCTCAGTACCCTGAAGGCGCTAAAGCTCAAGAGTGGTGTAGAGGCTACCCTAAAGGTCAAGTCTTTTTGTTGGATAATTTGTCGACCAGTTTATCCCAACAAGTTGACTTTTTAATGCGGCACCCGACCGAGTACCTTATTGCCTTCCCGAACAACGCGTTAGGGCTGTTGGAAGAAGCTCAAAGGATGGGTGTGAAGCTGCCGAAATATGACGCCGTTCTTGTAAGCGGTGAAGTCCTCGATGCAAACACTAGGGAAATGATACTTGAAAGTTTATCCAACAAAGTCGTCAATCTTTATGGAGCGAGCGAAGCCGGACGGCTGGCAGCAGAGTGCCCCCAATGTAACCACTTGCATGTCCACGAAGAAATCTCATATTTGGAAATTGTTGATGAGAAAGGGTTGCCGGTGGAACCCGGGCAAATTGGCCGTATTCTCACAACCTCATACTACAATTTTGCAATGCCTTTAATACGTTACGCCTCTGGGGACTATGGAGCTTTTCTCGAAGGGCCCTGCCCTTGTGAGCGATCTAGCAGAGCATTAAAGTTCGTAGCAGGCAGGCAACGCAACCTGTTTCACTTCAATGATGGCACTTCAAAGTGGCCCAACCTGCGAATGAAGGAATTGAGACCAATTTACCCATTTAAACAGTTGCAAGTGGTACAGGACCGATTAGACCACCTGACGCTTCACATGGTTCCTAGCGAAACGGAACAAGACATCGACAAGGATGCGCTTCAAGACGTATTCAGACGTTCGCTACACCCATCAATCAATATCTCCATTGAACTGTGCAACGAAATAAAACGATCTAGCAGCGGAAAATTTGAAGACTTTATTTCAAAAGTTGAGGCATTACAGCACAGTTGATCGAGGCACATCCAACTCTTTCAGGTGTCTCAATTGCTCCGACAAAAATCCCGATGAAGCAACTGCACTTTAGTCAACAATAATGGTTTGACTGCCACCACCGCCGCTTTCGCTGCCACATCCGCCACTTGCTGAATCGCAAGCATCAACTTCAAACAGATCTTCATCACCCAAGCCTTCAGGATCATCTTCACGATGGCGTCGGATCAGGGTCTTATCATCACCAAGGTAGAAGCGGACACCGCCCCAAACTGCCTGATAATCATCTTCTCCAATACGACCTTCTGCAAACAGCGATACGCCGCTAGAGAACATTTGTTGGTCGAGCTGGAATTCGGCTCCAAGAGCAAGAGCATTGCGCTCCCTTGTGTATCGGTGACCGACACTAAGTTGCAGATTGTCATTCAGGTAGTAGGAGACATCTGAGAACGCAAAAAACCCATCATCAACATTTGCAAACGCGTTTCCAGCATCCAGGAACTCCGCACCAAGCAACGACCTTACTGTCCACTGATTCCAATAATATTCGCCCTCAACACCCAAACGAGCGACGTGGCCATCTATGTCTTCACGTTGCGTAAAGGAGCCAACAACACCCAATAGCGCAGTTGATGGATCACGCCAGAAAAGGTGGCCGCCAATGCCGCCTACAAACTCGCCATCGCGCACACCGGCAATCGCATCACCCTGGAAACCATATCTGGTACCCAAGGGTACAGAAATCGATCCGGTGAAAACGCCGAAGCCCTCATCATCAAAAGACCCGCCTTGAGCGGCAATTTTTCCATTTATCCCGGAAACAGCCGGAAGCACGGTTGGCTGTACTGGCGTACCCTCAATATAAAGGTCTGCCGCCAGTGATGCGGATGCCAGCAACACACCACTCAAAAGTGATGTTGTGCAAAGAAAAATGGTTTTGATGCGCATTACATGCCTCAGTGGGATAAAATTCCAAATCGTTTAGTAGGCATTATTTACCATGTAAAAAATCAAAACAATCGAAAAAAGCGTCGCATAGACAAAGAAAACCAAAGTGATGCGGACTGGCAACGCTGTGGCTTGCATATGAGAAGCAGAAAACATCACTTTTCGCGGATGCAAAACCAAAAACGCAAAAAGCACTGCTGACTTACTCCTCTGTATGCAAAGGAGGCCAGAAATCTCACCAGCGCTGCAATTTACGAGGGCCAACGACCATCGCATTCGGCGCAGAAGTAAAAGGGCTAATAGTTGGGACGTTGTCAGAATAGTATTACACTCTACAATGCGTGACCAACTCTCAAAGTTCTCCTTGGGCAAACACAATAGGATACTAAGTGACTAAAATAGTAGAGTTTTTTGAAATCGCGCTCACAAAGCAGAACTCAACTCCTCTTGGCACTTTCCAATGCCACTAGAGGGCGCGGCATTGCGCAATGCGGTTCGATTTGCCGAAATATTGCACAACACCGAGCATTACACAGCACCTCAAATGCAAGCCTATCAGCGCCGGCTTTTGGAGCGCTTGGTACGCCATGCGAAAGCGGAAGTTCCGTTTTACGAAACCCGCCTAAACCCGCTATTCGGTCCAAAGGACCAAATCAGATGGGAAGTCTGGGAAGATATACCGATTTTTACGCGTGCTGAGGCGCAAGCGGCGGGCGATGCGCTTTTCGCACGAAACACGCCATCACAAGTTGGAAACTACAACACTACAAACACGTCTGGCTCGACGGGCACCCCCCTGTCGATCAGAGTGAGTGCCATAACCAGAATCATGTCCGCTGCAATCAACCAACGTATATTTGATTGGCACAGCGTGGATACGGACGCATCAATCGTGTTCATTTTGCACGGGCAAAACGCGTTGCCCTATCCCAATAGTGTTACTGGAAATAAGTGGAATTTAAGAAACAGAGAAGCCGTCGGGCATCAGTTAACCATTGACTGCACCGTCAGCGAACAAATCGAATGGCTCAGTGCGAACAAACCAAACATCTTGGCGACACTCCCGCAAAACGCGCGAGCAATTGTGGAGCAGATGTTGGCCAACGAAATTCCAATACCGTTCAACACTGTTCTCTTGCACGGAGAGGCTTTGGATATTGAAACGCAACATGTGATGCGTGAGGCTGGCTTAAAAACTATAGACAGGTTTGGTGGCGAGGATATTGGCAACATCTCTGCCAACTGCCCCACAGGAGAAGGGCATCATCAATTTGCCGAAGTTGGTCTCACAGAATTCATCTACAAAGGCGAAAGCGCCACAAACCCATCTGGCAGATGCACACTCATTACAACGCCTTTTTATAGCTACGCGATGCCATTCATCCGATATGAAAATGGTGACCAGGTGGAGACAACGGATGAACCATGTTCTTGCGGCAGAACGCTGCCGCGTATTAAACGCATTCTCGGGCGTGACAGGAACATGTTCACCTTTAGTGATGGCACAGTCATTTCGCCAAACATGCTGCATGCAGACTATGATCAATTTCTTTCAGCAAAGCAGTTTCAGGTTATCCAGCACACGTTGAGAGACATTGAAGTTATATATGTGGCAGATGATGAAAGCAGACCGGTCGATGAAATTGGCTTCGCGGCACTGCTGCGACAACGTCTTCACAATGACATAGAAGTGAGACTCACCAGAATCTCACATATAGAACGCGGACCCAGGGGGAAGTTTGAGGTTTGGAAGAGCTTGCTCTAGTCAGTGGAAAATTAGATTAGATTCCTCTGTTTCATTCAGACGCCAATTCTCAAGTAATTCCAAATGAAAATGGCCCGGTCACCTCACCGGTGCAACTACTCATCAGATTGAAACTTTCACTATCACCATCAATATTAACAGGCGTGAACGTCGGAATACAATCTTCAAGGCCGAACAAATCTTCATCGCCTAAGAAATCAGGATCATCTTCACGGTGGCGACGCATCAGACTTTTGTCTTCACCAAAGTAGAAGCGCACACCGCCCCACCCAGCCTGATAATCATCCTCGCCAATACGAGCCTCAGCGAACAACGATACGCCACCAGAGAACACGGCTTGAGGCAATTGATATTCTACGCCAAGCGCCAGAGCGTTTCGTTCCGAAATATAGCGATGTCCGACCGATAGCTGCAGATTCTCATTCGCATAATAGGAGATGTCTGCGAGCGCGAAAAAGCTTTCATCTTCTACAATTATGTTCGGGTTATCAGTATCTATGAACTCAACGCCAACCAACGCTTTAGCAGTCCAGTTTTCCCAGTAATACTCGCCTTCCACACCAATGCGAGCAACCGATCCGTCAATATCATCACGATGCGTATAGCCGCCATAAACGCCAATCAAGCCGTGAGCGGGATTACGCCAGAACAAGTGACCGCCGCCACCGCCAATAAACTTTCCATCGCGTGCGCCGGCCATAGCATCGATCTGCACACCAAAGGGGTTACCAAGAGGCAGGGACAAAGAGCCGGTGATCAAACCAAATCCTTCTTTGTCAAAGCCACCACCTTCAATAGCAATTTTACCGTTTATACCTGACACAGCTGGAAGCACAGTCGGCTCAACCGGAGTACCAGTCACGTAAAGGTCTGCCGCCAATGTTGCATTTGAAAGCAACAATGCAGTGACAAGAGATGTCGTTGACAAAAGAAACTTGAAATTCATTGGAGTGCATCCGACTCATTTACTTACTAAGACGTTAAGTAAGTAAATTGTACGCGTCAATTTAACTTACTAATAATGCAGAGGACAACCCAGATGATGCAGTATTTATTCACCTCTCCATAAATCCGTGGGGAGATTAATGGGCACAGCAACCGTATTATGGACTATGAGGTATCAGTTGAACCCAAATTTGCAGATCCAATAATATTTGGAGTTCTGACTGAATAGTCATACAGTTTACTATGCTTGACCAACTCTCAAAATCCATCATTCGCAATTAAAACAGGATTATATGTGTCTAAAATAGTAGAGTTTTTTGGCATCACACCAACCATAAGAACTTCAAGGCCATTGGGTAAAATCAAATGCCGCTAGAGGGCGCTGCATTTCGCAATGCGGTTCGATTTGCCGAAATATTGCACAACACCGAGCGTTACACAGCACCTCAGATGCAAGCCTATCAGCGCAGGCTTTTAGAGCGCTTGGTACGCCATGCAAAGGCAGAGGTGCCCTTTTACGAAACCCGTCTAAATCCGTTGTTCGGTCCAAAAGACCAAATTAGATGGGAAGCTTGGGAAGACATACCAACATTTACACGTGCTGAGGCGCTGGAAGCGGGCGATACGCTTTACGCGCAAAACACTCCCCCGCAACTTGGAAACTATGTGGTTAAAACCACATCCGGCTCCACTGGTATGCCCATGTCGGTAAGAGTGAACGCCTTGAGTAGCATTATGTCCGCAGCGCTCAATCAGCGCATATTTGACTGGCATGGCGTGGATACGGATGCATCTATCGCGTTCATTTTTGATCTAGAGAACGCGGAATATCCGGAAGGTATAACTGGCGAAGATTGGAACCTTCAAAACCAAAAGGCCATCGCCTACCAGCTTTCAATCGCGTGTACAGTTGACCAACAAGTTGAATGGCTTACACGGAAAAAGCCTGGAATTCTTTCT
>JBGCFS010000075.1:0-14336 GCA_045107035.1 Hyphomicrobiales bacterium
CTTGATCACGATGAAGGCTGGGCTTGTGATCAGGTCATGTGCTTTGAGAACGCGATAGACCGAAGCCTCTGATACAAAGTAACTTTCCCTGTCCGTGAAGGTTACGGCCAACTCCCGTGGTGACAGCTCCGTTTCTTCCAACCCCAAGTCCACAACCCTACGCCGCACCTCATCAGGAATGCGGTTCCAGACATGCTTTGGCTTGGGTGATTGATCCTGCAACCCAGACTCACCGCGCTGAAGATATCGGTCGTACCAGCGATAGAATGTGGTGCGAGGAATGCCCAACTTGGCCAACGTCAGACGTGCCGATAGGTGCGATCCTTCGACCAGCCGGATAATCTCCAATTTGTCAGATGCGGGGTGTCTCATTCTTGATCGCCCCCATCACCTATCATGCTTTTTTTGAGCAAGCGGAGTTCGAGCGTTTGTTCCGCCACAACTTCCTTCAGATCACGGGCCTCTCGACGCAGGTCTTTGACTTCGTCAGTCGTGGCAGCACGGGCCGTGTCGCCAGCAAGCCGCTTCTTGCCAGCTTCCATGAAGTCCTTCGACCATTTGTAGTAAATGCCTTGGGAAATACCCTCACGTCGGCACAGTTCAGCAATGCTGTCTTCGCCACGAAGGCCATCCAGGACGATCCTGATCTTCTCTTCGGATGAGTAATGCTTGCGAGTGGCCCGCTTGATATCTTTGACGATCTTCTCGCCAGGGCTTTTGCGTGTTCCAGTTGTCTGTCTCATGTCCCACTCCTCAGTGGTTACGATGAGCCAAGAACACTCTCTTATCAAATACCGCTATTTGGACCCATAAGTGCTGACGTCAGACACCGATGGGTTATAAAAACCGTTTATACAATAAGAGATTTCGGTTTTGGCCTGATGACGTCTTTTGAAACTCGTGCGCCTAATCAGTTCTGACTTGATGCTTTGAAGAACGTTTCGATCACAGCCTTCGCGTAGCACCGCTCGAACCAGTTGCGCGGTGCGCTCACTCAAAGCAATTCTCTTTCCTGATATGGATATGATACCCTATTTTGGTCAAAACGGTTCTATAGTCGGTTGAACTATATTGACGCCCACTTCGGAATGGTGGGTTAATTCTGGTGGATGGTGGCCTATCACCTTAAGCTTGCCACTTCGCTAAGGCCGCGGCTAGTTCGGGGTGGCCGGTGGCTTTTTCCTCTAGACTAAGACCATCGCGCGCGGCATCCCATGCTTGGCGTATTGTTGCAACACCGCTTGCAGCACCCAATGGGTGTCCATGGATGCCACCACCGCCCAGGTACATCAAGTCTAGTGTTCGGCCTGTTCGCTCATAGGTTTCAACTGCCTGTCCACCCCATTGGCCCGAGCAGACGACGGGCAGAGCTCGGTCGCTTTCAGAAAATATTGGCGTCATCACGTCGCCAAAAGACCGTACGAAACTTTCATCCGGTTCCCAATACTTGGCACGGATACCATTTATCTGGAATTGGTCGACACCAAGTAGACGCCAGATCTTTTGGTATGCGCGGAATTCCATGCCCAGACCTGGATGCCGCGTTAAGATGTCCCAACCGTTTCGGTGCGCGTGCAAGCACAATCCAGATCGTTTTCGCAAATAGGACATGCCACCATAACCGATCGAATTAATGTTGATCACCGCCGCGTTGCCACCGTGCGCCATCACAACATCATGGTTGCGCATCATCACATCCGGATCGGCAGCGGAAATTCCAAAAGCATACATCACCTTTTTTCCAGTCTTTTGCTCGTGGTCGTTGATCACGGGCATGATTTTCTTGACCCTTTCTTCCAGCGATGAATAGCTTGGGCTCATTAGTTTCTCGTCATCTTTGATGAAATCTACACCAGCGGTGCAAAGGTTTTCGATCACCTGCGCAGCCTCCTGGGGCAAGAGACCTAGAGACGGTTTGATAATCGATGCAATAATAGGGCCTTCAGCAACACCGGTGAGACGCCGTGATCCTTCAATACCGAATTGCGGTCCTGGATGACATTTCCATTCATCTGGTAGGTCAATATCCATCACACGCACACCTGTAAGACCTTTGACGGCATAGACGCCCCCAATAGTGATGGTCATCAAGGCAGCAATATCCGTTCCGACCGCCTCAATTGGGTAGGTAATGACAACGTCTCCGCGATTGTATGGGCCATTGCCAATATCGGGAATTGACGGCGCATCAGAGTCAGGAAGCGGGGTTATGTCTTCGACTGACGCCGCGCAGCGCGCCTGGACTTCAGCTGTTTCGCCAGGGACTTCCGTAAAGGTTCCCGTAGACTGGTCTGATGCAATTTTTGCCGCCAGTGCTTCTAGATCGCCAGACGTCTCTAGCCGATAAGTTACACGGATTGATTTGCTGGACATATTCTAAGCCGCCTCCATGAGCGTATTGCACGGTAATACTCATCATTCCAGTTTGTAGTCCCCTTCTAGGAATACCAAACCCTGTTTAGATTTCACACGATAGTGAGTGGTCACGTCATCATATATGTACCAATTCACCCAATTGTACTAAGCTCTCATATCCTGCAAAAACACGGGTCATCTGACGCCGCCTCCGTCGCGGATCCAACCGAAATAGTCCGGACTACCCATCTGACCGCCCTTAAGCGCCAATTCCAACCCATCCATGGGGGCATCCGCATGTGCTTTGAACAAGGATGCACCCGGTATTGTCGGGGCCAGCGCAGAGAGAGCAAAAATGCCGAGCTGTCGTGTTGCATATCCCGACGAATCGCCGCCAGAAATCACAGCGCGCCGGATCTTGCTGCGCGTGAGAATACGTTCAAGCACAGTGCCCAAAGCGATGCCTACGCCCTCATTGACCATTGCGACACTTTTATTCACGCCTTCAACAGCCGCATTAAACCGGGCGATAGCAAGGTCGTCCGGGCCCTCAGCAGTGAAAATTAGGGGATCTGTTCCGTTGGAGATTGCCAAGAGACTCGCATCCACAGCTCGCGTGATCTCGGCTTCTAACGCGCTTTTATCGCCACATACCTGGGTCGGATCAAATCGGATAGTTGTAAATCCATTGCTGCGCGACCATGCGATTTGATCTGCCGTTGTAGGAGAGACTGAACCCGATACCGTCACCATACCGTTTGCGCAACCAGCGCTGCCCGGAGGACTTTGCTCTGACAAAGCACCGGTTTCAACCCAATGTCGGACCAAAGCAAATTCGATCCCTTGCGAGCCAACGACCAACCGGTTTCGGGCGCGGCTCTGCCAGATTAGGCTTCCGGCGGCGGCTTCACTTCGATCATCGACACAGTCCATTGTGACCGTAAGAATGCGGGATGGCTGGGTTGCAGGGGCTTGTGTCCATTGATTTCCAATATTCTCATATGACCAAACAGACATCTCAAGTCGCTCGGACTGCGCGCAGATATGTTGCGCGACATCAGACTCTGTCATTGGTGTTACAGGGTGGCGGGCCATGACCGGGTGACGATCAATTCTGTATACATTATCTTCGTGTCCCGCAAAAAGATGACCAAACATCTGATAACGACGCATTTGTGGGGCCGCCACAAGAACGGGCACAATATCCGGTTTTATTATGTCGGCGGCTATTTCGATTGCGCGCCCAATCGAACCAATTGTGGGTGATGAATCTAAAGTCGAGCATACTTTATAATGAAAAAGTTGTGGATTTAAATCGAGTAAGGACTTGAAAGCAGGTGCAAGATTTTTGTCCATCCAGTCAGGAGATTGTGCCCGCGCAGTCGACGCAATGCCGATGGCACGCAGAGTACTATAGCGCGAGAGTTGCGCCTTGGTTGGCGTGTCCAGGAACAACATTGTCGGCACACCGGCGAACGCCAGAACCTCCATCACTGCTGCGGCACCTGTAAAATCATCGCCGTACCAGGCAACAAGCAGACCTTCAGGTTGGGTGGTCAATCTGATCTCCTTGTAGACGCTCAATTTGCTAGCAGGGTGGACTTGACTTATTGGCATGCTTAGTACCTTATTATACCAGTTGTCAATTCAAGGCGTATCTCTAAATACAGACGTCAAAGTGGGAGTTTTCGCATGACGAAATTAGCGTTGTTTGGAGCTGGCGGGAAGATGGGCGTGCGTTTGTCTCGAAATCTTGCAGCGTCTGATTTTGAGGTTGCACATGTCGAGGTCTCCCAAGAGGGACGCGACAGACTGAAGGCTGAGCTGGGGCTCACCTGTCAGGACCCGGATACCGCGCTTGACGGAGCCAAGGTTGTTGTCCTTGCAGTGCCCGATACTGTGATCGGCAAGGTTGCTGCGTCAATTATCGACAAAGTACCATCGGGCGCGATTATCGTCTGTCTGGATGCGGCTGCTCCTTTTGCCGGACATCTACCCAAACGCGATGATGTTACTTATTTTGTAAGCCACCCCTGCCATCCGCCGATCTTTAATAATGAAGATACAACAGAAGATCGCAAAGATTATTTTGGCGGCGCTACGGCAAGGCAAGGTATCGTGAACGCGCTAATGCAGGGTCCAGAATCCGATTATGACCTTGGTGAAAAAGTTGGAAAAACAATCTTTGCTCCTGTCGCCAGATCTCATCGGGTCACCGTTGATCAAATGGCGCTACTTGAGCCAGGATTGTCAGAAACCGTTTGCGCGTCGCTGTTGGATGTTATGAAAGAAGCGGTTGACGAAGTCGTGGCCCGCGGCGTTCCAGAGGATGCCGCACGTGATTTCTTGCTGGGGCATATGAATATCCTTGGTGCCGTCATCTTCGGTCAAGTTGACGGCGTGTTCTCGGATGCGTGCAACAAGGCTATCAAGTTTGGCAAACCAGTATTGATGAGGGACGATTGGAAACGCGTTTTCGAACCTGATGAAATAGCGGCTAGCATTGAACGTATCACATAACGTTTAATCATCATATTCTCTTGTAACACCAGTTCACTCGTCCTAATCTCTCAAGTGTTCCCAACGACTTGAAAAGGCGCAGTGTCATGAATGACGTAGACAGTCCAACTGGCAAGATTGTGCGCTTGAAACTGTCTGATCAGGTGTTTGAGCGTTTGCGCGAAATGGTTGCAAGCGGCGAGTTGGTTGCGGGCGACATTGTGCCATCGGAACGCGCGTTGATGGATAAATTTGGCGTCGGCCGCCCCGCCGTACGTGAAGCGCTGCAATCAATGCAAAGTAAGGGTTTGATCACTATCACCCATGGTGAGCGCAGTCGCGTTAACGCCCTCACGGCAGGTGTAGCGTTCAATCAACTTGACGATATTGCGAAGCTCTTGCTCTCCAGCGAACCTGTTAACATCGATTACCTAAAACAAATTCGCCACATACTTGAACTTGGAACTGTTAGACTGGCCGCTGAAAATTGCACATCGAAGGATGCCTCTGATCTAGCTGAAATCATCGAAACGCAGCGATTGCAACTTGGTAAAGCCGAAGCTTTCATGAAGGCGGATATCGCCTTTCACACACGCCTTGCAAAGATAACTGGTAACCCACTGATTCATTCGATTACAGAGATGATGCTAACGTGGCTCTTTGAGTATCATTCGTCATTGCTACTTTGGTCTGGTCAGGAACAAACAACGCTTGACGAACATTCTGTCATTCTTGAATTTCTTGTGTCCAACGATGCCAATGGCGCGGCACGTGCGATGGAAGATCACCTCAACCGCTCCAAATCGAGCTTCGCATCCCGTGTAAAGTGATGGCTTAGGACTGTGTGACTCTTGCACGCCACTCATAGGGTTCATAAGAGTCATTTCGTTGACCGGTAAGGTTTGCCGTCAATTCTGTACTGCCAACGGACAATCGGGCCATACCGGAAGAGTTTTTGGCCGCATTGATGGTGTGTCCTGCGAGCGAAGCCAGATTTTTTAACGCATCTGTCAATGGCCAAGTTTCTTGATCCGAGATAACGCCGCGCGGGCCATAAAGAGCCGCAGGCGTCCAGACAGAAATTCCAGCAGGCGCCAGAGCAGTTGCCAACCCAATCGCATAGGCTGCACCGAATTTAGCCCGATGGCGCGGGTCATCATCAGCCATACAAATACGTGCATTTTTATGATTTGGGATTGTGCGCTTCCCATAAGGATTTTGGCGCATAGCGATTGTAGCAGGGCCGATACGATATGGCTTGTCCCCAATAATGGCGCGCGCTGATTGCGTGATATGGGGGATTGTTTCTAGCGTTTCCATAACAGAGAGATCATCAGCGGCATGGACAATCGGACAGAGACCATGACTGACGAAATCAAGTGCGGCTACGGGCGGGCGTTTTCGGTTAAACTCCGGGAAGAAGCTCACCACACCGCCGCCTCTTATAATATTTGGAAAGGCTTTGGCGGCGGAGCTGTGAACAAGCGTAAGGGGCGGACAGTCAGGCCAATTTGATCCTGGCGGTGTGGATTGCCGATCAACTGACGGGCAAACAAGAACACTCTCAGGTGCAAAATTTGATGCCTTCATTTGTGAGGCCAACGCCAGGAGTTCGGGTTCTGGGTCTGCATCGCAGCAGCAAATCAATTCGAGGTCAAAAATCGTGCTAGAACAGGCCTGTTGCGCCTTTGAGAACGCGTCGAATTGCGCGGCCGTATCTCCAAGTGTCGTATCAAGATGGCAGAGCAATCTTTGTGGATTCACCGACTGAAGGTCGTGTGGATTGTTCGCTAGTTGCTGAGCATCTTGAGATGTCATTACCAACGCCATCTGTGGGAAAACCTCGCCAGAAGACGGCTGTCGAGTAGGGAGGGGAGCGCATGATTCAGCTTCAGTCCATGTTATTTCAACAGATTGGACCAACGCCATGCCATCTTCAATTTGATACGGCCAAGGCTTGGCCAAGGGACGGTTATAAGTCTTGAACGAAGCGTCTCCCCATTGGCGTTGATCCTCCATCTCAAAAACATCACCACTGAATCGACAGGTGACCAAGTTGCCGCTGACGTGATGTGTCAGACCTGTGATATCCATAAAGGGTTGCCAGGGATCAATCAGCATAGGAAAATGTGAAAACTGCGATGCGGTGTCGCTATGTGCAACGCATACTGGTTGGCCCGCTACTCCATCAATCGGATGAAGGACCGTAAATCCCGCCCGGTTTGTTTCAAAAGCCCCTGATGCATGGCCATTTGCCGATACGCTCAAGGCCCTAGGACCCGCTTGAATGATAATTTCAATATCGAGCTGCGCACCTTGGCTTTCGTAGCGTGCTAGAAAAGATAGGCAGAAAATATCCTCGTTTTGGTTGATGCTCTCGTGAAAGATCTGTGGAGAGAGTGTACCCCAATCGCGGTCACGGACTAAAAAATTGATACCCCGTATCGCCTCTATTCCATCCAGCTTAATGTGGCGTAGCCCACCGTCCTCAAGTAAAAACGACAGCCGCTCGATTGAAAAAGTCCGGTGTGAAACTGGTGGCTGGTCTGTGCCAAATAGTTCTGTATCTCGGGTCATATGTCTAACAGATTTACAATACGCCCCTGTTGCGCTGAAAGGTATGCTGCCTCTACAGTTGCCAGAGTTTTTAAATTGTCAGCGCCTGACGTCTCTGGTTCCTTACCCTGCGCAAGACAATCGATAAAGTGCTGCTGTATCGTTTGTACGCTTTGCTGAATATTGTGCCAAGGTTTCTCAGCCCAAGGTAACAGCAACGGGGAGACATCTGTTTTCTCCTCTGTCTTGCTTTGCACTGTCATAACATACCCGACGTCCAGCCTCAGTGTTCCCTTTGTTCCGTCGATTTCAAGCAGTGACTGTGGAAAGCTCTCTGGCATCCGTCTCGTAGCATAGGAGCAGTCAACAATGCTGGTCGCGCCGCCTTTATGGGTTAACATCATAGTTGCGACATCCTCGCCTTTGATATTAGGATTAATGCGACGCGTGGTGGCTGCAATTTGGGTAACATCGCCAACAAAAGCACGCGCAATATCAAGTATGTGGATGCCCAAATCTTCAATGATAAAACGATCACCTTCCGCCAAATAGGGCTGTTCCGAAAACACATCATAGCCAGAGCGAAAACTGAATCGGCAAAAGAACGGATCGCCGATTATCCCGGATTTAACGGCTTTAAGCGCCGCTTGAATCGGCGATTGCCAGCGAAAATTCTCATGGACCATTAGTGTTTTTTCAGCGGTGGCGGCTGCCGCAACCATTGCGCGGGCATCTTCCATATTCTTCGCGAAAGGCTTTTGGCAAATGATATGAACGCCCGCTGTAACGGCCATTTCGACCAAAGGGCGATGAGAAGCTATTGTTGTCGCAATATCAACGAAATCAAATCCACCTTCCGCAAACAACTCGGCTGCATCAATGTGGGTGCGTTGAATACCAAAAGTTGCCGCGGCTCTGCGTAAGCGTGATGTGTCGCTATCGCACAAAGCGACAATTTCTGCGCCCTCAATATCGCGCCATGCATGGAGTTGGTTCTGTGCGAAAAACCCACAACCTATCAACGCGCCCTTCATAATGTTCTCCCTATTTTCCCAAAGCCGCTTGGGCCTGAAGGGCGACACGTGCCTGCAACTTTTGCTGCGCTTGATCAATTACAACCGCGGCAATAATGACTAGTCCCTTGATCACCGTTTGCCAGAACGACGACACGCCCATCATCACAAGTCCATCCGACAAAACGCCAATCACACAGGCACCAATGATCGTACCAACTATTCTGCCGCGCCCCCCCGACATCGAAGTCCCGCCCAGAACCGCAGCCGCAATTGCGTTCAATTCGAATGTATCACCTGTCGCTGGGTGTGCTGCAACAAGCTGTGATGAAATAATCAGCCCAACCAGGGCGGCACAAAATCCAGAAAACACATATACGAAATACTTGGTTTGGTTAACTTTGATGCCTGACAGACCCGCGGCGCGCTCATTGCCACCGACAGCGTATATATGGCGCCCTAAAGGGGTGCGTGTCGCGATGTAGGCTGCAAGAAGACCAACCGAGATTAATATGCAAATAGATACCGGAATGCCAAATATCTCGCCGGCACCAATCCACCGAAAAGTGTCGGACCCATATTCGGCATTGCCGTTCAAATTGGGAAATGTGCGACCGTCCGAACTCAGCAATGCAGCGCCACGAGCCACGTAGAGCGTCCCAAGAGTGGCAATAAACGGCGCCACATTCAGTTTCGTGATGAGGAATCCGTTAACGGCACCAATCGCGACTCCGACAACAATGACAAGTAAGCAAATTTCCAACGTATTCAACTGGATAGACCATCCAAGCCCGATGTCGATACCATTCAACAGCAGAAACCCTGCAACCATCCCACATAACCCGACGATGGAGCCGACTGACAAATCGATGCCGCCTGAGACAATGACAAAGGTCATCCCAATGGCCAGAATAGCGTTTAATGCCACGTGCTTGGACATGATGACCATATTGGCGGTCGACATAAAATTGGGGGCATATATAGCAAAGAACACAAACACCAAGATAAGAGCAATGAACGTGCGCGCCTTAAGTAGAACGAGCAGAGCATCAGGGCTCGACGGTGATGGCGCGGCAATAGATTTGTCAGCCATCAGACGGGCTCCTTATTGTGAGAAAGCGGCGTGTGACCGACGGCAGACGCTTCAACGAGTGCGCCGTTGGTTGCCGTTTCACGGCTGAATTCACCGGTGATCTGGCCGTTGGACATCACCAAAATACGGTCTGAAAGGGACATAACCTCATCAAGATCGGAGGTCACAAAAATAATTCCAACCCCATCAGCGGCCAGTGTGCGCATCACGCGAAATACTTCCGCCTTTGCCCCAATATCGATACCGCGCGACGGCTCGTCCATCAACAGCACTTTGGGATCGGTCATCAGCGCCTTAGAGATCACAACTTTTTGCTGGTTTCCACCAGAAAGTGAGGAAACAGCGTGCTCTGATGAAGCAATCTTGACCGTCATGCGCTTCACAAAATCCGTAACCGTGCTCAGTTCCTTGGCAAGGTTCATGTGAAAACCTGTTGTAAATTGCGCAAGGCTGGACAGCGTCATATTTTCACGGATCGACAATATCTGAACTAGACCGTCGCTCTTGCGATCCTCCGGGATCAATGCAAGTCCGCGTTTGATCCGGCCGGCTACGGTCTTTTCCGTCAGCGGCAGATTATCTATAAACATTTGACCCGTTGCGTGGGTGTGACGCCCGATCACGCATTCCAAAAATTCGGACCGACCTGCGCCCATCAAGCCATAAACGCCAAGAATTTCGCCCTTGCGGAGAGTGAGTGAGACATTATCCACCAGCATGCCACCACCTGAACTGCCAAGAGATACATGTTCAGCTCGAAAAACCTCATCCCCGAAGGGATGTTCTATTTCCTTGGAATAATCTTTGCCGCTTTCGCCAATCATATTACTGACAATCCAGCCAACATCGACGCCGTCCATCGAGCGTGCGCCAGTGATAATTCCGTCTCGCAACACAGTGATATAGTCGCCAATCTGGATCAGCTCTTCCAGGCGATGAGAGATATAAACGATCCCAACACCGTTGCGTTTAAGATCCTCAATAACACGAAAAAGGATGTCGACTTCGGCCGCCGAAAGAGCAGAAGTCGGCTCATCCAAGATCAATATGCGGGCATCTTGGGCCAGAGATTTTGCGATCTCAACAATTTGTTGCTGTCCCACCCTCAAATCCCCGACCAGATCATCCGGGTCGATGTCCTGCTCAAGCCGTGTCATCAATGCACGGGCGTCTGCCCGCTGTGCCGCTTTGTCGATATCTATCCCAACGCGCGTTTTCTCACGGCCGATAAAGATGTTTTCCGCAACCGTCAGATTGGGAAACAAGTTTAGCTCTTGAAAGACAATTCCTATGCCACGGCGGGCCGCTTCGTCGGTGTTCCGCAGGACAATTTGATCATCTCCAATAAATATCTGACCGTCCGTCAGCTGCTCAACACCGGCGATGACTTTCATCATCGTCGATTTTCCTGCCCCGTTTTCACCAACCAAAACATTGACCGCCCCCATATGCAGGTCAAAATCTGCCGCACTCAAAGCGACTGTGCCGGGGTAGACCTTAGTTCCACCGCGAATTGAAAGGCCTATCGGATGCTCCATTATGATCCGCCGAACGAGAGTAAAGTCGGCACAATTTCTGGCATTTTTGTGACGTTCTTATAGGCGAAAACCCCCTCGAACGACACGGTTTGCCCGACAACATCCCCTGCCGGAAGTATCACACGCTCATGCGCCATTGCGTTCAATCCACCGGAGAGTTTAGCGAATTCAATCTGATCGCGGAAATCGGTAAAAATCAGGAAAGGCATGGCGTCACGGATTGCAGTGCCACGGATGACCGGACCCAGTTGGACAATCACATCTGCTTCACCATCTGCATCAGTATCGACCTGAAGCTTGGCGGCGCGACTTTGAGTTTTGGCCTCGATGATCACGCCGGTTCCGCTGACGGCAAAATTCCAAGGGTTAGCTTCACCTTCTGGGCGCAAACCATGCGCTAGGCCTGCTGCCGCTTCGTCCTGCACAATAGCTGCACGCAAGTCCGTGATTGAGACCAACTTCTTGGTAATGGCAGGTAAAACTTTTGGTTCCCAAATTTCACGCGCGTAGGCTGCCATCCGCGCCTGGTCGGTCAGGTTAGCTTCCGTTTCAAATGCGGAATTAGGATCTGGGTTTTTTACAATTTTGCATCCGGTTAATGCGGTCATAAGACCGCACACGATTGCTGAGACCAAGACCGTCTGACGCATTATACCCCCACGTAGTAGTTTGGAACCCGGTGTCACTACCGGGTTCCTCCGTTTTCAAAGCCTACGACCTAAGCACCTAGCGCAAAGGTTTCTAATTCAGCAGCATTATCAGAATTGATCAAGACGCAATCCATCAGCTGCTTTTCTGGAAGGCCTGTTGACCCCGTTGCAAGGTACTTCTCAGCCTGTTCAACTGCGATTTGTGCTTGACGATAGGCTGGCTGAAGCACTGTCGCTTTGATGCCACCGGCAAGAATACTGTCTCGGACATCATTTGACCCGTCAAAGCCAACGACCAGCACGTCATTACGGCCGGCCGCTTCCAAGGCTGCCCATGCGCCCATTGCCATAGTGTCATTCCCACAAATAACACCCTTGATATCAGGGTTTGCTTGCAGAATAGATTCCATTTTTTCGAAGGCCTCTGTCTGGGACCAGTTTGCTGATTGCTGCGCAACCATCACCATATCCGGATATTGGTCGATAATATCATGATAGCCCGAAGAGCGAATGCCTGCGTTCGTATCAGCTTCGCGGCCGACCAATTCAACGTAGTTTCCAGTTTCTTCCATGACTGCCACGAACTCTTCAGCACCCAGCTGGGCACCTTGATAGTTATTCGACACAATCTGGCTTACAGCGATTCCGGCCACTTTAATTTCTCTGTCGATCAAGAAAGAAGGAATGCCTGCGTCTTTAGCCCGCTGAACCGCAGCAACAGTTGCGTCAGCACCGGCATTATCGAGGATGATGGCATTGGCTCCACGCGCGATTGCGGTGTCAAACAGCTCTGATTGCTTGTTTGGATCATCATCGTGGACCAGAATAATTGTCTCAAAACCCAATTCTTTTGCGCGCGCTTCAGCACCTACGGCCTCAGCCTTAAAGAACGGATTGTCGTGGCTTGGTGTTATGATGGCAATAAGGCCCTTGCCCTGAGCAATGCTCATGGATGTGCTTGCCAGCGTCACTGCGCCCGCAAGACCCAACAAGAAAATACGACGATTGGTTTTCATTTGTAGTTCTCCCTAAGTCTCAGTCTCGCGAAGGCCGCGACTGATTGCGCCGCATCCTGTCGCAACAATCATCGTGTTGTCAACAGGTATAATGAGTATATGAGAAGTCATTTTCTGCTGGATAGCGCTTCTAATTTCTACGTCCAGGCATCTTTTCTTTTTGCACCTCTGCGAGAGTTTCGCAGTTTAGACATTTTCTTGGTGTTTAGTTGAGCCCATCGGATATCTCTTTGATATCTTTGTCTGAAAGGTTTCACACATTCAGTTTTTTGGGGACCCGCGTCTCGCACCTTGGTTTTTATTTCCGATAGTGCTTGTTTGCCAAGAAAAGAGGGATCACTCGAAGAGGTGAGATATTTTAACAAGATAAAATTTTGTTGCATCGTCAGCGTCTTGCTGACACATAAATTATGTTTATTTGGAAAACCGACTTCATCTCGGCCATCGTTCCCGAGGATCAATGTTACCTGAGCTGCATAGCCATAGTGCATGGTTATGTCACCACAATCAGTAACTGACACGATTGATGGATGGCGTGTTCGCCGTTCTGACGATGGGATTGTTATTGGCATCCCAAAACCAAATCTTCAACGAAGAGCTGTCGATGCCGCATTCTTCTCGGGTGAACCGCGATAAGTTCTGCCTTGCCAATTCAGAAACGGGTCAATTGGGTTAGAAGTGGACAGCAAGCTTAAAGAGCCCGATTCTGAAGCGTGGTGCGGTGTTAAAATTATAGATCTCAAAAATACGCGCATGCGCGGGATGTTTTGACGTCATGATGAAATCGGAGTGCTTCATGACGTTGAGGTTATTTCAGACATAATTTGCCCATCTTCATACGACTTTCTCGGCTGTGATGTTTTGGCAATTATTACTGTGCAGAAGGATAATTGAGTATCCATCTCCGCGAATTTTGTCGGTATGGCCTACTGATATATTGAATTAGAACAAAAGTAGCACTGAGGGGGCACTGCACCAACTTACAACTTGGCTGATGCTAGCTGAATGTAAATGACTGCTTCGGCGAAAAGTCCCATAAAGGACTGTGAACAAGCCAACTTCTGCTTCCCGCCCGAAGCGGCCTTCAACGTTGCAAAAAGCCCTTGTCGGACGCGCGGTGAATGTCTGGTTCCATTAATAAATGACGACCGCAAGTATAAACAGTGACACTGTCATTTGAGAACCGAACAGGTTCGCTCTGCAGGGTGCATTGATCCTCGACCTTCAGGTGGCAATTACGTCACTGCGGGGCGTGGCCGCAGATACCAGTACCAGACACGGTAGGCCTCAAGCGCGATCAGGGGGCCAAAGTGTACAAGGGCGGGTGCGGCACCTGCCCAATCATGCAAAGCAGCCCAGTGCACGAGTGTCAGCACAGCTGCGGCATAGGTCCAGCGTTGCAGCCATTTCCACCACGTCCCCATTTTGCGCACGAAATAGTCCATTGACGTCATCGCAAGTGGCACAAAGATGACAAACGCGACCCAGCCCGTCCAGATGTAAAGGCGTGGCAGTTCATCAACGACTGTTGTCAGTGACGCCTTGTCCAGCAGATAGAATATCGTGTGCAGCAGCGCGTAACCAAATGAAGCGACGCCCAGATAACGGCGGTTGCG